>DATINY010000428.1:0-6875 GCA_035473755.1 Streptosporangiaceae bacterium
TCCCGGCGGGATGGCCAGCGTGGCCCGTTCCTCGGGCCGGCCGTCCAGGATGAGGTCATGCAGGGATCCCGCGATACCCTGCCTGCGCCACGACGCGCGTACCAGCAGTTCCGTCAGCGCGAAGGTACGGCCCGGATGCTCCGTGGTGACCTCGGCCGGCAGTGGAGCCGTCAGGTCCTTCCACCAGGACGTGGAGGGGCGCAGCGGCATCCCGGCCGCAAAACCGACCAGGTAGTCACCATGGCGGGCCTCGGCCAGGACGAAGCCCTGCTGGCGGCGCCACACCCGGAACCGTCCGGCGAACGACGCCCCGTGATCGGTCTCACCGTAAACCTCGCGGTGAACGGCCTGCAGTTCGTCTCCGTGCGCAGCGGCCTGCCTGCTGTCGAGCCTTTGAAACGCTATGTCAGGCGCGGCCACGACCACCTTCTCCGCTAAGCACGCCCTTGCCTTATCAGACTGCCAGGTCCCAGCACTGGCCCGGGCGCCCGGCCGGCCGCAACTCAACGGCTTCGCGGTTCCTGAATCACCCAGGAATAACCGGGCTTCTGCAGGCCCCGGCAGCCCGGAATGCCCATGGCGACGGCGGATGCCCGGCGTAGGGTCGGATGTCGTGTCTGATCGTGAACTGGTGATTTTCGGCACGGCGAGCCAGGCGCCCACCCGCAGCCGCAACCACAACGGCTACCTGCTGCGCTGGGACGGCGAGGGGCTGCTGTTCGACCCGGGCGAGGGCACCCAGCGGCAGATGATCTTCGCCGGGGTCACGGCGAGCCAGATCACCCGGATCTGCATCACCCATTTCCACGGGGATCACTGCCTTGGCCTGCCCGGCGTGCTGCAGCGGATGTCTCTGGACCGGGTGCCGCACGTGGTCGATGCCTGCTACCCGGCGCAGAACCAGGAGGTGTTCACGCGGCTCCGGCATGCGGCCTTGTTCCATGATGTGGTGAACCTGCGGGAACGGCCGGTCACAGGCGGCGGCACGGTGATCCAGGAGGCTGCGTTCCGCGTGGAGGCCAAGCCGCTGTCGCATGGCGTGCCGGCCGTCGGCTACCAGCTGGCCGAGCCGGACGGGCGGCGGATGCTCCCGGACAAGCTCGCCGCCCTCGGCATCACTGGCCCCGACGTCGGGCGGCTGCAGCGGCAGGGAAGCCTCCCCGTGGCCGGCCAGGTGGTCAGCCTCGAGCAGGTGAGCGAGCCCAGGCGGGGCCAGCGGTTCGCGTTCATCATGGATACCCGGCTGTGCGATGCCGCGTTCGCGCTGGCCGACGGCGCGGACATGCTGGTGTGCGAATCCACCTTCGCCGACGCCGAGGCCGCACTGGCGCACGAGTACGGGCACCTGACCGCGGGGCAGGCTGGCCGCATCGCCGCCGAGTCCGGTGCCCGGCTGCTCGTGCTCACCCACTTCTCCCAGCGTTACGACGCGAGCGACGGCCAGCTGCTCGCCGACCAGGCCGCGGCCGCCTTCGGCGGCCGGGTCGCGCTGGCCCACGACCTGGACCGGATCCCGGTACCACCGCGGCGGCCGCCAGCGGCCTGAGGCAGGTTTCCTGGATCAGGGAATGGCGTGGTGTCCTGTGGGTGCCCGCACGTCACTGTGATGGCCCGCGTTGGGTTCCCGCTCAGCAGCGGCGGGCGGTGACGATCCAGGCGCGGGAGCCGAACCAGACGCCGTCGCTGCTCAGGTGCGCGGCGAGCGCCTCGCGCAGCCGCCCGAGCGCGCGCTCCGCGGTGGTGGGATCCAGCCGCTTCAGTGCTTCGCTGGTGCAGGTGAAGCCGCGGACCCACTCGAGGGCGGCGGCCACGTCCGGGCCGTAGTAGACCGGCTCGTGGACGTCGGTGAAGGTGACGTCGGCGAACCCTGCCGCCTCCAAGAGCTCCGTAACGGCCGGGGGGTCGGCGAGCGAGAATGGATCCGGTCCCGCGGAAGCGGCGGCCACCGGTCCCTCGGGTCCGTCGAGGGATTGGCGGATCACGGCGTCCCACTCGTTGTGCTCGGGAGCTTGCCAGACCATCATCACCAGGCGCCCGGCCGGGCGCAGCGCCCGCCTGATGTTGGCGAACGCGGCGCCGGGGTCGTCGAAGAACATCGTGCCGAACCTGCTGATCCCCAGGTCGAAGCGCTCGCGCGGGAAGCGGTGGACCTGCGCGTCGGCGCGCTCGAAGGTGACGTTGCCGACCCCCTCGGCCCGGGCGAGTTCGCGGGCACGCTCGATAGCGGGCGCGGAGATGTCGACGCCAAGCGCGCTGCCCGCCTGGGCCGTGAGCGCGGCCTGCCGGGTCGTCTGCCCGGTCCCGCATCCGATGTCGAGGACGCGGTCGTGAATCTGGACGCCGCAGGCCCGGCGCAGGACCTCGTTGTGCAGCCGCAGTTCGGCGTCGTAGCCGCATGGGCCGGGCCCGTGTTCGCTTGCGGCGCCCTGCCGCACCGAAGTCCGGTCACGATGGCCGGGGCTGCCCCGGCGCAGGTGGTGATCGGCGTCTCTCACGTATGGCACCCGCCCTTCCCGGCGCGTGGTTAAGGACCAACATAGGAGGCGAGGCCGGGCGGCCCTGCACCGTAGCCCTCGTGGATTGGCGCGGCCAGCGCTGCGCAGTTAGATTCCCTGATAGCAGGCGTCCGGCGTACGTGACCAGGGGGAAGCTCGTCATGGATAAAGAGCTGGCTGTACAGGTTGCCGACATCGCCCAGCGGGTGGTCGCCAGCGGGGCGATCTCCGCGAACGGGCACGGCAACGTCAGCGTCCGTGTCCCGGGGGCGGAGGAGATGTATTTCACCGCGGGCCCCTCTCTGCGCAACCACCCCGCCGCCATGGTCGTACGGGTTGGGCTGGATGGGACGTTGCTGGAGGGTGACCTTCCGCCCATCCAGGGCGCCGTGGTCGCGATGCACACCGCGATGTACGCCGACCATCCCGATGTCGGCTGCGTGCTGCACACCCATTCGCCCTACGCGACCGCCTATGCGGTAGCGCACCGGCCCATCGGATGCTGGGTCGAGGCGCTGGCGATGTTCGGCGCTCCCAGCGGCGTCCCCGTGGCCGGGTATGGGCCGCGCGGGTCGGACGAGGCCATCGCCAATATCCGGGCCGCGGTGACCCCTGGGGTGCCCGCGGTGCTGCTGGCCAACCACGGGGTCCTGGTCTTCCACCGCACGCCCGAGCTTGCCATCCTGATCGGCTCGGTGGTCGAGGAGGCCGCACAGGCGGGCATCAACGCCACCGGGCTGGGCGGGCCGGCCGAGATCCCCGAAGGCATGCGGGCCGCGGCCCTGCAGCGTGCCATGACCTTCGAGGGCCGCGGAACCATGAACGCCCGACCGGACTAGCCCGGGTACCAGATCACGCGGGGATCGCCAGGGGCGCGCTGGTAGCTCCAGGCCTCGTCGGCCATGCGCCGCAGGTCATAGCGGGGCCGCCAGCCGAGCAGGAATTTGGCCTTGGAATTGTCGAGCCAGGTGGAGTGGTAGGGCGTGCGCACGCCGACGGTGGGCAGGCCGCGGGACTGCGCCAGGTAGGCGCCGAGCTCGCCGTAGTCGACCGGCTCGTCCATGCAGATATTGAAGGTCTGCCTCCGGGCCGCGGGATTGTCGATCGCCAGCAGGATCGCGTCGGCGAGGTCATTGACGTGGACGAAGTTCCGTTTGACCGGGCGGCCCTGCTCGTCGAGCATCACCGGGATGGTGCCGTTCGCGGCGTAGGCGCCGGCCTGATCGGCGCCGACCAGGTCCCGCCAGCGCGGGCCGCCGAAGACGTCATCCCCGAACGACAGCTGGTACCGGAAGTCGTCCTTGTCCATCACCCACGGTGCCCGCAGACAGCAGACGTTCATGTCGTACTGGATGCCGTACTGCTCGGCCGTCACCTCCTCCAGCACCTTGGACAGCGCATAACAGCCCGGGTAGGCGCTGTGCGGCTGGATCTCGGTCACTGGCACCGGGTGCGGGTAGAAGAAATGGCCCATCCCGGCGTCCCCGCCGATGAGGATGAACTGCCGGAATGCCGGGCTCGCCCGGCAGGCCTCGAGCAGCCAGAACAGGCCCTTGACCGCGACGTCGATGATGGTCTCGGGCGTCTCCTTGCTGGTGGCCAGGTGCAGGACGTGCGTCACGCCGTCCACCGCCCGTTCCACCGCCGCACGCTGGTCGATCGAGCCGGTCATGACCTCGAGGCGCGGACCCGGTTCGAGTACGCGATTGTGGCACAGCGCCCTGATCGCGAACCCGGCGAGACGCTCATCGCCGGATGCGAGCAGCCGCCCGATGAACGCCTGCCCGACCTTGCCGGTCGCGCCCGTAACCAGGATCCGTTCCACGTCCGTCACGAGCCAAATTATGGACGTGGACCCGCAAATCCGTTAGGCCGACTCCCGCTCTCAGTCCACCCATTCGGTCTTCATCTCGGGAGCCGCGTGGATGCACACGAGCCGGGCCGGGCCCGGCCCGCGGTTGGTGAAACCGTGCGGGGTGCCGGCCGGCCCGATGACGATGTCGCCGGGGCCGCCTTCGAGGCTCTCGTCGCCGACCCGGACCAGGACATGACCCTCCAGGATGATGAAGGTCTCGTCGTAGGCGTGGCGGTGCAGGTTGGGTCCCTCGCCGGGCCGGTTGTTCACCAGGAAGAACGACACCGTGCACGGGCCGTGCTTGCCGCCTTCGAAGGTGCGGGAAACGTCGTTGCCCGGCAGGTCACGGGCGTTCACGTGGTACATGGATCACGGTGCCTTCTGGTGAGGGGTGCTGGCTGCCTGCGCGGCGTCACCTGCCACGGTACGACCCGCCGGCTCGACCGGGGCCGGGAAGGCGATCGCGCGCAGCGCCTGCCTCAATCGGGCGGCCTCATCGCCGGACAGGGGGCCCAGGAAGAGCCGTTCTGCCTCGGCGCCCGCGGCGGAGGCCTCCCGGAGGGTGGTACGCCCGGCGCCGGTCAGGACCACGACGTTCTTTCGCCGGTCGTAGGGGTCCCGGCGCCGCTGGACGAGCCGCTTGTTCTCCAGCTCGTCGATCAACAGGACCATCGTGGTCCGGTCGACGCCTAGCCGGGCTGCGACTTCCTGCTGGGAGAGCGGGGCCTGGCTGTCGATGGCGATGAGCACGGCGCACTGCCGCCCGGTGATGCCGAAGGGCGCCATGGCCGAGCCGGTCAGCTCGGACAGCCGCAGCTGCGCGTGCTTGAGCAGGTAACCGAGGCGGCCGGCCAGTGCTGGCAGCGGCTCGCCCGCGGGCGGCTGGTCATCGGGACCTGGGGTGGGCACGGCACTATTCTATGGCTAGACTGATCATCAGTACTAATGACGATCAACATCACTGACGATTGGGTGACGCGGAGAGGAGACTTCATCATGACAGCACCCGACCGGCGGCTGAGCTTTGGCATCAAGACCAGCCAGATGGGTCTCAGCTACGAGGAGATCCTGAGGATCTGGCGCGAGGCAGATCAGATCCCCCTCTTCGAGCACGCCTGGCTGTGGGACCACATGGTGCCGCTGCGCGGAGAGATCACGGGAGCGGCCCTGGAGGCCTGGACGCTCCTCGCCGCCCTGGCCGCCCAGACCAGCCGGCTGCGGCTGGGCGTGATCGTAACCAGCAACCGCCTGCGTTCCCCGGCGCTGCTGGCGAAGATGGCGGCCAAGGTCGACATCATCGCCGGCGGCCGGCTCGATTTCGGGATCGGCGCCGGGGGCAGCCGGGTGGCCGGCGCGAATCCCGCGGTGCGGGAGTTCGAGGCCTACGGCGTGCCCCTGGTCTCTCCCGGTGAGGCCGTCCGCGACCTCGCGGAGTCCTGCGCCATCATCCGCCAGCTGTGGACGGAGGACGAGCCGTTCGACTTCGACGGCCACTCGATCCAGCTCAAGGGCGCCGTATGCGAGCCGAAACCCCGGCAGAAGCCGCACCCGCCGATCCTGATCGGCGGGGCGGGCGACCGCGTCCTGCGCGTCGTGGCCGAGCATGCCGACATCTGGAACTACCCGGGCCCACCGTCGGCGGAGTTCCGGCAGAAGGACAAGGTCCTTGACGAGCACTGTGCCGCCATCGGGCGCGACCCGGGTGAGATCACCCGCTCCATGCAGACGATCGTCCGCTGCGACGACCCGCAGGCCCCGGCGGCGACCCGCGCCCTGATGCTGGAGATGATCAGTGTCGGCGTCACCCACATCGTGCTCGCCGCGGTCCTGGGCGGCCGCCCGGTGCAGTGGCTCGCCGACCAGATCATCGAGCCCGTCCTCGCCGAAGTGCAGCACCGCTGACGGATCCCGGCAGCCGGGGGCGCGGGCCCGCGCCTGGCAGATGAGGCGTTACCGGCGCTCGCTGCGCAGCGGGGCCTTCATCTGGTCCCATGTCCTGGGCAGGCTGGCTCCCGAGACCGGGAAGAACTCGAACCGGGTCTGCCCCATCAGCGGCCGCAGCCGGCGGGTGATCGCACGGTGCGGCTCGGATGAGGCGAAGGCGTCGAGGCTCGCCCGGTCCTCCCACACCGAGAAGGTCCAGAACGTCTTGTGCACCAGCTCGGCGTCGAGGGCGTAGCCGACCAGCCCATCGGCGCGGGCGAGCTGGCGGCGGATGGCCAGGGCGTCGCGCAGGAAACCGGGAATCGAGCGGCGGCGCTCGAGCGGCAGGCGCGACGCCATCGCCACGTACTCCTGGCTGGGGTCGACCTCCTGCCGCTGGGTCCAGGGAAGTGCCGGCATCGGAGCCTCCGTTCACGGTCTGATCTAACCAATGGAAAGATAATCTGTCCACTGGTTAGATGTCAACTAAGATGGCTGTATGCCGCCCGTGACGCGCCCGTATCACCACGGGGATCTGCGGCCCGCGCTGCTGCGCGCGGCCGTCGAGACGATCACCGAAGCCGGTCCCGCCGCGATGAGCC
>DATINY010000429.1:0-9370 GCA_035473755.1 Streptosporangiaceae bacterium
ACGCGGCGTCGCTGCGTCAGGCTTTCGCCCATTGCGCAATATTCCCCACTGCTGCCTCCCGCAGGAGTCTGGGCCGTGTCTCAGTCCCAGTGTGGCCGGTCGCCCTCTCAGGCCGGCTACCCGTCGTCGCCTTGGTGGGCCGTTACCCCACCAACTAGCTGATAGGCCGCGAGTCCATCCTCAGCCGGAATCCTTTCCACCCTGACCGATGTCAGTTGGGGTCGTATCCGGTATTAATTCCCGTTTCCGGGAGCTATCCCAGAGCTGAGGGCAGGTTGCTCACGTGTTACTCACCCGTTCGCCGCTCGAGTACCCCGAAGGGCCTTTCCGCTCGACTTGCATGTGTTAAGCACGCCGCCAGCGTTCGTCCTGAGCCAGGATCAAACTCTCCGTTGATGTCTATATGCAACCGCTTGCCCGGCACGAAGGCCTGGCCAGCGGGCTGCTGACATAAATAGAGTGCCTCGTGGGCCGGTCAACCCGGCTCTCAAGGCGATCTTGGCATCCGTAGTGAGGTGATGGGCCGTTGCCGGCTCAGCCCCCACTGACGGGGTTTGTTGTGCTTGTGCACTGGCTTTTAGCACGCTGTTGAGTTCTCAAGGAGCGGACGCGCACCGTCACAAGGCTTTCGCCTCGATTCGGGGGCAACCCTGCTAACTTACCTGTGAGCTACAGGTCTGTCAACCGGTTTCACGAGGTTCAACCGACCCGGTAGCTCGTTGTATTCCCAGCATACCCCCGCCCGGGCCAGGTCATGACCGAGCCAACGTGCAGGGATCTGTTGCCGGCCCCGGGACCGCCACCCACCGACGGCAGGTGTACTTGCGGGGCAGGACGAAACATTAGCAGCAAAGCCGCTCCCGTCAAATCGGCAACGTGTGCACGGCAGCCTCACGCGTCACGGGCGGGCGCGCACGCCCCCACCCGCCGTCCCCGCGAAGGCCTGAGCACCGGCGGCCCCGCCTGGACCGGCGGAGGTCAGCGGCCGGTGACCTCCACTCCGGCCACGGTGCGCTTGCCCCGCCGGATCACCAGGAACCTGCCGTGCAGGAGGTCATCCACTGATGGCACGGCGTCCTGCTCGGCCACCCGCACGTTGTTCAGGTAGGCGCCGCCCTCGGCGATCGCCCGGCGTGCCGCCGACTTGCTCTCCGCGATCCCCGCCGCGGCCATCAGGTCGGCGACCGGGGGGAACCCGTGGGCGCGCACGTCCACGGCCTCCAGCTTGACGCACGGCACCTCGGCCAGCGCCGCCGTCAGGGTCTTCTCATCCAGCGCCCGCAGGTCTCCCTGGCCGAAGAGCGCCCGGCTGGCCGCCACCACCCGGGCGAGTTCCTCGGGGCCGTGCACGAGCGTGGTGACGTCATCGGCGAGCGCCCGCTGGGCGGTGCGCGCCGCGGGCCGCTCGGCCGTATCCCGCTCCAGTTCCTCGATCTCCTCGCGGCTGCGGAACGTGAACACCCGGAGCAGGCCCGGAACCTCGGCATCGCTCCGGTTGATCCAGAACTGGTAGAAGGCGTACGGGCTCATCAGGTCCGCGCTCAGCCAGACCGCATCGCCCTCGGTCTTCCCGTATTTGGTCCCGTCCGGCTTGGTGATCAGCGGCGTGGCCAGCGCGTGCACGGAGTCACCGGTCACCCTCCTGATCAGGTCAACACCCGATACCAGGTTCCCCCACTGGTCGCTGCCGCCGACCTGCAGCACGCAGCCGTACCGCCGGTGCAGCTCGAGGAAGTCGTTCGCCTGCAGGACCTGGTAGCTGAACTCGGTGTAGGTGATGCCACCGGCCTCGAGCCTGGCCCTGACCACCTCCCGGGAAAGCATCTGGTTGAGCGGGAAGTGCTTCCCGATGTCACGCAGGAAATCCAGCGCCGACAATTCTTCGGTCCAGTCCAGGTTGCTGACCAGCAGCGCGCTGGCCGGGCCCGGTTCGAAGTCAAGGAACCGGTTCAGCTCACGGCGGAACCGCTCGGCCCAGCCGGCCACCACTTCGCGCGGGTTGAGCACCCGCTCGGCCGACTTGCCACTCGGGTCCCCGATCAGTCCCGTCGCGCCGCCGACCAGGCCGATCGGCCGGTGCCCCGCCAGCTGGAAGCGCCTCATGGTGAGCATCAGCACCAGGTTCCCGATGTGCATGCCGGGCGCCGTCGGGTCGAAGCCCCCATACAGCGTGACCGGGCCCGCGTCCAGGGCCTTGCGCAGGTCGTCCAGGTCGGTGGACACGGCGATCAGGCCGCGCCAGCTGAGGTCCTCGATGATGTCCGTGGTCACCGGGGCATCGTCCCATCTCCGCCCGCCGGGGGTGAAATCACTTTCGCCCTGGCCCGCCGCGCGTACGGACGGTAGGCCGAAACGGTCGGGTCGCCGGTCAGCCAGAACCGCCACGGGCGGTCGGCGGCGGCGCTGATCCCGACCCGGGGACCACGGCTGACGTCCGGAACCGGCTGGCCGGGACCCGCCGCCGGGGCCGGCCGGATCCGCAGCGGCGAGCCCGGGTCGCACACGTCGGCGCCGTCCAGCCCGCGGTCGATCCCGAGCGCCTGGCACAGCCGGGCCGGCCCCCGGGCCAGCTCGTTCCCGTTGCGGGCCGCCGGACGGCGGGCCGTAGCCAGCGGGACGCCGGCGGTCACCCGGCCGGCCCTCAGCAGGACGGCGGACGCGGTCCCCTCGGGGCGGCAGACCATGTTCACGCAGAAATGCATGCCGTAGGTGAAGTACACGTACGCATGCCCGGGCTCGCCGAACATGACCGCGTTCCGGCCGGTGCGGCCACGGTAGGCGTGCGAGGCGGGATCGGCCAGCCCCTCATATGCCTCGACTTCGGTCAGCGCCACCGCGACCAGGCCCTCGCCGGTCTCGTGCTCCAGCACACAGCCCAGCAGCCGGGGCCCCACCGCCAGCGATGACCCGGCGAAGAACCCGCGCGGGAGCAGCCCGTCAGCCACCGGCCCCTCGTCCTGCGCTCCCAGCACGCGATCGCCCTGGTCAGCCCGCCGCCCAGGCGGCGTTCTCGTCGACCACCCCGCGTAGCGCGGCCAGCTGCTCCGTCACCCGGTCCGGTGCCGTTCCCCCGAACGTGCTCCGGGCCGCCAGCGCGCCGGTCACCGACAGCACCTCCCGCACGTCCGGCGTGAGGTGGAGGGAGATCTTCGCCAGGTTCTCGTCGCTCACGTCGGGCAGGTCGCAGTCGTTCACCTGGCACCACACGACCAGGTGCCCCACCACCTCGTGCGCCTCGCGGAACGGGACGCCCCGCCGGACGAGTAGCTCGGCCAGGTCGGTGGCCAGCGCGAACCCAGTGCTCGCGCCCGCCCTCATCCGTTCGGTATGGACGCGGAGCGTGCCGACCAGGCCGGCCAGGGCGGGCAGGACCAGCAGCAGCGTGTCCACCGCGTCGAAGACCGGTTCCTTGTCCTCCTGCAGGTCACGGTTGTAGGTGAGCGGCAGCCCCTTGAGCGTCGTGAGCAGGCCGGTGAGGCCGCCGATCAGCCGGCCCGCCTTGCCCCGGGCCAGCTCCGCCACGTCGGGATTCTTCTTTTGCGGCATGATCGACGAGCCGGTGGCGTACGCGTCGTCGATCTCCACCCAGCCGAACTCCTGCGAGGACCACAGCACGATCTCCTCGCCGAGCCGGGACAGGTGCACCCCCAGCAGGGCCGCGGCGAAGCAGAACTCGGCCGCGAAGTCCCGGTCGCTCACCGCGTCCATCGAGTTCGGCGCGGCGCGGTCGAACCCGAGCTCGGAGGCGACCGCCCCGGGGTCGAGGGGCAGCGAGGAGCCGGCCAGGGCGCCCGCGCCGAGCGGGGATACCGCGGCCCGCTTGTCCCAGTCCCGCAGGCGGTCGATGTCCCGGTTGAGGGCGTGCGCGTGGGCCAGCAGCTGGTGGGCGAAGACCACCGGCTGGGCGTGCTGGAGGTGGGTCATGCCCGGCGCCGGGGAGTGCACGTGCTCGGCGGCCTGGGCGAGCAGCGCCGTCTGCAGCTCGGCCACCCGCGAGACGATGAGCCGCACGTGGTCGCGCAGGTACAGGCGCAGGTCGGTGGCGACCTGGTCGTTGCGGCTGCGGCCGGCCCGCAGCTTGCCGCCGAGCGCGCCGACCTGCTCGAGCAGGCCGCGCTCGAGCGCGGTGTGCACGTCCTCGTCGGTGGCGTCCGGGCGGAACTCGCCGTTGCGGCAGGCGCGGGAGAGGCTGTCCAGGGCGGCCAGCAGCCGGGCGAGCTCATCGTCGTCCAGCAGCCCCGCCTGGTGCAGCACCCGCGCGTGCGCGGCCGAGGCCAGCAGGTCGTAGGGGGCGAGCCGCCAGTCGAACTGGACGCTGACCGACAGCCGCGCGAGCGCCTCGGCCGGCCCGGACTCGAACCGGCCTCCCCACAACCGCGTCGGCTTTCGTTCCTGCTCTGCCACCGGTTCCTCTCAGCGGTCGATGTTCCAGCCACCGGCGGGCACGGTGGCGCACACTGCCAGCTAACCAGGCCCGGCGGCCGGCGGTCCGGAAGCCGTGCGGTCAGGCCCGGCGGGCATCCGGCCGGCCGGTCACCTCCCGGCCCGGTGCTCCCGCATCGCCGCGACCCGGCTGGGCAGGCCCCACAGCTCCACGAACCCCTTGGCCAGCGACTGGTCAAAGGTGTCGCCCGTATCGTAGGTGGCCAGCCCGTAGTCATACAGCGAAACCGGGCTGCGCCGGCCGGTCACCACCGCCTGGCCGCCGTGCAGCCGCAGCCTGACGTCGCCGGTCACGTAACGCGATGCCTCGGCCATGAACGCGTCGAGCGCGGCCTTGAGCGGGGAGAACCACAGCCCGTCGTAGACCAGCTCGGTCCACCGCTGCTCCGCCGACCGCTTGAACCGGGACAGGTCAAGTTCCATGCACACGCTCTCGAGCTCGGAGTGCGCCGCGAGCAGGGCGATGGCGCCCGGTGCCTCGTAGATCTCCCGGCTCTTGATCCCGACCAGCCGGTCCTCGACCATGTCCACCCGGCCTACCCCATGCGCCCCGGCGCGGGCGTTCAGCTCGGTGATGATGTCCAGCGGCGGCAGGGGCCTGCCGTCGATCGCGACCGGGACGCCGTCGGCGAAACTGATCACGAGCTCATCGGGATCCCGCGGCACGCCGGGGTCCTGGGTGTAGCTCCACACGTCGTCGTGGGGCGCCTCCCAGATGTCCTCCAGGTGCCCGGTCTCGCAGCTCCGTCCCCACAGATTCTGGTCGATCGAGTACGGCGACCGGGACGTCACGCTGATCGGCAGCTCCTTCTCCTCCGCGAACGCGATCGCCTTGTCCCTGGTCATGCCGGAGTCCCGGACCGGGGCGAGCACCTCCACCTCCGGGGCGAGGCTGGCCATGCCCACCTCGAACCTGACCTGGTCGTTGCCTTTGCCGGTGCAGCCGTGCGCGACCGCGTCGGCACCGCGCTCGCGGGCCACCCGGGCCAGGTGGGTGACGATCAGCGGCCGCGAGAGCGCGGAGACCAGTGGGTAGCGGTTCATGTAGAGCGCGTTGGCGCGGAGCGCGGGCAGGCAGTAGCCGACCGCGAATTCCTCCCGCGCGTCCACCACCTCGGCGGCGGTGGCCCCGCAGGCCAGGGCCCGGTCGCGGATCACGGTCAGGTCCTCCCCGCCCTGGCCGACGTCCACCGCGACCGCTATCACCTCTGCCCCGGTCCGCTCGGCGATCCAGCCGATGGCGACCGAGGTGTCGAGGCCGCCGGAGTAGGCAAGGACTACACGCTTTGTCATGATCTGTCTCCTCATTGCTGCTTGTTGTCGGCCGCGGGCGGCACCGCGGTGGGGAACTGTGCTGCAGGCCGCATGCCGGCTAGCCCCTGCGCTCCGCGAGGCGGAGCAGGCTCTCCGCGAGGTCGTTCCCGCCCGCGGCCTCCCGGCTGATCACCAGGACGGTGTCGTCGCCCGCGACCGTGCCGAGGATCGACGGCCAGCCGGCATGGTCGATGGCGGAGGCGAGGAACTGGGCTGCCCCCGCCGGGGTGCGCAGCACCACCAGGTTTGCGCTCGCCTCGGCGGACAGGAGCAGCTCGGGGCCCACCCGGGCCAGCGTGCCGGAGGCACCCTCATCGGCCCGCCCGCTGAGCCAGGCGACGGCCCGGCCGCCGGGCGGCCCGGGCGGGCTCTCCGCGGGCGGTCCCGGCAGGCCGCCCGGCCGCGAGCCCGGGCCACCCGGGTCGCCGGGCAGCGCGTACACCAGTGTGCCGCCCATCCCGCGTAGCCGGACCGCGCCGAGCTCCTCCAGGTCGCGGGAGAGGGTCGCCTGGGTGACCTTGACCCCTCGCTGGGCCAGCAGATCGGCGAGTTCCTCCTGTGACCGCACCCGGGCGCGGGTGAGGATGTCGGCGATCTGTGCCTGCCGCGCGGCCTTGGTCACCGGGCTTACCGCGGTCATGCCGGGCTCCCCGGACCGCTGGCGCCGGCCGCCGCGCTGCCCGCGGACCCGGGCGCGGCGACGCCTGCGGCCGCTTCGGCCGCCCGGTCGAGGATGCCCGGCCAGGCGGCGAGGAACTCCTCCGCCTGGCTGGCCTGGAGAATGAGCGGCGGGGCGAGCCGGATCGCGTCCGGCTGGACGGCGTTGACGAGGAACCCGGCCTGGTGGCAGGCGGCCTCTACCGCGGCTGCGGCCGGGGTGGTCAGCAGCGCCGCGAGCCACAGGCCCCGTCCCCTCACCCCGCTGAGCAGCGGGTGCACCGGCCCGCCGAGGCCGGCTGCCAGCTGGCCGCCGATGGCCGCCGCCTGGGCGAGCAGGCCGTCGGACTCGATCGTGGTGAGCACGGCGAGCGCGGCCGCGCAAGCCACCGGGTTGCCGCCGAACGTGCTGCCGTGGTCACCCTTGCGCAGCGCCCGGCCGGCCGCGCCGAGCCCGATGCAGGCGCCGATCGGCAGCCCGCCGCCCAGCCCTTTGGCCAGGGTGAGCACGTCTGGCATCACCCCGTCCGCATGGTGGGCGAACCAGGCGCCGGTGCGGCCAATCCCGCTCTGGATCTCGTCGATCACCAGCAGCGCGCCGGTGGCGTCGCACACCTGCCTGGCGGCGCGCAGGTAACCGGCGGGCGCCGGCACCACCCCCGCCTCCCCCTGGCACGGCTCGATGAACACGGCGGCGCAGTCGGGGCCGACGGCTCCGGCGAGCGCGGCCGCATCGCCGTAGGGGACAAAACGGACCTCGACCCCGAACGGGCCGAACGGCTGGCGTATCGCCTCCTTGCCGGTCAGCGCGAGCGAGCCCATGGTGCGGCCGTGGAAGCCGCCGTCGGCGGCGACGATGACCGGCCGGGACGGGCCCTGGTGGCGACGGACCAGCTTGAGCGCCGCCTCGTTGGCCTCGGTGCCCGAGTTGGTGAAGAACACCCTGCCGTCGGCGGCCAGCAGGGCGAGCAGGCGCTCGGCCAGGGCAACCTCGCCCTCGTGCAGGAACAGGTTGGAGGTGTGGGCGATGGCGTGCACCTGGCGGGTCACCGCCGCGGTGACCGCCGGGTGAGCGTGGCCGAGCGAGCTGACCGCGATGCCGGCGATGAGGTCGGTGTATTCCTGGCCATCGGCATCCCAGACCCGGCAGCCCTCGCCGCGCACCAGCGCGAGCGGCGGCACCCCGTAGGTGCCCATGAGCGCCGCCTCGAACCGCCCCTGCAGCCGCTGGGTGGCGCTCACTTGTCTGCCTCCCTCGCGGGCGCTTCGCTTGGTCGTGCCGGAGGCGCGCCCATTGATGCCGCGGGAGGCTGGTCCTCGGCGTTGGGACACCGCTGGCGCTGGGTCGTGCCGGAGGCGCGCCAGCAGGCGCCGTGGCCCGGCGCCTGCGGCAGGTAGGCCAGTGTCGCGTTCATCAATCCACTCCGTCCGGGACGACCATGGTGCCGATGCCGGAGTCGGTGAAGATCTCGAGCAGCAGCGAATGCGGCAGCCGGCCGTCCAGCACGTGAGCCTGCGGCACACCGCCCCGCACCGCCCGCAGGCAGGCTTCCATCTTGGGGATCATGCCGGTGCTCAGGCCGGGCAGCAGCCGCTCCAGCTCGGCCGCGCTGAGCTGGCTGATCACGTTGCCCAGTTCAGCGGGCGCCGGGCCGTCCACGGGCCAGTCGGTATACAGGCCTTCCACGTCGGTGAGGACCACCAGCTTGGCGGCGCCCAGCGCCACGGCCAGAGCCGCGGCGGCGGTGTCGGCGTTGACGTTGTAGATCTCACCGCCCGCGCCGCGGGCGACGCTGGAGATGACCGGCACCCGGCCGTCGGCCAGCAGCACCTGCAGGGCCGCCGGGTTGACCGCGTCGATCTCGCCGACCAGCCCGATGTCGACGAACTTGCCGTCCACCACCGCTCCCCGGCGGCTGGCGGTGAACAGGTTGGCGTCTTCCCCCGACATGCCCACCGCGAACGGGCCATGCCGGTTGATCATCCCGACCACGTCCCGGTTGACCTGGCCGGTGAGTACCATCCTGACGACGTCCATCGTCTCCGGCGTGGTCACCCGCAGCCCGGCGGCGAACGTGCTGGCGACGCCGAGGCGTTCCAGGTGCGCGGAAATCTGCGGACCGCCGCCGTGCACGACCACCGGGCGCAGCCCGGCGTAGCGCAGGAACACGACGTCCTGGGCGAAGGCGGCCCGCAGGGCCGCGTCGGTCATGGCGTGGCCGCCGTATTTGATCACGGCGGTCTGGCCGTGGAAGCGGTCCAGCCAGGGCAGGGCCTCGATCAGCGTGGCCGCCTTGGCCAGGGCCGCCGCGGCGCCGGTGCGCTGCCCGGCTGGCCCGGCCGGTGGCCCGTCGCCGACGGCGGGTGCGGGCTGCCCGGTCATCGCCCGCCCGGCCGCGGGTGCCCGGTCGTGGAGGTGCTCAGTCATGTCGAGTAGGCCGAGTTCTCGTGGACGTAGGCGGCCGTCAGGTCGGTGGTGCGGATGGTGGCGGCGTGCGGCCCAGCAGACAGGTCGACGGTGATCGTCACGTCCCGTGGCCGCAGGTCCACCTTGGACCTGTCGTCCCCGGCGCAGCCGTTGCGGCAGACCCAGACCCCGTTGATCGCCACGCTGAGCCGCTCCGGCTCGAACTCGGCGCTGGTGGTGCCCACCGCGGAGAGGATCCGTCCACAGTTCGGGTCCTCGCCGGCGATGGCGCATTTGACCAGCGCGGACCGGGCCACGGCCCGGCCGGCGGCCAGGGCGTCATCCTCGCTGGCCGCCCCGACCACCTCGATCGCGATCGCCTTGCTCGCCCCCTCCGCGTCCGCCTGCAGCTGGCGGGCGAGGTCGGCGCAGACCTCGGTCAGGACGCGGGTGAAGTCGCGGAGGGCCGGGCGGGTGCCGGCCGCGCCGCTGGCGAGCAGCAGCACGGTGTCGTTGGTGGACATGCAGCCGTCGGTGTCGAGCCGGTCG
>DATINY010000430.1:0-19003 GCA_035473755.1 Streptosporangiaceae bacterium
TGGATATCCGGCAGCCCGTCGTACAGGTCGCCGGGGTCGTCGTGGCTGAGATAGGTGCCCTCATCCGAGGTGTCCTCGGCGGGGTTGTAGTTGGCTCCCTGCCCGCGGGACGAGCCCCCGGCGGACGCGGCGGGCCTGCACGCGCTGGGCGCGTCGTTCTGGCCGCTGGCGATGTGCCGGGAGCTCGACGACCTCATCCTGTGGCTGCGCATCAACGAGGTGGAGCTCGGCACCTGGGCGATCCGGACCAGCGGCGACCCCGGCCTGGTGCTCGGCCACGAGCGCCTGCTCGAGGCGGCGGCGGGCGGGGACTGGCTGGCCAGCGAGATCAGGCTCTACCTGAAACGGACCCTCAAGCGGCTCGACCTGACCAGCCGCAGCCTGATCGCGCTGATCGAGCCCGGCAGCTGCTTCGCCGGCCCGCTGCTGGAGCTGGCGCTGGCCTGCGACCGCCAGTACATGCTGGACGGCCTGCTGGAGGACGCGGCGGACGGGGACGGGGAAGCCGCCGGTCCGGCCCAGATCGTGCTGTCGGCGGGCAACTTCGGCGCCTATCCGACGGCCAACGGGCTGAGCCGGCTCGCGTCCCGCTGCTACGGCGAGCCCGGCCAGCTGGCCAAGCTGGAGCAGGAGACGGGCCGGCCGATCGAGGCGGCCGAGGCGCTGGAGCTCGGCCTGGTCACCTTCGCCCCCGACGACCTCGACTGGGACGACGAGGTCCGGATCGCGCTGGAGGAACGCGCCTCGCTCAGCCCCGACGCGCTGACCGGGATGGAGGCCAACCTGCGCTTCCCCGGCCCGGAGACCATGGAAACAAAGATCTTCGCCCGCCTCACCGCGTGGCAGAACTGGATCTTCACCAGGCCGAACGCGGCCGGCCCGGACGGCGCGCTGCGGCGTTACGGCACCGGCCAGCGGGCCGTGTTCGACAAGAAGCGAGCCTGACATGTCGATCGACTACACCGAGCGCATCCCCAACAACGTCAACCTGGCCGAGGACCGGCGGCTGCAGCGCGCGCTGGAGTCCTGGCAGCCCGCCTTCCTGAACTGGTGGGGCGAGATGGGGCCGACCCTGCCGACCCACGACGTCTACCTGCGTACCGCGGTGGCGGTGGGCCGC
Source organism: Streptosporangiaceae bacterium (assembly GCA_035473755.1). GTDB lineage: Bacteria > Actinomycetota > Actinomycetes > Streptosporangiales > Streptosporangiaceae > UBA9676. Next base: position 1,121 of record DATINY010000430.1, read on the forward strand.
GAGGGCTGGGCCAACTTCGACCGGGTGAAGGTGCCGGAGTACCGGTGGGGCATCTTCCTGGCCGAGCGCGACCCAGACCGGCAGATCGCGTTCGGCCAGCACAAGGGCGAGCCGGTGTGGCAGCAGGTCCCCGGCGAGCACCGGTCCAGCCTGCAGCGGCTGATCGTGGTCCAGGGCGACACCGAGCCGGCCTCGGTCGAGCAGCAGCGGCGGCTCGGCCAGACCGCGCCCAGCCTGTACGACCTGCGGAACCTGTTCCAGGTCAACGTGGAGGAAGGCCGCCACCTGTGGGCGATGGTATACCTGCTGCACGCCTACTTCGGCCGGGCCGGCCGGGACGAGGCGGAGGCGCTGCTGCTGCGCAACTCCGGCAGCGAGGACTCGCCCCGCATCCTCGGCGCGTTCAACGAGGAGACCCCGGACTGGCTGTCGTTCTTCATGTTCACCTACTTCACCGACCGGGACGGCAAGTACCAGCTCGGCACGCTCAAGGAGAGCGCCTTCGACCCGCTGTCGCGCACCTGCGAGTTCATGCTGAAGGAAGAGGCGCACCACATGTTCGTCGGCACCACCGGCGTGGACCGGGTGGTCGAGCGGACGGCAGCGCTCATGCGCGAGCACGACACCGACGACGTCGCCCCGTTGGGCGGAATCCCGCTCCCGGTCATCCAGAAGTACCTGAACTTCCACTACAGCGTCAGCCTGGACCTGTTCGGCGGGGAGATCTCCACCAACGTCGCGAACTATTTCACCAGCGGGCTGAAGGGGCGCTGGCAGGAGGAGCGCCGCAAGGACGACCACGTCCTCACCGAGGCGGTGACCGCGGTCGAGCAGATCGACGGCGGCCGCATCGTGGCGGCGGAGCTGCCCGCGCTCACCGCGCTCAACCACGACCTGCGCACCGCCTACATCGCCGACTGCCAGACCGGGATCACGCGGTGGAACCGCATCCTGGCCGCGGGCGGGATCACCGGGCCGGGGCTGCGCCTGCCGCACGTGGGGTTCAACCGCAAGGTCGGGTCCTTCGCCGGCTGCCACGTCACCCCCGCCGGCCAGATCGTGGACGCGGCGGCCTGGGAGGCGGGCCGCCCAGCCTGGCTGCCCACCCCGGCCGACAAGGCCCACGTGGAGTCGCTGATGCGGCCCGTGTACGAGCCGGGGAAGATCGCCGCCTGGCTGGCGCCGCCCCGCAACGGCATCAACGGCCAGCCGCTCGACTACTCCTACGTCCGCTTCTGACCGCGGCGCCGGCCCCGCCGACGGCGCCCAGCTCCGCCCAGCGGGCCCGGGCCGACGCCTCCCAGGCGTGGTGCAGGCCGCCGAACACGGCCGCCGCCCGGGCCCCGATCCAGCCGGGCGGGAGCAGCTCCGGGGGCAGGCCCGGGTCGGCCAGCGGGAACCGCCGCCACTCGTCCACCAGGCGGACCTGGGCGAGCAGCGTGTCGTCGCCGGGCGCGGGCAGCAGGTCCTCGAAGCGGGCCAGGAACGCCTGGTACATGGCGGCCAGATCGTCCAGGTGCCAGGCCTGCTCGACCAGCGAGCGCTGCGCCCCGATCCCCGCGAACGGGCCGGTGAAGGAGAAGGTCTCCGCGGTCAGGCCCAGCTGCTCGGTGACCTGCTTGGCCTCCGCCTCCCGGGCCGGGTGCGGGCTGACCCACACGCCGGGCAGCGGGCTGCCGAAGCCAGCCCAGGTGAGCCGGGTGCGCAGCTTGTGACGCAGCTGCCGGCGGGTCTCCGGGACGGTCACCAGCAGCACCAGCCAGCGGCCGTCCCAGGCCGGCGCGTCACCGCCGAAGGAGTAGATGCGCGCCGCCCCCTCGGCGAGCCGCTCGTGGCCCTGCGGGGTCAGCGCCCACCGCACCCGCCGGCCGGCCCGGTGGGCGGTGATCCAGCCGCCCGCGGCCAGCCTGGCCAGCGCCTGGCGGGCCGACTTCTCCTCCAGCCCGAGCCCCCAGGCGACGTGCAGGAGGGCCGAGGTCCACGGCGGCTCATCCGCGGGCAGCACGAACTCACCGAGGATCGTCAGCAGGAGTGAGCGGGCGCTGCCGGATCCGCCGCCCGGGCGCCGCGGCGGAGGTGACGGGCTGTCCACCACTCAATTCTACAAGTAATTGACGGCGCGCTAAATGTATGTAGAGGATATGTCCATCGTGTTCCCGCGGGCGGATGGGACCAGTCATGCCTGTCGAGGCTTTCAATGCCAGCGTGTATCTCCTGGACCGCCAGGTCGAGGCGGGCCGGGGCGGCCATCTCGCCGTGACCGGGCCGGCCGGGTCGCTCACCTACGCCGAGCTCGCCCAGCGGGTGGCCGCGTTCGCCTCCGGCCTGCAGGCGCTGGGGGTGCGGCCCGAGGAGCGGGTGGTGCTCGTCACCTCCGACCGGCCCGAGAGCGTGATCACCTTCCTGGCGCTGCTGCGCATGGGGGCGGTCGCGGTCCCGGTGTCCACCATGTACAACGGGGCCGAGCTCGGTGAGCTGCTGCGCGACACCCGGGCCCGAGTGGTCGTGGCCACGAGCGAGTTCGCTGCCGTCACCCGGGAGGCCATGAGCCTGGCGCCGGAGGCCGGCATGCTCGTGCTGGCCGGGGAGGACGGCGCGGACGGCGGGGACGGGACCGGCGCCCGCTCCTGGGCTGACGTGCTGGCCGAGGGGCAGCACGCCGGGCCCGCCACCCCCTACGGCACCTGGTTCGACTCCCCCGGCTTCTGGCTCTACACCTCCGGCACGACCGGCACCCCGAAGGCCGCGATGCACCGGCACGGCAGCATCGCCCGGGTCTGCGAGACCTACGCCCACCAGGTGCTGGGCATCACCCCGGAGGACCGCTGCTACTCGGTGGCCAAGCTGTTCTTCGCCTACGGCATCGGGAACTCGCTGTTCTTCCCGTTCTCGGCCGGCGCCACCGCGGTACTCGACCCGGCCCGCGCCACCCCGGCCGGGGCGGCGGCCCGGCTGGCCGAGGACCGGCCGTCGCTGTTCTTCGCCGGGCCCGCCTTCTTCGCCGCGCTGCTCGCCGCGGACGTGCCGGCGGAGGCGTTCGCCTCGGTGCGGCTGGCGACGTCGGCGGGCGAGGCCCTGCCCGCCGAGATCTACCGCCGGTTCACGAGCCGCTACGGGGTCGACATCATCGACGGGCTGGGATCCACCGAGGCGCTGCACATCTTCATCTCCAACCGGCCCGGTGCCGTCCGCCCCGGGACGTCGGGCACCGTGGTCCCCGGGTACGAGGCCCGGCTGGTGGACGACAACGGCGAGCCGGTCGCGGACGGGCATCCCGGCCGGCTGCTGGTGCGCGGCGACTCGATCGCGACCGGGTACTGGTGCCGGGTCGCCACCACCCGGCAGGTGTTCGACGGTGAGTGGCTGCGGACCGGCGACACCTACATCCGCTCGGAGGACGGCTTCTACACCTGCCTGGGACGGACCAACGACATGATCAAGGCCGGCGGCATCTGGGTGTCGCCGACCGAGGTGGAGGCCCGCATCGTCCAGCACGAGTCGGTGGCCGAATGCGCCGTGGTGGGCCTGCGGGACGCCGACGGCCTGGAGGAGGTCGTCGCGTGCGTGGTGGCCATGCCGGGCCAGGCGGTCGACGGCGACGAGCTCATCGCGTTCTGCCGGGAGGGCCTGGCCGCGTTCAAGCGGCCCCGGCAGGTGCTGGTGGTGGAGGGCCTGCCGAAGACCGCCACCGGCAAGATCCAGCGGGTGGTGGTCCGCGAGATCGCCGCCGAGGCGCTCAGGGTCTGACGCCATGCCCGTTTCCGGCCCCGAGGTGCTGATCGTGGGCGCTGGCGTCTCCGGCCTGACCACCGCGGTATGCCTGGCCGAGGCCGGCCACGGCGTGGAGATCCGCGCCGACCGCCTGCCGGCGGACACCACCTCGGCCGTGGCCGGCGCGCTCTGGGGGCCGCACCTGGTGGAGACGGGCGAGCGCGCCGTCCGGTGGTGCGGCGCCACCCTGGCGGCGTTCCGCGAGCTCGCGGCGGGCCCGGCCAGCGGGACCACCGGCGTCCGGATCGCGGAGGGGGCCCAGATCTTCCACGGCCCGCCCGACCCGCCGGACTGGCTCGCCGAGCTCGGCGGCTACCGCCCGTGCCGGCCGGACGAGCTGCCGCCGGGATTCGGCAGCGGATGGCGGTACGCCGCGCCGCTGATTCACATGCCGACCTATCTCGGCTACCTGCAGGCCAGGCTCGGGCGCGCGGGCGGCCGGATCCGCATGGCCACGGTGGCCTCCCTGGCCGGCGCGGGGCACGAGGCAGGGGCGCGAGTGGTCGTGAACTGCTCCGGGGCGTACGCCCGTCAGCTCGCGGGCGACCCGGCGGTCACCCCGGTCCGGGGGCAGACCGTCGTGACCGCCAACCCGGGCCTGACCGAATTCGTCGTCGCTCCCGGCAGCGAGTCCACCGGGCTCGCCTACCTGTTCCCGCACGGCGCGGAGATCATCCTCGGCGGCAGCGAGGCGGCCGGGGACTGGAACCTCGAGCCGATCCCGGCGGTGGCCGGCCAGATCCTGCGCGACTGCGCCGCGATCGAGCCGCGGCTGACCGGCGCCCGGGTGCTGGCGCACCGGGTCGGCCTGCGCCCGGCCCGCCCGACCGTGCGGCTGGAGGCCGAGCCCGCCGGGCCCGGTGGCGGCCCGCCGATCGTGCACAACTACGGCCACGGCGGGGCTGGCGTCAGCCTGTCCTGGGGCTGTGCCCGCGAGGCCGCCGCCCTGGCCGCCGAGCGCCTAGGGTGAGAGCATGCGGATCGGTTTCGGCGCCCCCGTCTCTGGGGCCTGGGCTACCCCAGCCAACCTGGCGAGCTTCACCGCCCAGGCGGAAGCGGCCGGCTACGCGTCGGCGTGGACGTTCCAGCGGCTGATCGTCCCCGAGGGCTCCGCGATGGAGCCCGTCTACCACAGCGTGCTCGACCCGATGGTGGCGCTGGGGTACGCGGCGGCGGGCACGTCGCGGATCAGGCTCGGCGTCGCCGTCGTGAACATGCCCTACCTCTCCCCCGCCTACCTGGCCAAGCAGGCCGCCACCGTGGACGTGCTGTCGGCCGGGCGGCTCGATCTGGGCCTGGGCCTGGGCTGGATGCCGGAGGAGTTCACCGCCGCCGGTGGCGTCATGGCCGGGCGCGGCGCCCGGACGGCGGAGTACATCGAGGTGATGCGGCGCCTGTGGGCCGGCGGGGTGGCCGAGTTCAGCGGCGAGTTCTATTCGCTGCCGGCCGGCCGGATGGCGCCGGAGCCGGTGCAGCGGCCCGGCCCCCCGATCCTGCTCGGCGGGACGGCCGCCCGGGCGCTGGAACGGGCCGGGCGGCTCGCCGACGGCTGGGTGACCTCCAGCCGGACCGACCTGACCCGGATCGCCGAGGGCATCAAGATGGTGCGGGCCGCGGCGGAGCAGGCCGGGCGCGACCCGGCGGCGCTCCGGGTCATCGTCCGGGGCGTGGTCCGCTGGGGCGCGCCGGTGACCGTGCCCGAGGGCGGGGGCCGGCGGCCGCTGTCGGGCAGCTTCGACGACATCCGCGGCGACACCCAGTGGCTGGCCGAGCAGGGGGTCACCGAGATCTTCTACGACCTCAACTGGGACCCGCTGGTGGGCTCGCCCGACGCCGACCCGGCCGGCGCCGCCGCCCGGGCCACCGAAATCCTGGACGGGCTGGCCCCCTACGCCTGAGCCCGGGCCGGCCTCAGCACGAGCCGGCCCCGCACGCCTGAGCACCGGCGGCGCGGTGCCGCGTTACGCGCCTTCCCGGTGGGCGATGGCGGCGGCCTCGGTCCGGCTGGACGCGCCGAGCTTGGCCAGGATGTTGGACACGTGCACGCTCGCCGTCTTCGGCGCGATGAAAAGCTTGGCGGCGATCTCGCGGTTGCTGTTGCCCTCGGCGAGCAGCTCCAGGACCTCCTGCTCCCGCGGGGTCAGGGCCGAGAGCACGCCGGGCGGGTAGGTGGAGGGCCGGGGCCCGATCCTGGCCCGCCGGGCCAGGTCGGCCAGCGCGGTCAGCAGCGGGACCGCGCCCAGCCGCTCCACCGTGTCCATGGCCAGCTCCCACTCGTGCTCGGCCCGCTCGCGCTGCCCCTTCTCGGCCAGGGCCTCCGCCAGCCGCCAGCGCGCCCTGGCGCTCTCGTAAACGAACGCGGGGCCGAACGTGTCCACCACCGACTGCCACGCCGCCGGGCTGTTCTTCCCCCTGGCGCGGCCCCATTCGGCCTCGGCGCGGGCCAGCCAGCCGCGGCCGTCGATCCCCAGCACGAACTTCGGCTGGCGCGTGTAGGCGGCTCCCTGGCGGGCCACCGCGATCAGCGCCTTGGCCGCCTTGACCTCTTCCTTTTCGGTCCGGACGTCCCCGGCGGCGCGGGCCCGCACGGCCCGGTTCGCGTGCGCGGACAGGCCGATGGCGGCGACCCGGATCACCGGCGGCCCGTAGCCGTCCTTGTCGGCCTGGGTGCCGAGCGCGGCGGCGACCTCCCCCAGTGCCCCCTCGGGGTCGCCCCGCCACATGGCGTGCTCGGCGAGCAGGCCCCGGGCGATGTACTCACCGAACCGGTCCCCGGCCCAGAACGGCTCCAGCCAGGCCCGGCGCTCCCCCACCACCGGGTTCCCCTGGCCCACCTCGACGAACAGGGCCATGGACGAGAGCCGGGCCTCGGCCTCGGTGGTGGCGCGGACCGGGAACCCGTCCGCGAGCTCCGACGCGTGATCCCACTTGCCTTCCGCGTAATGCGCCAGGTAGTGCAGGTACTGCAGGTCTAGGCCGTAGGGCGCCAGCCCGAGGCCCTTCTCCTCCGCCCGCGCCACTCCCTGGTGGGCGGTCGTGACCGCGCCCGGCAGGTCGCCGCGCTCCAGCTTGATCCGGGCCAGCTGGTAGGCGGCACGCAGCTCGACGCCGAGCACCCGCGCGTCCCTGGCCTGGTCATGCGCCGCGGTGAACAGGCTGATCGCCTCGTCGACCTGGCCGCCGCGCTCGCTGAGCTCACCCAGCGTCACCAGGGCGTCCGCCTCCACCCAGGGCGCGCCGACCGCCCGGGCCGCCTCCTGAGCCTGCTTGGCCACCAGGGTCGCGGCTTCTTCGTCCCGGGCGTACATGAGGGTCTGGGCCAGGGTCGCCTGGGCCCGGGACCGCTCCCAGGAGGGCGGGTCCTCGGGCAGGGCATCGACGGCCGCCTGGGCGGCCTCCACCGCGTCGGCGACCGCCCCGGTCTCCAGCAGGAAATAGCTCAGCCGCTCGCGCACCCGGCTGGTGAGTGCCGGGTCGGAGGAATCGCCGAGCCACGTCCGCAGCCGCCGGAGCTCATGGACCGCCCGCATGACCTCGCCGCTGGCCGCCGCGTTGGTCGCGGAGCGGAACGCCAGCATGCCGCGGTCCATCCCGGCGAGCTTGTCCGGCTCACCCACCCGCTCCCACAGCGCCAGCGCGGCGTCGAAATGCCGGTGCGCCTCGGCGGGTGCGGCCAGCCGTTCCGCCTCCTGCGCCGCCTGCACCGAAGCGCTGAACGCGCCGGTGATGTCGTGGCTGGCCAGGCAGTGATGGGCCAGCTCGGCGGCGGTGCCCGGCACGGTGGCGAGCCGGTCCGGGTCGGCCAGCAGCTCGGCGAACCTGGCGTGCAGCCGGGTCCGCTCGCCCGGCAGCAGGTCGCTGTAGATGGCCTCCCTGATCAGCGCGTGCCGGAAGGTGTATCCCTGCATGCCGTCCGGAAGGAGCAGCTGATGGGCGACCGATTCCCGGATCCCCTCCTCGAAGTCGCCCTCGGACAGCCCGGACGCGTCACGGATGATGCTCTCCTCCGCGTGCCGGCCCGCCACCGAGCCCGCCCGCAGCACCTGCTGGGCGGTGTCGGAGACCTGCTCGAACCGGGCGAGGAGCAGCGAGGCGAGCCCGGTCGGAAGGACGCTTCCCGGCCGTTCGCCGCGGCAGTTCCCGGCCGCCAGCAGTTCCTCGCCGTAGTACGGGTTCCCCTCGGCCCGGGTGACGATCCGGTGCAAGGTGGCCGCGTCCAGCGGGCTCTCCGCGAGCGCGCTCAGATGGTCGGCCATGTCGGCGTACCCGAGGGGGACGAGCTCGATGGCGGTCACCCCGGGCAGGCGGAGCAGCTCGGCGACCACCGGCCGCAGCGGATGACGGCGGTGCAGGTCGTCGGTGCGGTAGGTGAGCACCACCGCCACCTTTTCCCGGTGCAGCACCCGGCTCAGGAAGGTGAGCAGGTCGCGGGTGGAGCGGTCGGCCCAGTGCAGGTCCTCCAGCACGAGCAGGACAGGCCGCTGGGCCGCCAGCTCGGCGAGCATCCCCAGGACCGCGCCGAACAGCTGCTGCTGCGCGAGACCCGGCAGGTCGGCCGGCGGTGGGCCGGCGCCGCGGTCGGGCAGCAGCCGTCCGAGCACCGGGCGGGCGGCGATCGCGTCGAGCAGCGCCTGGTCCGGGCCGGGGCCGGTGGTCGCCGCGCGCAGCGCGTCGGCGAGCGGCAGGTACGGGATGCTGTCGCCCAGCTCGGCGCACCGGCCGGACAGCACGGTGAAGCCACGGCCCGCGGCCCGCCCGGCCAGCTCCGACACCAGGCGGGTCTTGCCCACGCCGGCGTCCCCGCTGATGAGCGCGTGCGTCGGACGGCGGCCCTCGGCGGCGTCGTCGAGCAGGTCGAGCAGACGGCGCAGTTCGCCGTCCCTGCCGACCAGCCGTTGACCCGATACGCGCAGCACATTGCCATTATCCCCGCTGGAAGGGGCGAAGGTGGAACTGTCCGCGATTACTGCTGGCGGCGGCTCAAGGTGGATGTGGCCGGACAGGGGTAAGAAGCCCTAGGTGGGGGCCGGAGTGGCTGTTGGAGAGGAGGAGTGGCCGCATGGACACTGAGCCGGCTGTCTCCCATCGTGCCGCCGTGCCCGGCACGCCCGTGCTCACCCGGACCGGGACGGAGATCGGGACCCTGGAGCATGTCCTGGAGGTGCCCAGGGAGGATCTGTTCGACGGCCTGGTTGTAGCCACCGAGTGGGGGCTGCGCTTCATCGACGCCAGCGAGGTCGAGCTGATCACGGTCCGCCATGTCCGCTCCCGGCTGGACGACGAGCAGGCGGCCCGGCTGCCCCCGCCGCAGGGCACCATGGTCTACTCGGTCAGTTCCATGGACGAGATCGGCGAGGCGCTGGATGAGCGGCTGGGACAGATGTTCTGCCGCCCGCGCTGGACCAGCGACTAAGGCATCCCGCCGGCCGCCGGGCACACCCGCAGCGCGGACCCGCCATGAGGTACCCTTGCCGCCATGAGCACCGATTCCCGCCCGGGCCGCGCGCGCCGCGCGCGCCAGGCCAGCCCCGTGCCGGGCAAGCCCTCGCTTGACGGCATCGAGGAGAAGTGGTCGCGCCGGTGGGAAGAGGCCGGCGTAGTACACGTTTGACCGGTCCGCCTCGCGTGGCGACGTCTTCGCCATCGACACCCCGCCGCTGACCGTCAGCGGGAAGCTGCACATCGGGCACGTTTTCTCCTTCACCCACACCGACACCGTCGCGCGGTTCCAGCGCATGCGCGGCAAGGAGGTGTTCTACCCGATCGGGTGGGACGACAACGGGCTCGCCACCGAGCGCCGGGTGCAGAACTACTTCCATGTCCGGTGCGACCCCTCGCTCCCCTACGACCCGTCGTTCGTGCCGCCGGCCAGCCCGGGGCCCGACCAGGTGCCGGTGTCACGGCGCAACTTCGTGGAGCTGTGCCAGCGGCTGACCGACCTGGACGAGCAGTCGTTCGAGGCGGTGTGGCGGCGGCTGGGCCTGTCGGTGGACTGGTCCACCACGTACCGGACCATCGGCGCCGGCTCCCGGGCCATCTCGCAGCGCGCCTTTCTGCGCGACCTGGCCCACGGTGAGGCGTACCTGGCCGAGGCGCCGACGCTGTGGGATGTCACGTTCCGCACCGCGGTCGCCCAGGCCGAGGTGGAGGACCGGGAGGTCACCAGCGCCTATTACCGGATCGCCTTCCGCGCCCCGGACGGCGGGACGGTGCCGGTGGCGACCACCCGCCCCGAGCTGCTCCCGGCCTGCGTCGCGCTGGTCGCCCGGCCGGACGACGAGCGCTACGCGGGCTTGTTCGGGACCACGGTGCGCACGCCGCTGTTCGGGGTCGAGGTCCCGGTGCTGGCGCACCACCTGGCGGACCCGGGCAAGGGCACCGGCATCGCGATGGTCTGCACGTTCGGCGATGCCAGCGACGTCACCTGGTGGCGGGAGCTCGGCCTGCCCGCGCGCCCGGTGACGGGCACGGACGGGCGTTTCCTGGCCTGCCCGCCCGCGGCGATCACCAGCCGGGCCGGGCGCGGCGCCTACCAGCAGCTCGCCGGCGAGACGGCGGTGGCGGCCAGGCAGCGGATCACCGGCCTGCTGCGGTCGGCCGGCGACCTGCTCGGCGAGCCCGAGCCGGTCCGGCACGCGGTCAACTTCTACGAAAAGGGCAGCCAGCCGCTGGAGATCATCACCAGCCAGCAGTGGTACCTGCGCAACGGCGGCCGCGACCCGGAGCTGGCCCAGGCCCTGCTGACCCGGGGCCGGGAGATCGACTGGCACCCCGCGCACATGCGGGTTCGGTACGAGAACTGGGTGAACGGCCTGAACAGCGACTGGCTGGTCAGCCGGCAGCGGTTCTTCGGCGTGCCGATCCCGGTCTGGTACCCGCTCGACGCCGAGGGCCAGCCGCGCTACCAGGAGCCGATCGTCCCCCCGGACGCGGACCTGCCGGTCGATCCCATGGCCGACACGCCGCCCGGGTACGACGCCGCCCAGCGCGGCCAGCCCGGCGGCTTCGCCGGCGACCCGGACGTGCTCGACACCTGGGCCACGTCCTCGCTCACCCCGCAGATCGCCGCCCGCTGGACCATCGACGGCGACCTGCCCGCCCGGGTGCTGCCGATGGATCTGCGGCCGCAGGCGCACGAGATCATCCGCACCTGGCTGTTCTATACGCTGCTGCGCTCGCACGCCCGCGACGGCACCCTGCCGTGGCGGCACGTGGCGATCTCGGGCTGGGTGCTCGATCCCGACCGCAAGAAGATGTCGAAGTCGGCGGGGAATGTGGTCACCCCGATGGACTCGCTGCGCGAGCACGGCAGCGACGCGGTCCGCTACTGGGCGGCCAGCGGCCGCCTCGGCGTCGACGTGGCCTTCGACCCGGCCCAGCTGAAGGTCGGCCGGCGGCTCGCCATCAAGATTCTCAACGCCAGCCGGTTCGTGCTCTCGCTAAGCGGCCCCGGCCCAGCCGCGCCGGGCCCGCTGACGGCCGATCATGCGGGGGCATCGGCCGTCAGCGAGCCCCTGGACGCCGCGATGCTCGGCCGGCTGGCGCAGGTGATCGGCCAGTGCACCGCCTCGTTCGAGGCCTATGACCACGCGGGCGCGCTGGCGGCGGCGGAGGAGTTCTTCTGGTTCTTCTGCGATGACTACCTGGAGCTGGTCAAGGACCGGGCCTACGGGGACCGTGGCGATGGCCCGGCCGCCTCGGCGCGGGCCGCGCTGAGGCTCGCCCTGTCGGTCGTGCTCCGGCTCTTCGCCCCGTTCCTGCCGTTCGTGACCGAGGAGGTGTGGTCGTGGTGGGCGGAAGGCTCGGTCCACCGCGCCGCCTGGCCGGAGCCGGCCGAGGCGCTTACCGCGCGGGGAACCGAGGGCGACGGGAACGGGACGCTCGACGCGGCCATCCGGGCGATCGCGGCCATCCGTGGGGCCAAGTCCGGCGCCCGGGTGTCCATGCGGGCGCCGGTCCGGGAACTGGAGGTGTCGGCGCGCCGCGACCACCTGGACGCACTGATGGCGGTGCTGCCGGATATCCGGGCCGCGGGGCGGGTCGAGCACGCCGAACTGCGGTTCTGCGACCAGCCCGAACCCGCCTACCGGGTCACGCTCTGACCCGGCGCCGGCCCGGCTCACCCCGGCCACGGCATGTCCCTGGGCCGGGTCACCCGTGGGCCGGGCAGCCTGGGACCGGGTAAGCGAGGCCCAGGTAAGCGAGGGCCAGGTAAGTGAGAGCCGGATGAGCCGGAGCTGGATAACCGGGGGCCCGGGGTGGTGCGCGGCCGGTCCGGTCCCGGGGCCGATAACTCTTCCGCTGCGTCGGCGGTAAGCAGGCTGATCCACTCATCGGCCGCGTCGGTGGGAGCCGACCGGGCCGATGGGCGGGGGGCGGGCTGCTTGGCCTTGTTCCGCCCGCGCCCGTTCCGCCCGTTGGGCTTGGCCGTGGCCAGCGGTGGGCCGGCCGCGGCGAGAGCGGGCTCGGCCTTGCCGCCGGCCGGTGAGCCCGGCGGTTCAGCGGTGCCGTCGCCGCCGCCCCGGCCCACTGCCTGATCCGTGGCCGGCTCCGCCGCCTTTCCTTCCGCCGCTCCCTCCGGCTTCTGCTTGGCCGACGTGGCGGCTGCGAACGCGTTCCAGCTCCCGGTCCCCGACACGCTCAGCGACAGCCGTTCCCAGTCCTCCGATGGCTCGCTGGCCTGGGGTTTCGCCCAGTCAACGGCCCCGTCCCGGTTCAGTTCCCCGCCCCCGTTGACGGGCACCCCGCCCGCTATGTCCCTGGCCCAGCTGGATGTCAGGTCGCCGGGCTCGTCCTCACCCCGGCGAGACGCCCCGTCGCCGGCCTTCTTCCCGGCCCAGCCGAACGCCAGCACGCCGGGCTCCTGTTCGGCCCAGCCGGGCACCGCCTCTTCGCGCTTGTCCCGGCCCCAGCCGGGTGCCGCCTCGCGGGGCTTGCCCTCGCCCCAGCTAGGTGCCGCATTACCGGGCTTCTCCGCGGCCCAGCCGGGCACCGCCTCATCGGGCTTGTCCCGGCCCCAGCCGGGTGCCGTCTCGCCGGGCCTGTCCGCGGTCCAGCCGGGTGCCGTCCCATCCGGCCTGTCCGCGGCCCAGCGGGGCGCCCCGTCGCCAGCCCGCCGGCGGTCCCAGCTCTCGCCGCCGCCGTCCCAGCCCGCCCCGGTCGCGGCGGCCTCGTCCCGCGCCCAGCCGGTGGCCGGGGCGGAGCCGGCCGCCCACTCGGCGTCGTCGGCCGGCTCCTGGCCGCCCCAGTCGCGGCCGGTGATGCGCAGATCGTGGAAGGCCACGCTGAACCCGCCGCCCTCCGGCGCGGCGCACACGATCCCGGCGAGCATCTCCCGGCCGGGCGGCATGAACACCAGCGCGGCGAGCTCGGCGACGCCCTCGCCAGCCGCGTAGCGGACCTCCACCGCGTCGCCCCGCCGCGACGCCCGCAGGGTCACCTCATCGGTGCCGGGCGGCAGGTCGGCCACCATCCAGCTGGAGAACCCCATGGTCAGGACCGTGCTGAGCCGGGGCCGCCCCTCGAAGAACTCCAGCCCCGTCTTCAGCCAGGTGTGCTCGTCGGCCCGGAGCATGATCCCGGCCTGGTCGTACTGGTTAGCGAAAGCGCCCCGCACCCGCACCGAGACGTCGAGGTCTCCCGGCAGCAGCTCGCCGTAGATATGGCCGTTGTCGTGGACGTACCCGTAGCCCGTTGTCCGCCAGAAGTCCGTGCCCGGGTCCACGCTCACCCTGAGCACATCGCCGGTTCGCTGCCAGCTGGCGGGCTCGTTCAGCCACTGCATGGGGTCCCTCCGCGGGTCGACGGTGTCGACCGTATCGGTATCGGGGCCGCCGGTAGTCTCGGGTACATGGACAAAGTCCAACGAACAGAAGCGGAATGGCGGGAGCAGCTTACCCCCGAGGAGTACGAGGTGCTGCGCCAGGCGGGCACGGAGGCGCCCTGGACCGGCGAATACACCGATACCAAGACCGAGGGTGTGTACCGCTGCCGGGCGTGCGGCGCCGAGCTGTTCCGGTCCAGGGAGAAGTTCGAGTCCCACTGCGGGTGGCCGAGCTTCTACCAGCCGTCCAGCGGCGACGCCGTGGTGCTGATCGAGGACAGCTCGCTCGGCATGACCAGGACCGAGGTCCGGTGCGCCCGCTGCGACTCCCACCTCGGGCACGTGTTCGAGGGCGAGGGTTACGAGGTGCCGACCGACCAGCGCTGGTGCATCAATTCCGTCTCGCTCACCCTGGAACCGGCGGCCGGGGAATGAGCCTTCGCCTGATCCGGGCCGGGCAGCTCTCCGGTGACACCGCCCAGACCAGCGGCATGACCCGGGCCGCCGCCATCTCCGGCCCGCTGACCGGGTCGCAGTCACTGTGGATGGGGACCACCGTGATGGCGCCGGCGACCTCCTCCGGCGACCACCACCACGGCGGCTCGGAGACCGGCATCTACGTGGTGTCCGGTCATCCCGCCTTTGTTTTCCGCGGCCCCGGCGAGTCCGGGCTGACCCGGCTGGAGGCCGGGCCCGGCGACTTCGTCTGGGTGCCGCCGCACGTGCCGCACCGCGAGGAGAACGCCTCGCCCGACACCGAGGCCGTCGTCGTGATCGCCCGCTCCACGCAGGAGGCGATCGTCGTCAGCGTCGACGGCCTCTAGCCCGGTGGCCTGCTGGCGCCCGGGGCCGCCGGTCAGGGCAGCGAGGCGATCAGCTCACCGGGCGGCTTGCGGCGGCCGGTGTAGAAGGGGATCTCCACCCGCGTGTGCAGCCGGGCGCGGGCGCCCCGCAGGTGACGCATGAGATCCACGATCCGGTGCAGCTCGTCGGCTTCGAAGGCGAGCATCCACTCGTAATCGTTCAGGGCGAAGCACGCGACGGTGTTGGCGCGGACGTCGGGGTAGTCGCGGGCCATTATGCCGTGCTCGGTGAGCATGGCACGCCGTTCCGCCGGGTCCAGCAGGTACCACTCGTAAGACCGGACGAACGGGTACACGCTCACGTAGGCGCGCGGCGGCTCGTCGGCGAGGAACGCCGGGATGTGCCCCTTGTTGAATTCGGCCGGCCGGTGCAGCGCCATCACCGACCACACCGGCTCGCTGGCCCGCCCGAGCCGGGTGCGCCGGAACCGCGCGTAGAGCTCCTGCAGGTCATCGGGGCTCGGCGCGATCCACCAGAACATGTAGTCGGCGTCGGCCCGCAGGCCCTGCACGTCATAGCACCCGCGGGTGATGACGCCCTTGCCGGCGGCCTGATCGAACAGCCCCTCCAGTTCGGCCGCCAGCGCCTCCCGCCCGGGCCGGCCCGCCTCCAGCGCCGCGGCGCTGCGCAGCCGGAAAACCGACCACATGGTGTAGCGGATCAGCTCGTTCAGATCGCGGGCCCGCTGCCGCTCGCCCGCGGGATTCGCATCAGTGCCTGGCATGCCACCATTGTCCGCCACCATCGGGGCTGGGAAAGCCTGACCCGGCCGGATGTGGGGAAGCCTGACCCGGCCGGACGTGGCGCCCCGGGCTGCTGTGGCGTCCGCCGGTGCGGCGCCCTGCGGGTCAGCCGCGGCCGCCGGTGACGCCGGCGGGCCTGCTCTCGCGCAGGTAGCGGAGCACCTGGGTGGCCGCGGCGCGGGCGGTGGCGATGCAGGCCGGAATCCCGATCCCGTCGTAGGCGGCCCCGCACACGGCCAGGCCGGGCTCGCGGCCCACGGCCGCGCGGATCCGCTCCACCCGGCTCAGGTGGCCGACGGTGTACTGGGGCAGGGCCCCGCCCCACCTGGTCACCCGGACGTCGGCCGGCCCACCCCGGACCCCGGTCGCCGTGGCCAGGTCGGCCGCGGCCAGCCTCGCCAGATCGGCGTCGTCCCGCTGCAGCAGCCGCTCCTCCCCCACCCGCCCCAGCGAGCAGCGGACCACGGCCATGGCCGGATCGGCGGAACGCAGGTGCGGCCACTTGACCGAGGAGAAGGTGACCGCCTTCACCGGGTGACCGTCCACGGCCGGCACCAGGTAGCCACTGCCCTCCAGCGGCCGCGGGAAGCGCGAGGCCGGGTAGGCCAGGGTGACGATCGCCATGCTGGCGTAGGCGATCTCCGCCAGCGCCGCCCGCGCGCCGGCGGCGCCCGGCACCCCGGCGAGGAGCCGGGCCGCGGGCTGGGCCGGCACGGCCAGCACGACGGCGTCGGCGTCCAGGATTTCCGGCGCGTGGGCGGATCCCGCGGTGAGCCGCCAGCCACCGGGGGTGCGCGCCAGCTCGCGGACCATCGCCCGGGTCAGCACCTCCGCCCCCGAGGCGGCGGCGACGGCCGCCGGCAGGGTGCCCAGGCCACCGGTGAGCGTGGTGAAGATGGTGGCCTCCGCCGCGGCGCCGGCCGCGCCCGGCGCCGGCGCGGGCGGCATCAGCGCACCCGCCGCCTCGGCGAGGGACGCGTGCCGGCGGGACTCCTCCGCCAGGCCGGGCAGGGTCGCCTCGAACGACAGGTCCTCCGACCGGCCCGCATAGACCCCGCCGAGCAGCGGGTCCACCAGCCGGTCGACCAGCTCCGGGCCGAACCTGGCTCCCACATAGCCGGCCACGTCCACGTCGCCGCCGCGCCGGGTGGCGGGCAGGCTGAGATCTTCCCGGGCCCTGGCCAGGCCCTCCGCCGACAGCAGCCGACTGCGGGCCAGGTCATCGAGATCGGCCGGGACGCCCATGACCTGCCGGCGCGGCAGCGGCACCAGCTGGTTCCGGCTCCAGATCCGGGCGGCCGTGGTCCCGGGCGCGGCCAGCTGGCCGGCCAGCCCGGCGGCGCGGATCAGGCCGGTCCCCTCCGGCCTGCGGGCGAGCAGCGCCTCCGCGCCCTCGTCGACCGCGATCTCGGCCACCCGGGAAACCGCGAGCTTGCCGCCGAGCCGTGGCGAGCCCTCCAGGACGGTGACGCTCACCGGCTCCTCGCGCAAGAAGAACGCGGCCGCCAAGCCGGCGATGCCGCCGCCGACGACCGCGACCCTGGGCGGGGCGCTGCTGTCCACCCGTCCACCCTGGCAGACCGCGCCGGCGGAAGCGAGCCGGGGCCGCGGGCACGGCTCGCGGCTATGAGCCCATGCCGGTTGCCTATTGATGACCCGCCCATGGCCGGTGTCATACTTCTGTGCCATGGCGTCACGATCCGCTGCCGTGTCGATACGCGGCGTGCGACTCGGGGATGTCGGCCGGCTGCAGGCGATCCAGCTGGCGGCGGGCGACGCGTTCCGGGACGTCGGGATGAGCAGCGTCGCGGAAAGCCCGCCACTGCCCGCCGAGTCGCTGTCCGGCTACCGGGAGGCGGGGCAGGCCTGGGCCGCCGTGGACGACCACGACGAGCCGGTCGGGTTCGTCGTCGCCGACGTGATCGATGGGGCCGCGCACATCGAGCAGATCAGCGTTCACCCGGCGTACGCCCGCCAGCGCATCGGCGCGATGCTCCTCGATCATGTGGCCGGCTGGGCCGCCGGCCGGGGCCTGCCCGCGCTGACGCTGATCACCTTCCGCGGGGTGCCGTGGAACGCCCCCTACTACGAGCGGCTTGGCTTCCGCGAGCTGGCCCCGGCCGAGCTCACGCCCGGCCTGGCCGCGCGCTGGGCCGCCCCTGGTGTGGGGCGCCGGGACGGCGGCTCCGAGCGCGTCTGCATGCGCCGGGACGTCCCGTCGGGCACCCGCACGGGAGCCGATGCCAAGTCGTGATCATCCGGGGGGGAACCGCGTATCCACCCGGGCCGTCCGATCGGCATGTCAGCATCACGGCACCTCCCCGCCACCTCACACGCGAACGGTCTGCGGGCCACCCCGGGGCTCCTGGCCGCGGGCGCCGCGCTCGGCGCCTGCGCGCTCCTCGCCGGCTGCTCGGCCAGCGGCCCCGCCACCGCCTCGTCGTCGAGCGCCGGGCGGGACGGCGGCTCCGAGCGCGTCTGCATGCGGCGGGACGTCCCGCCGGACACCCGCCCGGCAGGTGATGCCAACCCGTAATCAGCCCGCGGGGAACCGCGCATCCACCCGGCCCCGTCCGATCGGCATGTCAGCATCACGGCTTCTCCCCGCCACCTCACACGCGAACGGCCTGCGGGCCACCTCGGGGCTCCTGGCCGCCGGCGCCGCGCTCGGCGCCTGGGCGC
>DATINY010000431.1:0-5138 GCA_035473755.1 Streptosporangiaceae bacterium
CCAGATCTTCCGCGGGTCGTGGATGCGGCTCTCCAGGCGCCGGGTCTGCTCGTCCGGGCTGACCTCGAGCCAGTACTTCAGCAGCAGGATCCCGTTGTCGCACATGGCCTTCTCGACGCCCGGCACCAGCTCCAGGAACCGCTCGGTCTGCTCCGGTGTGCAGAAGCCCATCACCGGCTCGACGCCCGCCCGGTTGTACCAGCTGCGGTCGAAGATCACGACCTCGCCGCCGGCCGGGAAGTGCTCGACGTACCGCTGGATGTACATCTGCGACTTCTCGCGCTCGGTCGGGGCGGCCAGGGCGATGACCCGGAACACCCGCGGGCTCACCCGCTCGGTGATCCGCTTGATCGTGCCTCCCTTCCCGGCGGTGTCCCGCCCCTCGAACACGATGCAGATCTTGGCCCCGGTCGCCTTCACCCACTCCTGCATGGCGACCAGCTCGCCGTGCAGGAGCCTCATCTCCCGCTCGTACTCCTTGGTCTTCATCTTCGGTGGCGGGCCGGCCTCGGCCTGCGCCACCCGCGCCTCCGCGTGGTGCCGCTCCTGCTTGTCCTTCTTCTTCGTCGCCATGTCGCTTACCTCCGATGGGTGCGGTGACGTGAGTGCGGGCCGTGCCCCAGTTCATCAGAGGCTTTGGTGAAGGCGTACCGGAGGCCAGGGTTTGCCCATGGCCGAGATCGTCATAGCTGGCGGCCCGGGGCACCTCACCCAGCGGGGGTGATCACGCGAGATCGGTTCCCAGGGCCGGCGCTGACCGGTCATAGGCGAGCCGCGAGCGCCTGCTGCCAGACCGGGCTGTCGTCGAAGTGGTTGTCGTGGAGGTCCTGCACCTCGAGGATGCTCTCCAGCGGCCGGTGACAAGTTGGCTTGACAACTCTCAGGTGTCAAGCTAACTTGTCTATGACAAGGACGCTTGACAGGGGGAGGCCAACATGAACTCGTGGACACGGTGGCTGCGGGCGATCGCGGCTCTGGCCGCGGTTTTCGTCGCGGTCAGCGTTGCCGTTCAGGCGATCAGGCAGGGCAGCTGGGAGCCCGTCATCACGGCGGGCTGGCTCCCGGCGGTCATCGTCGCGGCCTGGCCCGGCACCTACCGCCGGTGCCTGCCGCGGCGCCACGGCCAGGCCGGGTGAGCCTGCCCGTCGGCAATGAAGAATCAGGTGCGCACGTTGCGGACACAGCGGAGCCTGGCGCAGGGGCAGCTGGCGGAGGCGATGGGGGTGTCGCGGCAGACGATCAACTCGATCGAGAACGAGCGCTACACCCCCTCGCTGCCGCTGGCGCTGGCGCTGGCCCGTTATTTCGGCGTCGCGGTCGAGGAGATGTTCGATGATCAAGGACCGTAGCCAGGCGATCATGCGCTCGAGGTGGTTCACGCCGGCGTTCTGCCTGGCGCTGGGGGTGGTGGTGCTCGCGACGGCCTGGCTGGGTGGCCAGCTGGGCACCGGGCTGTTCGGGCTGGTGGTCATGGCCGCGTTCGGCCTCGTCATCCTGCTGCTGACCGGGCGCAGCGAGACGATCCGCGGCCTGACCACCGGCCGTGACGAGCGCTTCGCGCAGATCGACCTGAAAGCGACCGCGGTCGCCGGGCTGGTGCTGATCCTGACCCTGATCGTGGCCTGGCTGGTGGAGATCTCCCGCGGGCACAGCGGGCAGCCGTATGACTGGCTCGCCGCGATCGGCGGCCTCGCCTATGTGGCCGCCATCGCCTTGTTCCGCTGGCGCGGCTGACGTCAGGACCGCGCCGGGGTCCCGGTTATGGCGGCGGCCGGGCATGACGCAGCGCGCGACGGGGCGGATCTAGTGGTCGGGGATCCAGCTGCCGTGGAAGCCGAGCGGGATCCGGGCCGGCAGGTGGACGCGGGCGACAGGTTTGGCGGTGAAGTCCTGCGCGGCGAGGATGACCAGGTCGGCGGCGCACCGGTCGGGGTTGTGGACGAAGGTCATGACGTAGCCGTCGTCCTCGGCGGAGTCTGGCGCGGCGGGAGCGAATACGGCCTCGCCGACGGTGGCGTCGCGGCCGAACTCGTGCACCTCGGTGGTGCCGTGAGCCAGGTCGTGCCGGAGGATGGCGTTGGTGAACGCGTCGTCGCCGAAGTCGCCGGCGGCGGTGATGGCCCGGGTCACCTCGCCGATGACGGCGCTGTAGCCGTAGCGGTGCGGCCGGGAGATGATCCGGTCATCGACCCGGGGGAACTCCTGCCCGCGATCGTCGAGGCGCTGCTGCCTGATCTTGCCGGCGGCGGGGTCGATGATCCACCGGTCCAGGGTCACCGGCCCGTGCGTGGACCAGAGGGTGGAGACGTCGAAGCCCTGGTTGTACTGGCACAGGTCGACCACGACCTTGCCGTTGTCGTCGTAGGCGTTGAGGCAGTGGAAGACCCAGCACGGCGCGATCTCGATCCAGCGGACGCCGGAGCTGCCGTCGCGGGGCAGCAGGCCGACGCGGGCCTGGTGGCTGGGGTTCCATACGTACGGCAGCTCCTCGCCCTGGGTGACCGCGTTCAGGCTGAACGTGACCGGCAGGTCAAGCAGCACCACGTAGCTGGGGGTGAGCGCGAAGTCGTGCATCATCGGGCCGTCGGGGACGGGGATGTCGGTGGTGCGGGTGACCTTTCCCGTCGCGTCGACGACGACGTGCTGGACGTGGTCCCAGGCCCAGAAATAGGCGATGGCGTGCAGTTCGCCGGTGGCGTGGTCGAGCTTGGTGTGCGCGGCGAAGCCGCCGGGCAGGGTCCCGCCGAAGTCGCAGGGGCCGATGGTGTCCAGCTCATCGGTCAGCTCGTAGGGCAGCGGGCCGGCCTCGACGGTGGCGAGGGTGCGGCCGCCGTGCGAGATGATGTGGGTGTTGGCGGCGAAGTCCGTGTTCTCGTGCACCGGGCCGCCCGGCCATTTCTCGTCGTGCTGCGCGGCGACGGCCTTGGAGCGGACCCACCGGTTGCGGTACCACTCGGCCCTGCCGTCCCGTAGCCGCACCCCGTGGACCATGCCCGCGCCCAGGAACCAGTGGTAGTTGGGGTCGTCCAGGCCGAGCGGGTTGGGCCCGTTGCGCAGATAACGGCCCGACAGCTCGGCCGGCAGGCGGCCGGTGACCGGCAGGCCGAATGCGGTGATCTCCTCGGTCACCGGGGCGAAGGACCCTTCGAGGAAGCGGTTGTGGGCAGGCATGTCAGTATCCCTTCGGGTTGGCCGGACGTGGCGTGCTCGCCGTGCTGCCGCCCGGCCCCCTGACAGCATGCTTACCGCACCCAGAGCTGGTCGATCTGCGGGAGGCCATCGGCGTCGAGGGTGAAGTGACCAGCCCGGCGGGAGAGCAGTTCGGCATCGCCGGTGTTCGCCAGCGGCACCCAGGCCGCCTGGCCGACGGCGAGGCGATCGGCCCTAGCCCAGATGCTCTGTGCGGCCGCGGGGTCGGTGAGCTGGAGCATCTCGGCCCGGCTGACGAGGCGGTCGAATCGTGCGTTGCAGAATCCGCCGCCGTTGGTAGTGCGGGCCGGATCGTCGGGGTGGTAGTTCGCGCACGACAGGAAGTAGTCGAGGAACTCGCCGGGAGAGGGATAGTCGGCGACCCACTCGCCGTCGTTGATGTCCCATCGTCCGTGCGGGTTGCCCAGGCGCCGGTAGAACTGGGCGTCGCCGCTGATCACCCGCGGGTGGTAGCCGATCTCGCGCAGGGCGGAGGCGAGCGCGCCGGTCGCCGCGGTGGCGATTAGGTCGTTGCTGGGGCGGATGAAGTCGACGGCCGCCCCGGCGGTTCCCGAGGCGCGGACCAGCGCCCGGGCGCGCGCGATGTCCGGCCCGTGCCAGCGTCCGTCGTGGGGGGCGCGGGTCCAGGGGCAGTAGGCCCGGTATCCGGGGAAGTGGGGTGGCAGCACCTGGCAGGTGGGGATCGACAGGCCGGGGCCGCCAAGGCGGCGGGCGACGGCCGCCCGGTCGATCGCCAGGTTCACGGCGCGGCGGGCCAGCACGTTGCTGAACGGCGGCCGCCGGACGTTGAAGGTCAGGAAGCTGGTGTCGGGCAGCGGGTCGAGCCGCAGCTGGGATGCGTAGCGGGTGCGCAGCGGCGCGAGGTTCGTGGACCCGATCTCGAGCGCCAGGTCGGCCTGGCCGCGCTGGACCGCCTGAACCCGGTGGCTGGGGTCATTGTCCATCCGGATGTCGATGCGGTCGGGGTAGCCGTCGGGCTGGGCCGCCCGGGACCACTCGCGGAAGCGCTGGTTGCGGACGAGCAGCAGCCGCCGGCCGGGGATGAGCTGCGCGACCCGGTAGGGCCCGGTGGACGGGACCGGCCGGGTGGCCAGGTGCGTGCGGGGGGTTCCAGGCGGCACCGGCCAGGCCGTCGGCAGCGTCAGCTTGAACAGCAGGTCCGGGTCGGGTTGGGTCAGGCGGAGGATGATGGTGCCGGTCCGGTCGTCGGTGATGACCCCGCGCGACAGGTCGCAGGCCGCGGGCCGCCGCGTGCATGCCGCCGCTCCCTGCAGGGCCGAGTACAAGAGGGCGGCCTGGCTGTGCGTGGCGTACAGCCGCTCGAGCTCGCGGCGCAGGTCGGAGGCGCGGACCGGCACGCCGGTCGAGTAGCGGATCCCGGGACGGAGGCGGAAGACGTAGGTGCGCCCGCCGTCGGTGGGCACCGGAACCGCGGTGGCGAGGTCGGGGACCAGTTGCGCGGCGCCGGAGGCCTGCGCCAGGGCCACCAGCCCGTCGCCGGTCGCCCGCCAGATCGCGGGGTGCACGTTGTTCGGGTCAGCGGGGTCGAGTACCTGGATGGCGGCGTACTCCACCCGCAGCGTTCCGCCGCGGTGCTCCCGGCCCGCCGGTGCGCCCGCGGCGACCCAGGGGGTCTGGCCGAGGAGGGCGACGGCGGCGGGCGCCGCGCCAACGGTGTCGCGGCGGCGGACCGTCCCCGTCCGGGGATCCACCGACACCAGCGCTCCGGCGCCCTCGTCGGTAACCCAGACGCCGCCCGCGCCGGCCGCGACCGCGGTCGGGGCGTCCCCGACCGGCACGGTCGAGGCGACAGCGTTACGCGCGGGGTCAACCCGGGAGAGCGTCCCGTCGAGTGCGTTGACCACCCACACCGCGCCGGCGCCGGCCGCAACCGGTCCGGCGCCGGCGCCGACCCCGATCTCGGCCAG
>DATINY010000432.1:0-11938 GCA_035473755.1 Streptosporangiaceae bacterium
GCCGGCGCCGCACAGGACGCGGGCACCGCACCCGAGGGAGGACCGGCGTGAGCGACCCCATGACCGAGCTGGACCGCCAGCTCAAGCCGTACCGGGACCAGTTCCCCTCCTTCGCCGAACTGCCGGCCGACGGCCTGGCCAGGTCCGAGGTGACCGGGCTGGTCGAGCGGCTGGCGGCGGCCGAGGAGCGCCGGTGGCGGGACGGCTATGCCTCCGGCGCCGTCTACCACGGCGACCCCGAGCACGTGGCGTTCCTCGGCCGCGTGTACACGGCGCAGTCGCAGAGCAATCCGCTGCACCCGGACCTGTGGCCGAGCGCCACGAAGTTCGAGGCGGAAATCGTCGCGATGACCGCGTCCATGCTCGGCGCGGGCCACGCGGCGCCCGACGCGCCGGTGGTCGGCACGGTCAGCTCCGGCGGCACCGAGAGCATCCTGCTGGCGATGAAGGCCTACCGGGACCACGCCCGCGAGAGCCGCGGCATCGCCGCGCCGGAGATCGTCGCGCCGGTCACCGCCCATGCGGCGTTCGACAAGGCCGCCCGGTTCTTCGACATGCCGCTGGTGCGGGTCCCGGTCGACGGCGGGTTCCGGGCCGACACCGATGCGCTCGCCGCGGCCGTGACGGAGCGGACCGCCGTCGTGGTGGGGTCGGCGCCGAGCTTCCCGCACGGGGTGATCGACCCGATCCCCGAGATCGCGGCGCTGGCGGCCGGCCGCGGCGTGGGCTGCCACGTCGACGCCTGCCTCGGCGGGTTCATCCTGCCGTGGGCGGAGCGGCTCGGCTACCCGGTGCCGCCCTTCGACTTCCGGCTGCCCGGCGTGACCTCGATGTCGGCCGACACCCACAAGTACGGCTATGCGGCCAAGGGCTCGTCCGTCGTGCTGTACCGGGGCAAGGAGCTGCGCCAGTTCCAGTACTACACGGTGACCGACTGGCCGGGCGGGCTGTACCTGTCCCCCACGTTCGCCGGCAGCCGACCCGGTGCCCTGGCCGCCACCTGCTGGGCGGCGATGGTCTCGATCGGGGAGAACGGCTACACCGAGGCGGCCCGGAAGATCCTGGAGACCGGAGCGAGGATCCGGGACGGGATCGCGGCCATACCGGGCCTGCGGGTACTCGGCGACCCGCTGTGGGTGACCGCGTTCGCCGCCGGTGACGGCCTCGACGTCTACCAGGTCATGGAGAACATGGGCCACCGGGGCTGGAGCCTGAACGGCCTGCAGCTGCCCGCCGCGGTTCACATCGCGGTCACGCTCCGCCACACCCGGCCCGGGGTCGCCGACCGCTTCCTGGCCGACCTGGCCGACTGCGTCGCCGAGGTCCGGGCCAATCCCGGCGTCAGCACCGGGATGGCCCCGGTCTACGGCATGGCCGGCAGCCTGCCCGCCGACGTCGTTCATCAGCTGCTCACCGGTTATCTCGACCTGCTCTTCGAGGTATAGGCCCATGGCGCGCAACATCCTCGCGATCGACCTGGGCACCTCCGCGCTGAAGGTGGCCCTGGTGTCCACGGCCGGCGAGGTTGTTGCCGCGGAGCAGGACACGTGCCAGGTGCGGCTGCTCCCCGGCGGCGGGGCGGAGCAGGACCCCGGGCAGTGGTGGGAGCTGATCACCGCGGCGTCGTCCCGGCTGATGGCGCGGGCCGGCGTCCCGGCGGAGTCGGTGGTGGCCGTCGCCTGCACCGCCCAGTGGTCGGGGACGGTGCCGGTGGACGAGCGGTGCCAGCCGCTGCGTGATGCGATCATCTGGATGGACTCGCGCGGCGCGCCTTACGTCCAGCGCGTCACCCGGGGCGCGGTGAACGTGCAGGGCTACGGGGTGGGCAAACTGGCGCGATGGCTGCGCACGACGGCCGGTATCCCGGGCCGGAGCGGCAAGGACTCGATCGCGCACATCCTGTGGCTCAAGCACGAGGAGCCGGAGATCTACCGGCGGGCGCACCTGTTCCTGGAGCCCAAGGACTGGCTGAACGCCCGCCTCACCGGACGGCCGGCGGCATCGTTCGACTCGATCGCGCTGCACTGGGTGACCGACAACCGCCACCCAGACCGGATCCGGTACGACCAGGGGCTGCTGCGGCTGGCCGGGATCGAGCGGTCGCAGCTGCCGGAACTGCTGGCCGCCACGGACATCCTCGGCCCGCTGCTGCCCGGGCCGGCCGGAGCGCTCGGTGTCCCGGCCGGCATCCCGGTCGTGGTCGGCTCGCCCGACCTGCAGTCGGCGGCGATCGGGGCCGGGGCTACCCGGGACTTCCAGGCGCACCTGTACGTCGGCACCTCCTCCTGGCTGACCTGCCACGTGCCGTTCAAACGGACCGATCTGCGGCACAACATGGCCTCGCTGCCCTCGCCGGTACCGCGGCGGTACTTCATCGCCGACGAGCAGGAGACCGCGGGTGCCGCCCTGACGTTCCTGCGCGACCGGGTGCTGTTCGGCGACGACCCGCCGGACGGCGCCTACGCCGCGTTCGACCGGATGGCCGCGCAGGCCCCGCCCGGGAGCCACGGTGTGATCTTCACTCCCTGGCTGTACGGCGAGCGCACGCCGGTGGAGGACCGGTTCGTGCGCGGCGGTTTTCACAACCTGTCGCTGTCGGCCGACCGGGACGACCTGGTGCGGGCGGTCTTCGAGGGGGTGGCGCTCAACGCTCGCTGGCTGCTGCGGGCGGTGGAACGCTTCAGCAGGCACCGGCTGGAACCGATCAGGTTCATCGGCGGCGGCGCGCGCAGCGACGTGTGGTGCCAGATCTTCGCCGACGTGCTCGGCCGCGCCATCGAGCAGGTCGCCGACCCGGTGAACGCGAACGCGCGGGGGGCCGGCCTGCTGGCGGCGGTCGCGCTCGGCGAGCTCACCTTCAGCCAGGTGCCGGAGCGGGTCAAGGTGGCCGGCACCTACCAGCCGGAGCCGGGGACCAGGCAGCTCTACGACGAGCTGTTTACCGAGTTCGTCGGCTTCTACCGGCGCAACCGCCGGGCGCACGCCCGCCTGAACCGCGACGCCGGGTGAGTTGCCGCCCCGGGACGCTCATTCCTCGAAGTACTCCTCGACCGTCTCCTCGGCGGGGGCGCGGGGGCCGGCGACGGTCCGCTCCGCTGCGGTCGGGGGAAGGGTATCGGGCATGCCGCCCTCGGCCGCGGTGCCTTCCATCATGGCGTCCTCGGTCGCCGACAGCCGGGGGTCGGGGATGGCATGCCGCTGGAACCACCGGGTGTCCTTGAACCTGCGGGGCTCGCGGCTGTCCCTGAACCTGCGGGGCTCACCGTTGGCCGCCGCGGCCTCACCGCGCGGCCGCCGCACCACCACCCGCCGCCGCAGCCAGCCGTAGCCGCGCCGGGGCACGACGAGGCCGGCCACGCCGGTGAGGATGAGTATCCATCCGGCGACCTGGAGGTTGAGGAATGACGGGCTGGTGGTGACCGCGAATGCGAGGATCGCGCCGATTGCCACCAGCGCGAGCCCGGTTGCCGTCCTCATGATTCCCCTCTACCCCCCCAGGGTGATTCACTCCACCCACTAGCGGATTCATTCTCCGGGCTCTCCACTGATTACTGGCTTGGCTGGGGCAGCTCGCACGAGACCTTGGGGTTCGCGCCCACATAGTTGAGCGGGCCCGCGACAATCGTCACGAAGACCGTGCTCGCCCTGGCGCAATTGGTGTGCGACGAGTTGTAATAACCGCGCTGCCCCGCGGCAATGGCCCCGATGATCAGCCATACCACGAGCAGGACTGCTCCGAATCGCATTGCGACCTCCGCCCAGGTACACAGGACCAGATATGCCGTCCTTCTGGCGAGCCCATCTACCGCGAACCGCCCTGTCCAAACAATCGCCATCCACGGGTGGGACGGTGCTGAGCGGGCCAGCGCCATCCCGTGGACCGGGGTGCTGCGCGGTAGTTAGCTGGCTGCCTTCTCCAGCAGCGCGTGCGGGTACTGCCGGCCGGCGAAACGTTCTTCCCGGTGTCCAGGACCAGCCCGGATGAGCGCACGGTGCTGCGAAAGAACGCCCGCGCAGCCGGTTTGGCGGACGCCGTAATGGTGAGTTAAGGGCCGTCCATATCCGGAAAGGAAATGACGATGGCAATCATCCTCGCGGTCCTGCTGCTCGCCCTCATCCTGGGCGGGCTGGGCTTCGCGGTACACGTGCTGTGGTGGATCGCCCTGATCGTGCTCGTCCTGTGGCTGGTGGGCTTCTTCTTCACCGGAGCGGCCAGCGGCGGCTCCAGGCGCCGCTGGTATCGCTGGTAGCCAGCCTGACACCCCATCACCCGCCGCTGGACGAGGGGGAACGCTCGTGGGGTATACGTCACCGGATCGAAGACCAGATCAGGTCATGGCCGGTATACATTCTCGCTGACCTGGACCGGCGTTCCTGCCGGTGCCGCGAGCGTCGCCCTGATCATGGACGACCCGGACGCGCCCAGCGGCACCTTCACCCACTGGGTGGTGTTCAACCTCCCGGTCACCACCCGCGGCATCATGAACGGCCGCCTCCCGGCCGGCGCGGCGCAGGCCCAGTACGGGCGTGGGCAGGCGGCATACACCGGCCCGTGCCCGCCCAGCGGAACCCATCACTACCGGTTCACGGTCTATGCGGAGCCAAGACGGCTGCCGCTGCAGGCCGGGGCCACGCTGACGGAAGCGCTGGCGGCAATCAGATCGGACCCGCTCGCCTCCGGGCGGCTGACCGGGCTGTTCGCCAGCGGATAGCGGCAGCCGCCCAGCGGGCGGCGCCCTTCATGGCCACGGCTTTCTGACCACGGCCCCATGCTGGGATAGCATCAAGGGAGATCACACGGGAGCTCGGGTCAACCGGGCTGAGAGGGTGGCTGGCCGTCCTGACTGCGCCACCGACCGTCTGAACCTGACCGGGTAATGCCGGCGTAGGGAGGCGTCTGTGACCGCAACCGGGGACATTCACCGCACCCTGAACGGCGGGCGACGACGCGGTTGCGGCCGCCCTAACCGCGTGCTCCGCGCGGACGGCTGACCGTGCCCGGCGGGACCGCCGCCCGCGCCGGCGCCGACACCATCGAGCTCGCGGACGTGACCAAGGCCTTCGGCGGCCTGACCGCGCTGGCATGGCGCTGGCTGATCGCGGGCCTGGCGCTCGCCATCCTCACCGCCGCCTGCGGCAGTAACCCAGCGCCCGCACCGGGGCCGGCTGGCTCGCGGCCCGCCTCGCTCAACGTCGAGCTCGACTGGGTGCCGAACCCCGATCACGTGGGCTTCTACTACGCCCAGCACCAGGGGTACTTCGCCCGGCAGCACCTGACGGTGAACTTCCGGGTGCCCTCCAGCGCCGCCGACCCGCTCAAGCTCGTCGGTCTGGGCCGGGCCGACCTGGCCATCTCCTATGAGCCGGAGCTCTTCTACGCCCAGCAGGAGCACCTGCCGGTGACCGCGGTCGCGGCGGTCATCCCCGTCCCGCTGAACGGGCTCATCGTCTCGCCGAAGCTCGGGATCACCAGCCTGTGCCAGATCAAGGGCCACTCGGTGGGGTTCACCGGGGTCCCGAGCGACTACGCGTTCTACTCGACCCTGCTGCACACCTGCCACCTGACCCGCAAGCAGGTGCCGTACCAGACCGTCGGCTACAACCTGGTGCCGTCGATCCTGTCGGGCAAGGTCGATTCGATCATCGGCGGGTACCGCAACGTCGAGGCGATCCAGATCAGCCAGGAGATGAAGCGCAAGGCCACCGATTTCCCCGCGAACCAGCTGGGGGTCCCCCCATACGACGAGCTGGTGCTGGTCGCCAGCACCAGCAGGCTCCACTCGGATCCCGGCTACGCGGGCGCCGTCCGGCGGTTCGTGGCCGCATTCCTCGCCGGCAGCGGCGCCGCGATGAAGAACCCGGGTGCGGCGACCACCGTCATGCGGGGCGTGAGCCAGTACAGCCCGGCGTTCCTGCAGGCGAGCGTGCCCTACACGCTGAAGCTGATCGGCCAGCGCGGTGGCCTGCCGACCGGGTGTCTCGACCTGGCGGCCTGGCGGGACTTCGGGAACTGGCTGAAGGCGCACAGGCTGGTCCATGACACCCCGGACGCGGCGGCCGTCATGACCGACAAGTACCTGCCGCACCCGTCCTGCCCGGGCCAGGGCGGGGCGTGACGGTGAGGGCGCCCGCATGACCGGGCCGGGGCCCGCGGCCGGGCTGGTGCACGGCATGGGCAAGGAGCTGGTCGAGCCGGCCTGGGCCCCGCTCACCGGCGACGAGGTGGGCGCGGTGCTCGCCCGGTACGGCCTGCCCGCCGGGCACGACCTGGCCGCCCCCGGCACCGGGCCCGGTGCCGGGCCGCGCACCGGAACCGTCGTCGCCTGGAGCAGCCCGCGGCCGATGTCGGCCGCGGGCCTGGTCGGCACCGGCACCGGCACCGTCTTCGTCAAGCGCCATCACGTGCGCGTCCGCTCCGCGGCCCAGCTCGCCGCCGAGCACGCGTTCGCCACGCACCTGCGCGCCAGCGGCCTGCCGGTGCCAGCGGTCTGGCGCACGCCAGCCGGCCGGACCGTGGTGAGAGAAGGCGACTTCGTGTACGAGGTGCACGAGGTGGCGCCGGGCATCGACCTGTACCGGGACGCGATGTCGTGGACCCCGTTCGTCAGCACCGGCCATGCCCGCGCCGCGGGTGCGGCGCTCGCCCGGCTGCACCAGGCGGCGGCCGGATTCCGGCGGCCGGCCCGGTCACCAGGGGTGCTCACCAGTTCCTGCGACATCATCACCGCGGCGGACCCGCTCGCCGCGGTGGACGCGATCGCCCGCAGGCGGCCCGGCCTCGCCCGCTACCTGGCCGGCCGCGACTGGCGCGGCGACCTCGCCCGGGAGCATCTGCCCGTGATCCGCCGCGCCGCGCCGCTGCTGGGCGCGCTGGAACCGCAGTGGGGGCATGGTGACTGGCACCCGTCCAACCTCACCTGGGACTCCGCGGGCCCGGACGCCGAGGTTGTGGCGGTGTTCGACTTCGGGCTGGCCAACCGCACCTTCGCCGTGCACGACCTGGCAATCGCGCTGGAACGCAGCACCATCGGCTGGCTCGATCTGGCCGAGACGGGCCAGGCCGGGGTGGACACCGGCGGCTTGGACGCGCTGCTCGACGGCTATCAGGCGGTGCGGCCGCTGAGCCCGGCCGAGGCCCGCGCGCTGCCCGAGGTGCTCCCCGTCGTCCATCTCGAGTACGCGCTGTCCGAGGTCGAGTACTTCGCCGGCGTGGTGGCCTCGCCGGGCCTCGCCGACCTTGCCTACGACGCCTACCTGATCGGCCACACCCGCTGGTTCGCCGACCCGGACGGCGCGGCGATGCTCGGCCGTCTCCGCCAGCGGGAGCCCGTCAGCTGACCGCGGGCCGCCCGGCCGCGCTCACGGTCCGGCGGCGGGCGGCAGGCCCAGCAGGCGGGCCGCGTTCCGCTTGAGGATCTTCGGTCTTACCTCGTCCTTGATCGGCAGGGCGGCGAAGTCGGCGAGCCAGCGATCCGGGGTGAGCAGCGGGAAGTCCGAGCCGAACAGGACCTTGTCCTGCAGCAGCGTGTTGGCGTACTGGACCAGCTGCGGCGGGAAATACTTCGGCGACCAGCCCGACAGGTCGATGTACACGCCGGGCTTGTGGGTGGCGATGCTGAGCGCCTCGTCCTGCCAGGGGAAGGACGGATGCGCCAGGATGATCTTCAGGCCGGGGAAATCGGCCGCCACGTCGTCGATGTACAGCGGGTTGGAGTACTTCAGCCGGATCCCGCCCCCACCCGGCACCCCGGCACCGATGCCGGTCTGGCCGGTGTGGAACAGCGCGATTCCACCGAGCTCCTCGATCACCTCGTACAGGCCGTAGGCCATCCGGTCGTTCGGGTAGAAGCCCTGGACGTTGGGGTGGAACTTGAAGCCCTTCACGCCGTAGCGTTCGGCCAGCGCGCGCGCCTGCGCCACCCCGGCCCTGCCCCGGAAGGGGGTCGATGGAGGCGAACGGGATGAGCACGCCGCCGCTGGCCGCGGCCGCCTCGGCGACCTCCTCGTTCGGCACCGGCGGGATGCCGGTGGCATGCTCGGCGTCCACGGTGAACACGACCGCCATCATGTCGCGCTCCCGGTAGTACGCGGCGATCTGCTCCAGGGTCGGCTGCCGGCGTGCGGCGTCGACCTTGAAATAGGCGGCGGACGCCTCGTTCAGCGTGTCGTCCAGGGAGGCGCCGCCCCGCGAGGAGACCTCGGCGTGGGTGTGCACGTCGATGGCAACCAGGGACTCGAGGTCCATCTCAGGCTCCGCTCGTCGGCCATGATCAGCGAAGCTCTGCGCCTATACGGCGAAAGCTCCTGCCGGTCATTCTTCCGGCTGATCCGGGCAGTGTCCTGGCTGACCAGGCGCCCGCGCGCACCTGGCCGGTGAGAACGCCTTCAGCTACGGCCTGCTGTCCGGGCGCGACGCCTGCGACCGCGAGCGGCTGCAGGCCCATCCGTACCAGGCCTGGAAGCAGGCCTCCCGCCCCCGTTACCGGCGCTGGATCCGCTAGCCGGGGCCGACGCCCCCTGATGCCCGGCCCCGGCGGCCTCGCCGACCGCGGCCCGGGTATCCACGTGCGGCATGCGCAGCCTCATCCACGTGATCAGCAGCGCCAGCGGCACGACGAGGCCGCCGATGCCGTAGACGATGAACGCCGGAAAGCTCTTGATGTGGTCGACCAGCCACCCGAAGTTCTGGCCGAAGAAGCCGGTGATGAAGGTCAGCGGCAGGACGATCGTCGCCAGGATGGTGAGCTGCTGGATGGTGCGGTTCTGCTGGACGCTGACCCTGGTCTGCTCGACCGAGATCACCGCCATGTTGGCGTCCAGCACCTGCCGGAGGAGTTCGCGCTGGTCGGCGATCCCCTCGTCCACCCTGATCAGGTGGTCATGGACGTCGCGCAGATACGGCCGCAGCTTCTTGGGCACGGTGCGCTCGACCGTCGAGATCACGGCCAGCAGCGGATGGACGGCGCGGTAGAAGCCGGTGGCCTCGCCGCGCAGCGAGTAAATCCGCTCGGTGGACGCGACCGAGCCGGAGAACACGATGGCCTCGATCTCGTCGACATCGCGCTCCACCTCCAGTACGACGGGCGCGTACGCGTCCACCACCGCATCCAGCACCGCCCAGAGCGCCGACAGGCTGCCCGAGGCCAGCAGCTCCGGCCGCTCCTCCAGCCGCTGCCTGACCCCGGCTAGGTCGGTGGCCACGCCCTGCCGGACGGTGATCACGAAGGTCGGCGCGACGAAGACGCTGATCTCGCCGAAGTCGACCTCTTCGGCGGCATCGTCGTAGCGCGCGGTGCGCACGATAACCAGGTGCACGTCCTCGTCGTAGCTCACGATCTTGGGGTGCCGGTGCAGGGTCAGCGCGTCCTCCACCGCCAGCTCATGCAGCCCGAAGGTATCGCGGACCTGGGCTAGCTCCTCCTCCCCCGGCTCGAACAGGCCCAGCCATACGAAGCCGCCCTGGGCGCGCCGGTCCGAGATCTCCGCCAGCGGCACCTTGCCCTCGTCGATCCTGTGGCCGTCCTTGTAGTGAGCGCAGTCGACGATCATCTGGGCACTCCCTGTATGAAGCGGAGGCAGGCATCCGCGGCCAAGCGTGATGGAACCACCGGCACCGTAACCGGGCAGGATGAACGGTTATCGACGAGATCGCGCCGCGTGCCGAACGGGAGTGACGCCTGCCGCGCCTAGCGCCGCCCGGCCCCGGCGGGCTCCCCCGCCGCGGCGCTGGTGTCCGCGTGTGGCATGCGGGACCGCATCCACCAGAACAGCAGCGCCAGCGGGATGAGCAGACCGCCGAGGCCGTAGATGATGAACGCGGTGTAGCTGGAGATGTGCTGGACGAGCCAGGCGAAATTCTGGCCGAAGAAGCCGGTGATGAAGGTCAGCGGCAGGAAGACCGTGGCCAGGACCGTGAGCTGCTCGATGGTGGCGTTCTGCCGGACGCCGACCCTCGTCTGCTCCACCGACAGCACCGCCATGTTCGCCTGCAGCACGGTGCCGAGCAGGTCACGCTGGGCGGCGACCTCCTCATCGACCAGGAGCAGGTGGTCCTGGACGTCACGCAGGTACGGCCGCAGTTTCTTGGGCGCGGTGCGCTCCACCGTGGCCACCACGGCGAGCAGCGGGTGGACGGCGCGGTAGAAATCGGTGGCCTCGCTGCGCAGCGAGTAGATCCGCTCGGTCGGCGCGACGCTGCCGGAGAACACGGTGGCCTCGATCTCGTCGACGTCGCGCTCGAGCCCGGCGATCACGGGCGCGTAGTCGTCCACGACCTCGTCCAGGATCGCCCAGAGCGCGGATGAGCTGCCCGCCGTCAGCAGCTCCGGCCGCTGCTCCAGCCGCTGCCTGGCCTCGTGCAGCTTGCTCGGCACGCCCTGCCGCACCGTGATCGCAAAGGTCGGCGCGACGAAGATGGCGATGTTGCCGAAGGCGACCACTTCCGCGTCGTCGTCGTAACGCGCGGTACGCAGGATGACCAGCCGTACGTCGTTGTCGTAGTTCTCGATCTTTGGCCGCAGATGGATGTTCTGCGCATCCTCCACCGCCAGCTCATGCAGCCCGAAGGTCTCGCTTACCTGAGCCAGCTCCCCCGGCCCCGGCTCGAACAGTCCCAGCCACACGAAGCCACCCTGGGTGGTCCTGGCCGCCGCCTCCTCCAGCGCCACCGCGCCCTCGTCGCGCCGGACGCCGTCCTTGTAGTGAGCGCAGTCGATGATCATCTTGGGACTCCTTGTCCAAACCGGCACATATCCATGACCAAGCATGGCTGAGTCGTGCGGGCCGCGCATGCCCAGGCGGCGGGCGGACATGCACCCAGTCACCGGCACGGGCGGGTGCCCGTCGGGCATGATGAAGATCTGCCGGGATACCCCAGCCCCGGTGCCGCACGGAAGTGAGGCGTGCCATCCATGGCGATGCAGAGCGTGCTCAGGAGCCTCCAGGTGCTTGAGGCGGTCGCCGAACACCAGCCCGTCCGGGTGGGCGAGCTGACGCCGCTGCTCGGGCTGCCCAAGTCGACGGTTCAGCGGAGCCTGGAGACGCTGGCCGAGGCCGGATGGCTGCGCCCGGTCGACGGGGACCTCACCCGGTGGGCGCTGACGTCCCGGGCCCGGTCGGTGGTGCTGCGCTCGGGCAGCGAGGACGACCTGCGCGAGTCCGCGCTCCCGGCCATGCAGCAGTTGCGCGATGCCGCCGGCGAGACGGCCCACCTGTTCGTGCCGACCGGGTCCTACCGGGTGGTGGCCATCGAGCGGGTCGACTCCCGCCGCAACGTCCGCACCATCATCCCGCTGGGCACGGTCTTTCCCATGGTGGCCAGCTCGGCGGGCATCGCGATGCTCGCGCGCGGCCCCGACGAGCAGGTGGAGGCGGCGATCGCCGAGGCCGCGCGGGCAACGGACGCACCGACCAGCGAGGACCTGGAGAAGGCCCGGGAGCAGGCGGCGGCCGTCCACGTCAAGGGGTACAGCTGCCGCATGGGCTGGGACCGGGATGTGATGGGGATCGGCGCGGCGATCATGAATCACCGCGGTGAGGTCGCCGCCGGCGTGAGCATCGCGATCCCGCTGAGCCGCTTCCAGTACAGCGGCGAGGCGGAGTGGGGCAAGGAAGTGGTGGAGGCGGCGGCGGCCATCAGCCGGTCGCTGGGCTATTCAGGCGGCGACCAGCCGCCGGCCGGGCAGCTGACCGGTCCCTGACGTCTGAGGCGTGTCCTGTAGATCTTGGCGGACGCGCAGCAGGCTGAAGATCTACGGGGCATGCGTTAGTGCAGGTGGCTGCGCCAGTCGCGCGGCACCCGGCCGGCCGGGCCGGGGACCGGCTGGTCGGCCGGATGATTGTCCGGCGGGGCCAGCGCCGGGCCCGACTCGTAGAACTCGTTGGTCGCGAAGCTCCAGAACCAGTCCTCCCCCGGCTCGAAGCTGCGGATGACCGGGTG
>DATINY010000433.1:0-10593 GCA_035473755.1 Streptosporangiaceae bacterium
GGTTCGTTGAGCCGGTCGTCGGAAGGTCCTGACCTCAGTGATTCACATGCGGGATGTCATCGAAGGGAGAAAGCCGTGAGGCGATGGATTCTGGTGGCGGGGGTGGCCGTGGCGGCCATCGTCGCCACCGCATGCAGCAGCAGTGGGGGGACAAGCTCCAGCTCCACATCGGGCCCGGTCACCCTCACCATCTGGCACAACTACGGCACCGAGCAGAACGCGACCGCGCTGAAGAACCTGGCCGTGGCGT
Source organism: Streptosporangiaceae bacterium (assembly GCA_035473755.1). GTDB lineage: Bacteria > Actinomycetota > Actinomycetes > Streptosporangiales > Streptosporangiaceae > UBA9676. The sequence goes on from DATINY010000433.1 coordinate 251, forward strand.
TCCACAAGCTGCACCCGAACGTCACCGTCAACGTGGTCAGCCAGCCGGCTACCAACTATTTCGCGCTGCTCCAGGCGGCCGCGGTGTCCAAGACCGGCCCCGACCTGGCGGTCATGTGGACCGGGCTGTTCACCCTGCAGTACAAGGACTTCCTCACCAACCTGCAGGGGAAGGTCCCGGCATCCGCGCTGGCGCGGATCGATCCTGACGCGCTCAAGTGGACGTCGAACGACTTCAACCCGTCCAACGGGCCGTACGTGATCCCGCTGGAGAACCAGTTCTACATCGGCTTCTACAACAAAGCCGCCTTCGCCAAGGCCGGGGTGGGCGCGGTGCCGACCGACTGGAGCCAGCTGTTCGCCGCGTGCAAGAAGCTCAAGGCCGCCGGCTACACGCCGCTGACCTACGGCAACGGCGGCCAGCCGCTGGGGGCCGAGTTCTACCCGTGGTACGACATGAGCTACATGATGATCGGCTCGTATCCGGTGACCGAATGGCAGAAGCTGTACAACGGGCAGATCCCGTGGACGTCGCCGACGGTCTCCGCCCAGCTCAGCACGTGGGCCAAGCTGAAGAGCGCCGGCTGCACCAACAGCGACGTGCTGACCAAGACCAACAACCTGGGCGACTTCGAGACGGGCAAGGCCGCGATGATGATCGATGGCACCTGGGACACCCAGAAGTTCACCGACGCCCTGGGTGACAAGGTCGCCGCGTTCGTCCCGCCGTTCTCCAACGCCCCCATCAAGGGCGTCGTGGACTTCGCGGGCGACGGCCTGTCGATGACCAACTACGCCAAGCACCCCACCCAGGCGCTGCAGTTCCTGACGTTCATGACCACCCCCGCCGCCGCGAAGATCATCAACGCCGCGGGGCTGATCCCGGCCATCAAGGGCACCTCGACCAGCAACCCGGTCAACCAGCAGATGCTCAACTTCGTCAGCCAGGACCACCTGACGGTGTACCCGATGCTGGACAACGTGGTCCAGCCCGAGGTGGTCACCACCGGCAGCAAGGTCCTGCCGTCGGTGCTCAACGGCTCCATGGCACCCGGTTCGGCGCTGCAGAACATGCAGACCACGTTTGGCCAGCTGCCGACCGCCAGCCGCGGCACGAGTTACCCGTAGTAGCGCTGAACCGTCCCGGTGCGGCGGCGGCTGCCGCCGCACCGGGACCCCGGACGGGTAGAGGGAGCCGGGTGAGCGATAGGAAGGCGGCAGGTGACCACCAGGGACGGGGCCAGGTGAGCGCCGGGGAGGAGGCCAGATGAGCGCGATCCAGGCCGCCGAGGAGGCGGCCGCCGAGTCGGCGCTGGCCCGGCGCGGGCGTGGCGGCAGGCGCGGCGGGCGCGCGGGCTCCGGCCGGCTGGCCCGCCGCCGGCGCCGGGCGGGCATCCTGCTGAGCCTGCCCGCGGTGATCGTGGTGGTCGCCCTGCTCGGGCTCCCGATCGGGCAGGCCGTCTACTACTCGATGACCACCTGGGACGGGATCACCGCGACCTGGATCGGGCCGAGCGCGTACGTCACCGCGCTCACCGACCCGATCTTCTGGCGGGTGATCGAGAACAACGCGCTGCTGCTGCTGTCCATCCCGTTCGCCATCGGCATCCCGCTCGCGATCGCCGCGCTGCTGCACGAGCACGTGCGCGGCTGGCGCTTCTTCCGGTCGGTCTACTTCCTGCCCACCGCCATCTCCTGGGTGGTCATCGGGATGGTCGCGGTGCAGTTCTTCGCCCTGAACGGGCTGATGAACAAGATGCTCGCCGCTATCGGGCTGGCGGCGCTGCAGACCGACATGCTGGCCGGTGAGTACAGCGCCCTGGCCGCGGTGGCGATCACGTTCATCTGGTCCATGCTCGGGACGAACATCATCATCTTCCTGACCGGGATGGCCACCCTGGACCAGACGCTGATCGAGGCGGCCCGGGTGGACGGGCTGAGCCGCTGGCAGATCTTCTCCCGGGTCACCGTGCCGCTGCTCAAGCGGTTCATCCAGTTCTCATTTGTGATCACGGTCATCAGCGCGTTCTCGGCGCTGTTCAGCCTGATCTTCGTGATGACCAACGGCGGGCCCGGGTTCGGCACCACCACCCTGGAGTTCTTCGTCTACCAGACCGCCTTCTCGCAGGGCCAGTTCGGGACCGGCGCCCTGTACGGGATCATCCTGTTCGTCATCATGATCATCGTGGGCCTGGTCCAGCTCCGGCTGATCCGGTCCGAGGACGGGGAGGGGTGGTAGCGGTGGCGACGGCCGAGGCGGCGCCGGGCCGCTCCCCCGCCACGGCGGCCCGCCGGCGGCTGCGGTCGGCCACGCTGTTCACGCTGATGGCCGTGGTCGCGGTCGTGATGCTCTACCCGTTCTATTACATGCTCAACAACGCGTCCCGCACCCAGGCGCAGTTCGAGCAGCAGACCGGGCATTCCGCGGTGAGCTGGCGGCAGCTCTTCACCGAGCTGCCGGTATGGCGGGAGCTGGCCAACTCGACCATCATCTGCGTGACCGCCATCGCGCTCATCCTGATCGTCGCCACCAGCGCCGGGTTCGCGTTCGCCAAGCTCCGCTACCGGGCCAGTGGCTTCGTCTTCCTCGGCGTCGTCGCCGCGCTCATGGTCCCGCTGCAGTCGATCATCATCCCCGAGTACGTCAACCTCGGGAAGCTCGGCCTCATCAACACCTACCTCGGCGCCATCCTGGTCTACGTCGCGCTCGGGATACCCTTCGCGACGTTCCTGATGGCCACGTACTACCGGGGGATCTCCGACGACATGATCGAGGCCGCCGTCATGGACGGGCTCGGGTACGTCCGGACCTTCCTGCGGATCGCGGTGCCCCTGTCCTGGCCGGCCATCGCCACCGTGACCGTGCTCCAGTTCATCCAGATCTGGGACGATCTCCTGGTCGGGCTGCTGTTCCTGCAGAACCCGCAGCAGCGGACGATCACGGTCGGGCTGGCCGCGCTGTCGGCGGGCCGGACCACGAGCATCCCGGTGCTGATGGCCGGCTCATTCGTCAGCGCGGTGCCCGCCATCATCGTCTACCTCATCTTCCAGCGTTATCTGGTCCGGGGCCTCACGCTGGGGATGGGGAAATAGGTGACCACAACCCGAGGGACGAACCCATGAGCGACCAGACCGACGACCCGGGCCCGGCGCGGCCGCAGGAACCGCCGTGGGAGCCTGCCCAGCCGCCGCCGTGGGAGGTGGTGGTCGCGGCGAGCGCCGAGCTGGGTGAGCGGCCGGTCTGGGATCCCAGCCTGTCGTGCCTGACCTGGGTCGACATCAACGCCGGGCGGCTGCACCGGTACACCCCCGGCGAGGGGAACGACGTGGTGATCGAGCTGTCGGCGGACGGGCGGCCGATCCCGATCGGCGCCGCGGCCCACCGCGGCTCGGGCGGCTATGTGCTCGCCGCGGCCGACGGTTTCCGGCTGGCCGGCCCGGACGGGAGCAGCGAGGCCGGACCGTGGCGCCCGGACGGCATGCAGGAGGACGTCCGCTTCAACGACGGCGCGTGCGACCCGGCGGGGCGGTTCTGGGCCGGGACGGTCGCCCATGATGTCCGGCCCGGCGGTGGGGCGCTGTACCGCCTCGACCCGGACGGAACCATCACCACCGTGCTGGAGGGGGTCACCGAGTCGAACGGGCTCGGCTGGAGTCCCGACGGCGCCATCCTCTACTTCATCGACTCCGGCGAGCCCGAGCCGCGGGTGCGGGCGTTCGACTACGAGACCGACACCGGGCGCATCGGCTGGGAGCCCTACGACCTCATTCGGTTCCCGGCCGGGAACGTGGTGCCGGACGGGCTGGTGGTCGACTCCGAGGGATGCCTGTGGGTGGCGATGTGGGGCGGGGGTGAGGTGCGCCGGTACTCCCCCACCGGTGGCCTGCTGGCCACCCTCCCGGTCCCGGTGTCCCAGCCCACCTGCCCCGCGTTCGGCGGTCCCGGCCTATCGGATCTGTACCTGACCACCGCCTGGCAGGGGATGGACGAGCAGCAGCGGGCGGCCGAGCCGCTGGCGGGCCACCTGCTGCGGACCCGGCCGGGGGCCGCCGGGCTGCCGGCCGGGGTGTTCGCGGGCTGACCGGGGTGTTGGCGGGCTAAGGAGCAGCGGTGGCGACGATCGTGCTGGATGGCATCACCAAGCAGTTCCCGGACGGGACGACCGCGGTCAGGTCGCTGGACCTGTCGATCGCCGACGGGGAGCTGATGGTGCTCGTCGGCCCGTCCGGGTGCGGCAAGACCACGGCGCTGCGCCTGGTGGCCGGCCTGGAGGAGGTCACCGCGGGCACCATCTTCATCGGCGACCGGCCGGTCAACGACATGGAGCCGCGGGACCGGGACATCGCCATGGTGTTCCAGAGCTATGCGCTCTACCCCCACCTGACCGTGCGCCAGAACATGGCGTTCAGCCTCAAGTACCGCGGCGGGAGCAGCAAGAACGAGATCACGCGCCGGGTCGCCGAGGCGGCGCGCGTCCTGGAGCTCGAGCCGCTGCTGGAGCGCAAGCCGCGGCAGCTGTCGGGCGGGCAGCGGCAGCGGGTGGCGATGGGCCGGGCGATCGTGCGGCAGCCCCAGGCGTTCCTGATGGACGAGCCGCTGTCCAACCTCGACGCCAAGCTGCGGGTGCAGATGCGGGCCGAGATCGCCCGGCTCCAGCGCTCGCTCGGGGTGACCACCATCTACGTCACCCACGACCAGACCGAGGCGATGACCCTGGGCAGCCGGGTGGCGGTGATCCGGCACGGGGAGCTGCAGCAGGTGGCGCCGCCGCAGGAGCTCTACCTGCGCCCGGCCAACCTCTTCGTGGCCTCGTTCATCGGCTCACCGGCCATGAACCTGATCGAGGCGAGCGTGGAGCGCGGCGACGGCGGCCCGCAGGTGTGCTTCGGGCCGCACCGGCTCGCCATCGGGGAAAAGGTGGTCCGGGAACACCCGGCCCTGGAGCGCTACCTCGGCCGGAAGGTGGTGGCCGGCATCCGGCCAGAACACCTGGAGGACGCCTTGCTGGCCCGGGACGCCGCCCCCGGGTCGGTAATCGAGGTGACGGTGGAGCTGCGCGAGGAACTCGGCTCCGAGGTGGACCTGCACTGCGCCGTGGGCGTGGCGCCGCTGCACCCGGCGGGCCTCGGCGGCGACGAGATGGACGCGGACGGGATCGCGGCGGGCGTGGGCGCGGGGGTCGCGGCGGGAACGGAGAGTGCTGCGGGCACGGGCCCGGCTCAGATCGCGGACCCGCCCAGCGAGGCGCCCACCGCGGACCGGCCCGGCGCGGCGCCGCCCGCAGCACCGGCCGGACCGGTGCCTTCCGCGCTGGCCGCGACGATCGTGGCGCGCATGGATCCCCGCACCACGCTGCAGGTGGGCGAGCGGGCGCGGGTGCAGGTGGACCTGGCCGCACTCCACTTCTTCGACCCGGAGACCGGTACCAGCCTGCGCGACTAGCGCACTACACCGGGTCGACGCAGCCGGCCGGCTCGGAGGATGGCCGGTCGCCGGCCGGCGGCCCGCCCGCCAGCACGTCCGGGGACTTCGCCGCTTGCTCGACCCAGCGGCCGATCCGGTCGGTCAGGGCCTTGTCCACGCCCCGCTCGGCGTGGCCGAACCCGGGGATGACCCACAGCTCCTTGGGGTCCCCGGCCGCCTCGTAGAGCTGGTGCGCGTGGTCCACCGGGAAGTAGACGTCCTGATCGCCGTGGACGACCAGGAAGGGGGTCGGCGCGATCTGCGCCGCCGCCTCGGCCGGGGGTACCGGCACGGGATCCCACCCGGCCGGGCTCACCCGGGTCTTGAGCCAGGTGCGGGTGACCAGGCGGCCGGTGCGGCGCTCGACCGCCCAGTGGACCCGGCGCATCGGCTTGGTGCCGCGGTAATACCAGCGCCCGGGCCCGCTTACCGAGACCGCCGCGTCGAGGCCGCCGACCAGGCCCGCATAACGCACCACGACCGAGGCGCCCATCGAGAAACCGACCGCGGCGACCCGGCGGTAGCCCAGCTCCCGCGCGTAGGCCACCGCCACGTCCAGGTCGTTGATCTCGCGGTCGCCCATGGTGGACAGCCCACCGGACCGGCCGTGCCCGCGGAAGTCGAAGGTGACCACGCCGCCCGACTGGTTCAGCCGCTTGGCCACCTTCCAGACGAACGGCCGCGACCACGACAGCGTGAAGCCGTGCGCCATGACGATCGCCAGCTCGCGGCCGCCCGGCAGGTGAATGGCGTCGATCGGCACACCGTCGGTGGTCACCAGGGTCTCGGCCTTCAGCACGGGTGCGCTCATCTCCCCATTCTGCGTGACCGGATGCGGTAACCGGCCCGGTCCGGGCCGGTCGCGGGCCGGGGGACGATGCCATCGCCGAGAGCGAAATCGGTGAACCGGCCCGTCCCGGGCCACGGCGGGAGCCCCGGGTATGAAAGCCTCTTCGGTGGAGGTGGCGCGTGAAGATTGGCCTGCAGATCCCAGATTTCACCACCCCGGCCGGCCCCGCGCGGCTCGGCGCAGACCTGGCCACGGTGGCCCGCACGGCGGATGACGCCGGTTTCGAGTTCATCGCCGTGATGGATCATTTCTTCCAGATCGGGGCGATCGGCCCGCCGGAACGGGAGATGCTCGAGGCCTACACGACGCTTGGGTACCTGGCCGGATGCACCTCCCGGGCCAAGCTGCTCACCCTGGTGACCGGCGCCGTCTACCGCTCACCCGGGATGCTCGCCAAGATCGTCACCACGCTCGACGTGCTGTCCGGCGGCCGGGCCTGGCTCGGCATCGGGGCGGCCTGGAACGAGGAGGAATCCCGCGGGCTCGGCATCCCGTTCCCGCCGGTCGCCGAGCGGTTCGAGCGGATGGAGGAAACGCTCCAGATCTGCCTGCAGATGTGGCGCGGCGACGAGAGCCCCTACCACGGCCGGCACTACCAGCTGGAGCGGCCGCTCAACTCGCCGCAGGCGCTGTCCTCCCCGCACCCGCCGATCCTCATCGGGGGGTCGGGTGAGCGCAAGACGCTGCGGCTGGTGGCCCGCTACGCCCAGGCGTGCAACCTGTTCCCCAGTCCCGAGGTCGCCCGCAAGCTCGATGTCCTGCGCGCCCACTGCGACGCCGAGGGCCGCGACTACGACGACATCACCAAGACCTGCTACTTCCTGTTCGACGTCGGAGAGAAGGGCGAGAAGGCCGGCGAGGTCGTCGACCAGCTCGGCGGGCTCGCGGAGCTGGGCTTCCAGGCCGCGATCGGCGGGGTGATAGGAACCTGGGACGTGTCTCCGCTGGAGATCATCGGCAGCGAGGTGATCCCCGCCGTCGCCGGCCTGTAAGCCTGGGCGCCGGGGGGTGCCCCTACGGCGCCAGCACCGGCACCCGCACGCCAAGCGTCTTGAGCAGGTGCGCGATATCGCCACCGTCGGTGGTCACCACCGCCGCCTCGGCCTGGGCGGCGGTGATGGCCACCAGGCCGTCGACGACGTCTGATGTGCCCGCCCCGGCGAGCAGCGTTCCGACCGGAGTGACCTGATCGGGCGCGAAGGGCACGACGTCACAGCCGCGCAGGGCGAGCATCAGCCGCGCCTGCCGGCGCGGATCGCGCACCACCTGAGCGGCCACGGGCGCCGGCACGATCACCTCGTGGCCCCGCCCGAGCCGGGACTCATGGCGCCTCAGCGCGGCACCGTCGCGTTTGTCGATCGCGATGAGCGCGCCGCTGTCGTATACGAAGCGCTTACTCACGCGGTGCCCGGGGCACGGCGAGAGGCAGCGGGGGCGCCCGGCGTCTTGTCACGGGTGCGGTAGCGGCTGCGGCGCTCCGCCTCCATGGCCGCGTGCGCCTCGTCGATGAGGCGCTCCTCCTCGGCGACCTGGGCCGCAGCCTCCGCCATCTCCTCCTCGGTCGGGTACCCGTGCTCCTGGTAGTACTCGTCGATTGCCTTCAGGCCGTCCCGGCGGATCCGCTCCCACTTCAGCTGCTCGGCGAGCGCCCGCTCGACCACGCTGGAGATGGTGGTGTTGGTCAGCGCCGCCGTAAGCCGTGCTTCCGCGGCGAGGTGCTCGTCGATGGTGACGTTGAGCACTGCTTTCTTCGCGGGCTTCCTAGGCATGTTACAAATATAACATCCTTCTCGCGGGACGTGACGGGTGATAAAACGGCAGGGCCAGCGTTACTTATCCAGCCATGTCCGGCTTATGGCCGGGGACCGGGACAGGAGCCCTCATGTCCGTGCTCAGCGCCCTCGCCGAGGCGATCCGCAGCGCCACGGTCGACGTCATCGATCTCACCGCACCGCTCTCGTCGTCGACGCCGATACTCCAGCTGCCGGAGCCGTTCGGCAACACGGTGCCCTTCACCCTGAAGGAGATCAGCCGGTATGACGAGCGGGGCCCGGCCTGGTACTGGAACGACATCAGCACCGGCGAGCACACCGGCACGCACTTCGACGCGCCCATCCACTGGGTGACCGGCCGCGACGGCCAGGACGTGTCGCAGGTGCCCCTGACCAGGCTGATCGCGCCCGCGGCGGTGCTCGACTTCAGCGCGCAGGCCGCCGCCGACGCGGACTTCCTGCTGGAGGTGGACCACATCAAGGAGTGGGAGAGCCAGCACGGCGCGCTGCCCGAGGGAGGCTGGCTGCTGTACCGGACCGGCTGGGACACCCGGTCGCACGACCAGGACACCTTCCTGAACGCGAACGAGACCGGCCCGCACACGCCGGGGGTCTCGGTCGAGTGTGCCCGCTGGATCGCGCAGGAGTCGCCGGCGATCGGGTTCGGGGTGGAGACCGTCGGCACCGACGCCGGGACGGCCCACTCGTTCGACCCGCCGTTCCCCTGCCACTCCTCGATGCTGGGGGCGGACAAGTACGGCCTCACCCAGCTGCAGAACCTGGCGCTGCTGCCGCCACAGGGCGCGATGATCGTCGTCTCCCCGCTGCCGATCACCGGCGGCTCGGGCAGCCCGTGCCGGGCGCTCGCCCTGGTCGAACGGGCCTGAGCGGGCTGCCGCGATGCTGGTCAGCGAGGCGGTCGGGGCGGTGCTCACCGGCCTCGGCGCCGACACGGTGTTCGGCGTGGTGGGCAGCGGCAACTTCCACGTGACCAACGCCCTGATCGCCCGGGGTGCCCGGTTCGTCGCCGCCCGCCACGAGGGCGGCGCCGCCTGCATGGCCGACGGCTGGGCGCGGGCGACCGGCCGGGTCGGCCTGGTGTCGGTCCATCAGGGGCCGGGCCTGACCAACGCGCTCACCGGCATCACCGAGGCGGCCAAGAGCCGGACGCCGCTGCTGGTGCTGGCGGCGGACGTGGCCGGCTCGGCGGTGCGATCCAACTTCCGGATCGACGTGGCAGCGCTCGCCGCCTCGGTCGGGGCGCAGGCCGAGCGGCTGCACTCGGCCGGCTCGGCCGTCGCCGACGTGGCCCGGGCCTACCGCACCGCGCAGGCCCAGCGCCGCACGGTGGTGCTCGCGATGCCGCTCGACGTCCAGGCGGCGCAGTGTGACCCGCCGGGGATCCCGCCGTCGCCGCCCCTGCGCCCATGCGCGCCCGGGGCGGAGGCCGCGGCCGAACTGGCCCGCGTCCTGGCCAGCGCGCAGCGGCCGGTGTTCGTCGCCGGGCGGGGCGCCCGGGTGGCGGACGCCCGGGCCGACCTGGAGCGGCTCGCCGATGCGTGCGGGGCGCTGCTCGCCACCTCGGCCGCGGCCAAGGGCCTGTTCCGCGGAAATCCCTGGGACCTCGATGTGAGCGGCGGCTTCGCCACGCCGCTCGCGGCCGAGCTGATCGGCGCGGCCGACCTGATCGTCGGCTGGGGGTGCTCGCTCAACATGTGGACGATGCGCCACGGCCGGCTCATCGGGCCGGACACGACGGTCGTGCAGGTGGACGACGATGCGTCCGCGATCGGCGCGCACCGGCCGGTCGACCTGGCGGTGCTGGGCGACGCCGCCCTGACGGGCCGGGCCGTGGTGGCGGCACTGGCCGGCCAGGGCGGTCCCGGGTACCGGTCCCCCCAGCTGCAGGCGCGTATCGCCCGCGAGGGACGCTGGCGGGACGTCCCCTACGCCGACGAGGGGACCGAGGGCGCGGCAGATGCCGACGGCGCGGACGACGGCGGCGCGCACCGGGAAGGCGGCCCGGACGGGGGCGCGGACGGGGGCGGCGGGGGGCGGATCGACCCGCGCACCCTCACCATCGCCCTGGACGACCTGCTGCCCGCCGAGCGGATGGTCGCCGTCGACTCGGGGAACTTCATGGGCTACCCGAGCATGTTCCTGTCCGTGCCGGACGCGCGCGCGTTCTGCTTTACCCAGGCCTACCAGTCGATCGGGCTCGGCCTGGCCTCGGCGATCGGCGCCGCGCTCGCCCAGCC
>DATINY010000434.1:0-11307 GCA_035473755.1 Streptosporangiaceae bacterium
CGCAACGATCCCCACCAGCGGCTCCCTGGAGAACCCGGCATTGCCTCACCCCCCGGCCCGTGAGCGGTTTGGGATTCGTTCATCATCCCGCCGTCCCGCGTTCAGCGCGGTCACGGCCCGCCGCGGGCCGCCGGCCATCGCGATCGTGCCCGTCCTATGGCATCAGCCAGGGAAGCCGGCGGGTGGCCGGGGGGGCTCAGCCAGACATCACGGCGGGCTGCCCGGATTCGGGTTCGCCGCGGGCAGGCCGGAGCAGATGCTGGTCCCGGCGTTGCGGGCCTGGATGGCCCCGGAGCTGCCCTGGCGGCCGGCGGCGCGCTTGCCCGGCCTGGCATGGCCGGCCCGGGCGGCGGGGTGCGGTGGTGCCGGCCGGTCCACGCCCATCCAGTCGGAGCCGATGATCAGGGTGACCGGGCCCGCCGCCCCGGTCTGCGGGCCAGGCTCCGGCAGCAGGTTCTGCGCGGCGGGGGTGGCCCGGAGTGCCGTCATCAGCGTGTAGGCGCTGTCGGCCTGTGCGGTGCCTGAGTAGCTCACGGTGGTGGCGTTCGCCGCGACGGTGTTGCCGGTGCCGGTGACGTCGAAGCCCAGCTTGCGCAGGCGGCTGGCGGTCTGCCCGGCGAGCCCGCCGATGCCCGCCCCGTTGAGCACGCGCACCTTGACCTGGGCGGGCGGCAGCGTGGGCAGCCGGCCGTGCCACCGCTGGCCGTCGGTGATCATCTGGAAGATGACGTCGTCCTGCGGCTGCTCGGGCAGCAGCCGGCCCGAGTCCGCCGGGTTGGGATCCGGCACCGTCGGCATCGTGATCAGCGTGACGTGCCTGGCGCGCAGGTGGGCGAGGGTCCTGGCCAGCCCGAGCAGCTTGGTGACCGAGTCCAGGCCCTGGTCCACGGTGAGCGCCCTGGTGGCGGTGTCGGCGATCTTGAGCAGCTGGACGGAGTTGCCCAGGATGCCCTGGCTGTTGACCTTCTGGATGACCGAGGAGATGAACGCCTGCTGCAGCATGATCCGTGGCAGGTCGCCGCCGGTGTCCCCTTCCGCCGAGACGCCGTGCCGGGTGCGCACGTAGGCCAGTGCCTGGTTGTAGGTGAGCAGGTGCTTGCCGCCGCTGAGGTTCAGGCGCGAGAACGGGTCGTGATAGCCGCCCGGTGGCACGCAGACCTCGACCCCGCCGATCGCGTCCACCATCGCGCGGAAGGAGTTGAAGTTGAACATGACGAAGTGGTCGATTGCGACGCCGGTGAGGTCCTTGACCGTGCTGACGGCGCAGGACGGGCCGCCGATATTCATGGCCCCGTCGATGATCGCCGACTGATACGGCCCCCAGATGCCGGTGCCGACGCCCGGCCGTGCCCGGCAGCCAGGCTCGTAGACCATGGTGTCCCGCGGGATGGACAGGATGATGGCGTGAGTGTGCCCGGCGTCGAGATGGACCAGCAGCAGGTTGTCAGAGTTGCTGGTGTCCAGGCTGGGGTTGGTCCCGAATCCCTGGCCCTGGCCCTTCCTGGTCTGCGATCCGAGCAGCAGGATGTTCTGCACGCCGTGCACCGGCCGCTGGGTCAGCCCGGTGACGTTGACGACGTTGATGTTGCCGTACAGGTGCCGGTAGGCCGCGTAGGCGCCCAGCGTCGCCAGCACCACGAGCACCGTGAGGCAGATGCAGCCGATGTAGGCGGCCCTCGCCCGGCCGCTCATCCGGCGCCAGCGGCGGGTCTTCGGCCGCTGGCGGCGGACATCTGACCGGTAGGGCATCTGTGCTCCGTCCCGTCGGGCGCGGCATCCGGGGTTGAGCCGCGGGGTTGCCCGCCGCCGGAGGCAGATGATCGGCTTAGATCCCGCCGACGTTATCCAAGGGGACAGATAGCGTTCGTGAGACTTTGCCGGATCAAGGGCGATTCTGGACCTGCGCCACTGAGACCGGGGCGCCAGGCCGCCCCGCCGTATCGGCGGTGCCCGGGGAGGCGGCCTGGCCGGCCGGTCAGATGGCGGCGCCGTTGTCGCGCAAGCTGGCGATCTCGGCGGCACTGAAACCGAGCCCCACGAGCACCTCGTTGGTGTCGGCGCCGGGGCGGGCCGGCGGCGAGGGCGGGGCGCAGGCGGTGCGGCCGAACCGGGGCGCGGGCGCAGGCTGGGTCACGCCGCCCACGTCGATGAAGGTGTTGCGGGCCGCGTTGTGCGGGTGACCGGGCGCATCCCGGGGGCTGACCACCGGGGCCACGCACGCGTCCGAGCCCGCGAACACCTCCACCCATTGCGCCTGCGTACGCCCGGCGAAGGCCTCGGTCAGCCGGGCCCGCAGCTCCGGCCAGCCGGAGCGGTCGTACTGGGCGGGCAGGCCGGCCCCGTCGAGGCCGAGCCGGTCCAGCAGCTCGGCGTAGAACTTCGGCTCCAGTGCGCCCACCGCCATGTATCGGCCGTCGGCGGTGGCGTAGGTGTCGTAGAACGGGGCCCCGCCGTCGAGCACGTTCGTGCCCCGGTCGTCCTGCCACGCCCCGGCCGCCCGCAGTCCGTACAGGAACGAGGCGAGCAGCGCCGAGCCGTCCACCATCGCGGCGTCCACGACCTGGCCCAGCCCGGACCGCTCCCGCTCCAGCAGGGCGGCCAGCACGCCGACGGCGAGCAGCATCCCGCCGCCGCCGAAGTCCCCGACCAGGTTCAGCGGCGGGACGGGCCCGCCGCCGGCCCGGCCGATCGGGTCGAGGCTGCCGGAGACGGCGATGTAGTCGATGTCGTGGCCGGCGGTGTCCGCGAGCGGGCCTTCCTGGCCCCACCCGGTCATCCGGGCGTAGATCAGCCGCGGGTTGCGCGCCGCGCACACGTCCGGCCCGAATCCGAGCCGCTCGGCCACGCCGGGCCGGAACGCCTCGACCAGCACGTCGGCCCCGTCGGTGAGGCGGAGCAGGACATCCACCCCGGCCGGGTCCTTGAGGTTGAGCCGGATGGAACGCCGGCTCCGGCACAGCGGGTCGACCGGGGGGAGGGCCTGCCGGCCTGAGCGGTCGGGCCGGTCCACCCGCACCACGTCGGCGCCCAGGTCGGCCAGGACCATGCAGCCGAACGGCGCGGGCGCCAGGCTCGCGATCTCGATCACCCGCACCCCGTGCAGCGGTCCCATGCGGCTCCCTCCGGGCAGCGGCGGCCCGCCCGGCGGGCGCCTATGCGGAGATGGTAGACGCGGGCGGCCGCGGAGGATGTTCGACGGCCCATCACCACCCGGACTCCTGGCGGCAGCCCGGCTGCGCCACCGGCCGGCTGATGCGGCAGCCGGGCCCGCGAGCACGTATTGTCGCAGCATGCGCGGTTACACGCAGGACAAGGACGCCTACCTCAAGCGTCTGCGCAGGATCGAGGGCCAGGTCCGGGGCTTGCAGCGGATGGTGGAGGAGGACGTCTACTGCATCGACGTGCTCACCCAGGTCTCTGCCGTGACCCGGGCGCTGCAGGCCGTCGCGCTCGGTCTGCTCGAAGACCACCTCGGCGCGTGTGTGTCGGAGGCGGTCCGCCAGGGCGGGGACGAGGGACGGGCGTCGGTCCACGAGGCGGCGGAGGCGATCTCACGCCTGGTCAGGTCCTGACGTCCCCGCGTCGGCCTCACCCGGCACCGGGCCGGCGAACCGCGCGAACGCGCGCAGGTTCGCCAGGCTCTCACCGCGCTTGACCCGCCACGCCCACTCCTTGCGGATCGAGGAGGCGAAGCCGATGGCCAGCGCGGGGTTGAAGTTCTCGTCCGAGTAGGTCAGGACACAGCCGAGTACCCGGTCGATCTCATCGGCGGTCACCGACGACAGGGGAAGGCGGCCGACCAGGTAGACGTCGCCGCTGGAGTCCACCGCGAAATGGACGCCATACATCCGGCCGTTGCGCTCCAGCAGGAACCGGTAGAAGCGGGCGTGGTCCTCGTCCGGCTGGCGGCAGAAGAACGCCTCCACATGCAGGCTGTGCGCGCCGACGATCAGCCAGGTCATCGTGGCCAGCTTGCGCTGGCCTTCCAGCCGCACCAGGTAGCTGCCCGGCTGCGGGCTCTCGGCGGCCAGCCCGAGCCCGGCCAGCGCCGACTCGATCTCGCTGGCCGCCCGCGCCTGGATCTGGGTCACCGGGCCGCCGCCGGGGCCATGCCGCTCATGGCCACCCATCCTGTCAGGCCGTGCGCGTGTAGCTGCCCGGGGCCAGGGAGGTGCTGATCGCCCCGGCGTAGACCGTGAGCAGCCGGTCGACGGTGACCCCCCAGCCGAACCGGGAGGCGTGCTCCACCGCCCCGCGCGCCAGCCGGTCCCGCAGGCCGGGGGAGGCGAACAGCGCGCCAAGCGCCTCGGCGTAGCGGGCCGGATCGTGCCCGCTCACGAGGATCCCGGACACGCCGTTCTGGACGGCGGTGCGCAGCCCGCCGACGGACGCGGCGATCACCGGCGTCCCGCAGGCCTGGGCCTCGACGGCCACCAGCCCGAACGACTCCGAATAGGACGGCACCATGACCACGGTGGCCGCCCGGTACCAGTCCGCCAGTTCCGCCTGCGGGCACGGTGGCTCCAGCCGCACCAGGCCGGCGATGCCGAGCGCGTTCGCCAGTTCGGTCAGCTGATCGGGGTCCGCGCGCCCGGTGCCGCTCGGCCCGCCGATGAACGCGACGGTCAGGGACCGGGCCAGGGCCGGGTTGTCGCGGACCAGGACGGCGGCGGCCCGCAGCGCCACGTCCGGCGCCTTGAGCGGCTGGACCCGGCCCGCGAAGACGATGACGTGACCGTCGGCGGGCAGGCCGAGCCGGCGCCGGGCCTGCCCCGCCGGCCCCGGCCGGAAGACCGACAGGTCGACGCCGGGGTTGACGGTCCAGATCTTGGCCGGGTCGGCCCCGTAGAGACCGGCGAGCTGCCGGGCCTCCTCATCGGTGTTGGCGACCAGCCGGTCGGCGGCGGCCACCACGTCGGCCTCGCCGCGCAGCCGCCCGGTCGGCTCGGCGGCGTCGCCGTGCGCCAGCGCCGCGTTCTTCACCCGGCCCAGGGTGTGCATCGACTGCACCAGCGGCACGCCCCACCGCTCCTTGGCGACCGCGCCGACGTGGCCGGAGAGCCAGTAATGCCCGTGTACCAGGTCATACCGGCCCGGGGCGTAGGCCGCCTCGGTCCGCATCACCTCGAAGGTGAAGTGGCACAGCTGGGCGGGCAGGTCGCTCTTGTCGAGATCCTCGAACGGCCCGGCCGGCACGTGCCGGACGAGCACACCGGGCACGAGCTCGGCGACCGGGGGCGCGTCCCGCGTCACCGCGCGGGTGAAGATGTCCACCTCGACGCCGCGGGCCGCCATCCGCTTGGCGACTTCGACCACATACACGTTCAGGCCGCCGGCGTCGCCGGTGCCTGGCTGCTCGAGCGGCGAGGTATGAACGCTGATGGTCGCGATCCGCCGGGGGTAGCGTCGCGGCACGGGCATACACCTCCGGTAAGGGAACCACGCCGGCCGGCGCCGTGTTCCCGGCCGCCGGCGTGGCGGATAGGCTCCCGCCATGACGTCTCTGGTCCTGCTGCGGCATGGAGAGAGCACCTGGAACGCGGAGGGCCTGTTCACCGGCTGGGTGGACGTCGGGCTGTCCGGCCAGGGCGCCGCGGAGGCCATCGCGGGCGGCACGCTGCTGCGTGACTCCGGCCTGCGGCCCGACGTCGTCCACACCTCGGTGCTGACCCGTGCCATCCAGACCGCCCACCTCTCGCTGGAGGCGGCGGGCCTGCTCTGGCTCCCGGTCACCAGGTCGTGGCGGCTCAACGAGCGGCACTACGGCGCGCTCCAGGGCAAGAACAAGGCCCAGACCCGGCAGGAGTTCGGGGACGAGCGGTTCATGCTCTGGCGGCGTTCCTACGATGTGCCGCCGCCGCCGCTCGCCGATGATGACCCGCTGTCGCAGGCCCACGATCCCCGGTACGCCCATCTTCCCTACGAGCTGCGGCCCCGCACCGAGTGCCTCAAGGACGTGCTGCAGCGCATGCTGCCCTACTGGTACGACGCGCTGGTCCCCGACCTGGCCGCGGGGCGGACCCCCCTGGTCGTCGCGCACGGCAACTCGCTGCGCGCGCTGGTCAAGCACCTGGACGGGATCGGGGACGCGCAGATCGCCGAGCTCAACATCCCGACCGGCATCCCACTCGTCTACGAGCTGGACGCCGACTTCCGGCCGAAGCTGGCCGGCGGCCGTTACCTCGACCCCGAGGCGGCGGCCGTGGCCGCCGAGGCCGTCCGCGCCCAGGGGCGCTGACGGCCGCCCCGGCGGCGCGCAACCGGTTGCGGCTGGGGTAATGAGGCAAGTCTGTTTACCGACACATGTATGAATAAGTGAGGAACAGCGTGACGGCCATGAGCTGGGTCAGGAGCGTTCTGCGCTTAGTGCGCATACCATCGAAGCGTGAGCATGCAGGTGACGCGTGGTGCCACGGCCACACGCCCGTGTGCGGCATGACCCTGGGGGCCGGCCGGTGATCAACCGCGGGCTGCCTGACGCCGAGCTCGGCGATACCAGGCCGCGGCAGGCGGCGCCCCGTCTCCCGCCCGGTATCGCGTCGGTGCTGTCGGTGCTCTCCTCCTCGGCCGTGGTGCTCGACAACCACGATCGCGTGCTGCGGGCCAGCGCGGCGGCCCGCTCCTTCGGCCTGGTCAAGGGCGACCAGCTCATGATGGGGGAGCTCCTCGCGCTCGCCCGCCAGGTCCGCCGGGACGGGGAGATCCGCGAGGGCGAGATCGAGGTGTCCGGGAGCGCGTTCGGCGGCAGGCGGACCAGCTTCGCGGTGCGGGTGGCGCCGCTCGGCGCCGCCCTCGGCGGTGGCGGCCTGATTCTGCTGCTCGCCGAGGACCAGACGGAGAGCCGGCGGGTGGAGGAGGTCCGGCGGGACTTCGTCGCCAACATCAGCCACGAGCTGAAGACGCCGGTCGGCGCGCTCGCTCTGCTCGCCGAGACCATGGAGGAGGCGGCCGACGACCCGGAGGCGGTACGCCGGTTCGCCAGCCGGATGCGGCAGGAGGCGTCGCGGCTCACCTACCTGGTCCAGGACCTGATCACCCTGTCCAGGATCCAGGCGGCCGAGCCCGTTCCCGACCCGAATCCGGTCGCCCTCGGCGCGGTGGTGGCCGAGGTCCTCGACCGGTGCCGGATGAAGGCCAGTGCCCGCGGCATCGAGCTCGCGGAGAGCTGCGACGAGGGACTCGCCGTGCTCGGCGACGAGGACCTGCTGGTCACGGCGTTGCGGAACCTGGTGGAGAACGCGGTCGCCTACAGCCCGGAGAAGACCCGGGTGGTGGTCTCGGCGACCCGGGACGGCGTCAACGCGGCCCAGATCAGCATCGCCGATCAGGGCATCGGCATCCCGGAGCGGGATCTGGAGCGGATCTTCGAGCGGTTCTACCGGGTGGATCCCGCCCGGTCCCGCGCCACCGGCGGGACGGGCCTGGGGCTGGCGATCGTCAAGCATGTGGTGGCCGCCCACGGGGGCAAGGTGACGGTCTGGAGCAAGGAGGGCGTGGGGTCCACCTTCACCCTGCGCCTGCCCGCGATCAGGAAAACGCCGGCCGCCGACGGCAGCCCTGCCGCTGGCCTCGCCCAACCTGCCAGGGAGGCAGTCAAGTGACACGCGTGCTGGTGGTCGAGGACGAGGAATCGTTCAGCGACGCGCTCTCCTACATGCTGCGCAAGGAAGGCTTCGAGGTAGCGGTCTGCCCGACCGGGCCGGACGCGATCGAGGCCTTCGACCGCAACGGTGCCGACCTCGTACTGCTCGACCTGATGCTGCCCGGCCTGCCCGGGAGCGAGGTCTGCCGGACGCTGCGCGAGCGGTCCAACGTGCCAGTGATCATGCTCACGGCCAAGGACAGTGAGATCGACAAGGTCGTCGGCCTGGAACTGGGCGCCGACGACTACGTCACCAAGCCGTTCTCGTCCCGCGAGCTGGTCGCCCGGATGCGGGCCGTGCTGCGGCGGCGGGGCGAGCCGGACGAGGCCGGCGCGGCGGTCATGGAGTCGGGGCCGGTGCGGATGGACGTCGACCGGCACGTGGTGACCGTGCGCGGCGAGCAGGCCCAGCTGCCGCTCAAGGAGTTCGAGCTGCTGGAGGTGCTGCTGCGCAACGCCGGGCGGGTGCTGACCAGGATGCAGCTGATCGACCGGGTCTGGGGCGCGGACTACGTCGGCGACACCAAGACGCTCGACGTCCACATCAAGCGGCTGCGGGCGAAGGTCGAGACCGACCCCGGCAATCCCCGGCACATCATCACGGTCCGCGGGCTCGGTTACAAGTTCGAGCCGGTCGGCTGACCGGAGCCCTCCCCCCGCTCAGCCGGTGGCGGACGGCGACGGGGAGGGCGAGGTACCGGACGGGGACGGCGACGCGGTCCCGGTCGGGGATGGCGAGGGGCTGACCAGCAGCGGCGCCGGCGAGAAGGTGGAGAACCACTGGGCACGCGGCATGACCGGCACCGCCATGGTCACGTTGCCCGCCCGCACGAAGTGCAGCACCACCAGGATGTGCTGGCCGCCGTTGACCGACCGGATGAGGCGGCGCAGGATCACCCGCGGGGCCGGGCCCGAGAGGAGCACCTGCTGCTGGCCGGCCAGGCGGACGCCTCCGGCCGGCAGCTGCACCGCCGCGGCCGTGCCCGGGGCGGTGACCCCGATCAGCCGGTCGGGGGCGGCGCCCTCGTTGGTGATGGCCAGGAACAGGCCCGCCGAGCCGCCGCGCGGGAGAGAGAAGGCCGGCGCCGCGCCGAGCACGAACACGTTGTTGATCCGGAGCACGTTGTTCACCACCGCCGACGCCCCCGCGGCCGGCTGATGCCACTGCTGGGTGGGAGCGTTGAACCCGGCTTCACATCCGGCGATCACGGGCGCCACGGCGGCCGCCACCACCATGGCGAGGACGCGCAACGGCGCTGCCCGGCTGCTGAGGATCACGGCGTGCTCTCCTCCGTGTCAAGAAGTCCGACGCGGGGTAGTGGACGCCGGACAGCGTACCGGGCGGGGTGGTGCTAGCCGCCTGCGGGGCCGGCCGCGACACTGGCCGTGCCGGTGCCGCCCGGATGCGGGACGAGCGAGTGCATCTGGTCCGTCAGGTGGAAGCCCTTCCCCCGGTCGTGGGCGACCACGGCGACCGAGCCGTCCACGTCGACCAGGACGGCCGTCAGGGTGGCCGGATGGTAGGTATCGCTGAGCACGCCCTCGGTGTCCTCGACCGCGTGCGTCGCGGCCAGGCCGGTCTGCCGGGCCACCTCGGCGACCGGGACGCCCTGCGTCCCGACGATGTAGAGCGTCGCCCCCGCGCGGTTCGCCTCGGATGCGAGCTGGCGCAGGTGCGGGGTGCACCGGCAGCCGGGCGGGACCAGCGCCAGCACCGACCCGCGCAGGCTGCTCAGCGGCGCCTGCGTGCCGCCGACCAGGACGATCGCGTCGGGGAGCTGACGGCCGGACCGGCCCAGCGACGGCGGGGTCATCCGCTCGCCGCTGAACACGGTGAGCAGTGTCCCGGCCAGCAGCGTCAGCGCCAGGCAGCCGGCCAGCAGCGGCAGCACCATGCCGTCGCGGCCCAGCGGCACCACCAGCCAGCGGGTGCGGCGGCGCCAGCGCAGCGCGCGGAGCTCACGACGGTAGGCCTGCACGTCGCGATCGAGTTCCCGGGCGTCGTCGGGGACCTCGATGTCGACCGGTGGCAGGCCGTAATCGTCCCGTCCCGGGTCGCCGCCAATGTTCACGCGCATCTCTCCGGCATGAGCGGCCACGTTCAGTCCAGTATGGGTCAGCGGCGGCCCCCGCGTCACTGGCGCGGCGTACCTGGCGGTCCCGTCTGCGGCCCAACACGCTGGCGATCGCACTTTCAGATAGCTGAAATGACCGCTTGACCTGCACATTCGCCGCCCATCCCGGCCGCCTGCACGCTGGGCGCATGGTAGGATTGGTGCAGCGGAAGGGGTATGTGCCACATGACTTTCAAGGTCGGCGACACCGTCGTGTACCCCCACCATGGGGCTGCCCGTATCGAAGAGATCGAGACCCGTTCGATCAAAGGCGAGGACCGGACCTATCTGGTTCTCAAGGTCGACAAGGGAGATCTGACCGTACGCGTGCCTGCGGACAATGCCGAACTGGTAGGTGTGCGCGACGTTGTGGGGCAGGAAGGACTGGAGCGCGTGTTCGAGGTGCTGCGCGCCCCGCACACCGAGGAGCCGACCAACTGGTCGCGGCGGTACAAGGCCAACCTGGAGAAGCTCGCCTCCGGCGATGTGAACAAGGTGGCCGAGGTCGTCCGGGACCTGTGGCGCAGGGACCGTGAGCGCGGGCTGTCGGCGGGCGAGAAGCGGATGCTGGCCAAGGCCCGGCAGATCCTGGTGAGCGAGCTGGCGCTGGCCGAGAAGACCAACGAGGACAAGGCCGAGGCGCTGCTCGACGAGATCCTGGCGTCCTGACCTGCCGCCGCTGACATCTGCGTGGCCCTGGCATGGCCGGTGATCTGCCCCGGGTAGGCGTCGGGACCGACGTCCATCCGCTGCAGCCGGGGCGGCCGCTCTACCTGGCCGGGCTCCTGTGGCCGGGAGAGGACGGCCTGGCCGGGCACTCCGATGGGGACGTGGCGGCGCACGCCGCCTGCGATGCCCTGCTGTCGGCGGCGGCTCTGGGTGACCTGGGTGCGGTGTTCGGCACCGACGACCCGGCCCGGGCGGGCGCCGCCGGGACCGGCCTGCTGCGCGCCACCGCCGCCCTGCTCTCCAGCGCCGGTTTCGTGGTCGGCAACGTCGCCATCTGCGTCATCGGCAACCGCCCGCGGATCGCGCCCCGGCGCGCCGAGGCGGAGAAGGTGCTGTCCGAGGCGCTGGGCGGCGCCCCGGTCACCGTGTCCGGCACCACCACCGACGGCCTGGGCCTGACCGGCCGCGGCGAGGGCATCGCCGCGATCGCGACCGCCTTGGTGATGGGCGGTCATTAGCAGTTCGGATCGCTGCTCCCGGAGGGGTGGACAACCGAACCGCTCATGGTTGTCCACCGGCTCACCCCCCTGCGACCCGCCCCTCCACCGCGCCGAAGCCGATCGTCGTCCCGTCGGCGCCCGGGGCGGTGGCGGTGATCCGCACCACATCGCCGTCCTCGAGGTAGGCCCGCGTGGCGCCGCCGGGCAGCGCGAGTGGCCGGGTCCCGTCCCAGGTCAACTCCAGCAGGCAGCCGCGCTCATCCGGGCCGGGCCCGGAGACCGTGCCGGACGCGAACAGGTCGCCCGTGCGCAGCGGTGCGCCGTTCACGGTCGCGTGCGCGAGCTGCTGCGGTGGCGTCCAGTACATGCCGCGGAAGGCCGG
>DATINY010000435.1:0-7255 GCA_035473755.1 Streptosporangiaceae bacterium
TGCGTCATCTTCGGCCGGTCGGACGCCACCTTGAACCGGGGCGGCGTGCGGATGGGGACCAGCGAGTTCTACCGGGTGGTGGAGCGGCTGCCGGAGATCGCCGACAGCCTGGTGGTCGACACCGGTCAGCTCGGGGAGGACGGGCGGCTGATCCTGTACGTGGTGCTCGCCCCCGGCCATGAGCTCGACGACGCGCTGATCGCCCGGCTCAAGGCGGAGCTGCGGGCGCAGCTGTCGCCCCGGCACGTGCCGGACGAGATCCATCAGGTGCCGGGCGTGCCGCGGACGCTGTCGGGCAAGAAGCTGGAGGTCCCCGTCCGCCGGATCCTGCTGGGGACCCCGGTGGCGGAGGCGGCCGACCCCGATGCGCTCGCCAACCCCGAGGTTCTCGCGCTGTTCGCCCCGCTGGCGCCGCCCGCGTAAAGTCAAAAGTCCAGTCAGGCATAACGATCAACGGCGATCGAGGAAGTCCGCGTGACATCACCAGGGCGGCGGGGGGCCACTCGGGTGCCCGGCGTTCCACCCATCGGACGCAGCTTCGGCGAAGAGGGCGGCCAGCTCACCTACGGCGGCTACCTCCGGCTGGACGAACTGCTGGCCCAGCAGGTGCCGCAGGCCGACCCGCCGGCCCACGACGAGCTGTTGTTCATCACCGTGCACCAGATCTACGAGCTGTGGTTCCAGCAGCTGCTGTACGAGCTCACGACCGTCCGCGACGCGATGATGATCGGCGAGACCTGGCGGGCGCGGCATCTGCTGCGCCGGGTGCACGTGATCGAGCGGCTGCTCATCGCCCAGGTGGACATCCTGGAGACGATGACCCCGCAGGACTTCCTCGAGTTCCGGGCCAACCTGGCGCCCGCCAGCGGCTTCCAGTCCGTGCAGTTCCGGGAGCTCGAGTTCCTCTCCGGCGGCAAGGACCCCGCGTTCCTGGCCCGGTTCCGGTCCATCAGCGCCGCCCAGCGTGCCCGGCTGGAGCGGCGCCTGGCCGAGCCGTCGCTGTGGGACGCGTTCCTGCACCTGCTGGCCTCGCGTGGATTGCCAGCGGGCACCGACCAGCAGATCCTGGACTCATTGCGGGTGGTCGCGGGCGACCGCGCCGCCCACGACGAGGAGTGGCAGCTCGCCGAGGACCTGCTCACCCACGACGAGCTGGCGGGACTGTGGCGGGCGCGGCACGTGGTGATGGTGGAGAGGCAGATCGGCACCAAGTCAGGCACCGGTGGCTCGACCGGTGCCCCCTACCTGCGCAAACGGGTACCCCTGCGGTACTTCCCGCTGCTGTGGGAGCTGCGGGATCACCTGTAAGCGCGGGCCGGCGGCAGGCGGTGGGGCGTGCCAGCCGGGGCGGTAAGGGAGACGGAACAGATGTCGGAAAGCACGGCCGAGGTGGCACACACCCTGCTGGCGGAGGCGGCCAAGGCCGCCGAGGCGGCCGGCGCGGACAGCATCGGCGTCGGCGACGTGAAGCGGTATCTGGAGGCCTACTACAAGCACGTCCCCCCGGAGGACCTGGCGCCGGCCGGCCCGCTGCGGGCGGGCATGGTCGCGGCCGAGCACGCCCGGGTCGCGGCCCGGCGCCCGCAGGGCCGCGCCCTGGTGCAGGTGCACCCCGCCGGCGAGTCCGCCGCGCTGGAGGAATCGCGGGGCGTGGTCGACATCGTCACCGACGACATGCCGTTCCTCGTCGACTCGATCACGAACGAACTCGCCCGGCACAACCTGGACAGCTACCACATCGTCCACCCCCAGCTGGTGGTCCGCCGTAACGTCAGCGGCGAGCTGCGGGAGGCGGCCGGCCCGCCCACCGGGGGCAGCCGCGGCCACGACGAGATCACCGAGTCGTGGATGCACATCGAGATCGACACCGGGGGCACCGACCTGACCGGGCTCGAGGATGACCTGCGGCGGGTGCTGGCCGACGTCCGGGTCGCGGTCGAGGATCACTCGAAGATGCAGGAGAAGGCCCTGCGGGTGGCCACCCAGCTGGGCACGGAGGGGGCCCGGGCGCCGGCCGAGACCCAGGCGCTGCTGCGCTGGCTGGCCGACAATCACTTCACCTTCCTCGGCTACCGCGAGTACGACCTGGTGGAAGGGCCGGACGGGATGGCGCTGCAGGCGGTGCCCGGCACCGGCCTCGGCATCTTGCGGCACGACAAGCCCGGCTCGTCGTCCTTCGCCGCGCTGCCGCCGGAGGTGCGCGCGCGGGCCAAGGACCCGCAGCGGCTGATCCTGACCAAGGCCAACTCCCGGTCCACCGTGCACCGGCGCTCCTACCTGGACTACATCGCGATCAAGCGGATCGACGCGAGCGGCGAGGTCAACGGCGAGTACCGGTTCCTCGGCCTCTACACACATTCCGCCTACCACGAGAGCATCACCCGGATCCCGGTGCTGCGGCGCAAGCTGGCCAGCGTGCTGGAACAGGCCGGGGTGGCCCCGGGCAGTCACGACGGCCAGGACCTCACCGAGATCCTGGAGGGCTACCCGAGGGAAGAGCTGTTCCAGATCTCGGTGGAGGAACTGACCCCCATCGCGCTCGCCGTGCTGCGGCTGCGCACCCACCGGCAGACCCGGCTGTTCCTGCGCAAGGACATCTACGGGCGCTTCATGTCGTGCATGGTGTACCTGCCCAGGGACCGCTACACCACCGCGGTGCGGCTGCGGATACAGGAGATCCTGCGCGAGGCCCTGCACGGGGTCGCCGTCGAGTACAACGCCACGGTCGGGGAATCGGCGCTGGCCCGGCTGCACGTGGTGGTCCGGGCGCAGCCGGGCACGTCCCTGCCGGACGTGGACGCCGCCGCGCTCGAGGCGGCGGTGGCGGCGGCCGCCCGGAGCTGGGACGAGGATCTCGCCGCCGAGGCGACCCGGACCCTCGGCGAGGAGCCCGCGCGGGCGCTGCTGGACATCTGCTCCGCCGCGATCCCGGAGACCTACAAAGCCGACGTGCCCGCGGCGGCCGCGCTGGGCGACTTCATCCAGGTGGGCGAGCTGCTCCGCTCAGGCCAGGACACCGCCTTCGAACTGTGGGAGAGCGAGGACTACATCGGCGGCAGGCCGGTCACCGAGCAGAGCAAGGACGGCGTGTGGCGGCTGACCATCTACCGGGCCGGCTCCCCGATCACCCTGACCGACGTGCTGCCCCGGCTCCAGAACATGGGCGTCGAGGTGGTCGACGAGCACCCCTACGAGTTCACCGGGCCCTCGCTGGCCAAGCCGTTCTGGATTTATGACTTCGGGCTGAGCCGCAGCGGTCCCCTCACCGAGGGGCCGTCCCATCCCGAGCACGTCAAGGGGCTGTTCGAGGAAGCCCTCATCGCGCTCTGGCAGGGGAAGGTCGAGGACGACGGGTTCAACGCCCTGGTGCTCAACGCCCACCTGACCTGGCAGCAGGTGAGCGTACTGCGCGCCTACGCCAAGTACCTGCGGCAGGCGGGCACCACGTTCAGCCAGCGCTACATCGAGCGGGTCCTCGGCCAGAACATGGCCATCGCCCGGCTGCTCATCCGGCTGTTCGAGTCCAGGTTCGACCCCACCCGCCAGCCGGGGGAGGCCGAACGGAGCGAGGCCATCGCCGAGGAGATCCGCGGCCAGCTCGACGAGGTGGCCATCCTGGACCACGACCGGATCCTCCGCAGCTACCTGGGCCTGATCCTGGCCACCCTGCGGACCTCGTTCTTCCAGACCGGCCACGACCCGGGCCAGCTGGCCGTCCCGGGCGAGCCGCCCTATCTGGTGTTCAAGCTGGACGCGCGGCAGGTGCCGGAGCTGCCCGCGCCCCGGCCGCGGTTCGAGCTGTTCGTGTACTCACCACGGCTGGAGGCGGTGCACCTGCGGTTCTCCTCGGTGGCGCGGGGCGGCCTGCGCTGGTCCGACCGGCGGGAGGACTTCCGCACCGAGATCCTCGGCCTGGCCAAGGCGCAGGAAGTCAAGAACTCGGTCATCGTCCCCTCCGGGGCCAAGGGCGGGTTCGTGTGCAAGCACCTGCCCGACCCGGCCGACCGGGAGGCCTACCAGGGCGAGGTGCGGGCCTGCTACCGGACCTTCATCCGGGCGATGCTGGACGTGACCGACAACCTGCAACGGGGTGAGGTGGTGCCGCCGCCGGGTGTGGTCAGGCACGACGGCGACGACCCCTACCTGGTGGTGGCGGCGGACAAGGGCACGGCCACGTTCTCCGACACCGCCAACGAGATCTCCCAGGCCTACGGGTACTGGCTGGGCGACGCGTTCGCCTCCGGCGGGTCGGAGGGCTACGACCACAAGAAGATGGGCATCACCGCCCGCGGTGCCTGGGAGTCGGTCAGGTTCCATTTCGCGACGCTGGGCCTTGACGTCGACGCCGACGACTTCACCGTGGCCGGGATCGGCGACATGTCGGGCGACGTGTTCGGCAACGGCATGCTGCTGTCCGAGCACATCAAGCTGGTGGCCGCCTTCGACCACCGGCATATCTTCCTCGACCCGGACCCCGGCCCCGCCACCAGCTTTGCCGAGCGGGAGCGGCTGTTCGCGCTGCCCCGCTCCTCCTGGGCGGACTACAACACGAAGCTGATCTCGCCCGGCGGCGGGGTGTGGCCGCGGGTGGCCAAGTCGGTGCCGGTGTCGGCGCAGGCGCGCACGGCCCTGGGCCTGGACGACTCCGTGCACACGCTCGCGCCCGATCAGCTGATCTCGGCCATCCTGGCCGCGCCGGTGGGCCTGCTCTGGAACGGCGGCATCGGCACCTACGTCAAGGCGAGCACGGAGACGCACGCCGACGCCGGTGACCGGGCCAGCGACGCCGTCCGCATCGACGCCCCGCGGCTGCGCGCCCAGGTGGTGGCCGAGGGCGGCAACCTGGGCCTGACCCAGGCGGCCAGGATCGAGTACGCCCTGGCCGGAGGGCTGGTCAACACCGACTTCATCGACAACTCGGCCGGGGTGGACACCTCCGACCACGAGGTCAACATCAAGATCCTGCTGCAGGAGAAGGTCACCGCGGGTGAGCTGACCCCGCAGGCCCGGAGCGAGCTGCTGCAGGAGATGACCGGCGAGGTCGCCGCCCTGGTGCTGCAGGAGAACTACCTCCAGAACCGGGCGCTGGCCGCGGCCCGCGCCCAGGCGGCCCAGATGCTCCACGTGCACGCGCGCTACCTGCGCAAGCTGGAGCGGGACCGGCGGATCGACCGGGACATCGACTCTCTGCCCGGCGACAAGGAGATCGCCGAGCGCCGGTCGGCGAGCCTGGGCCTGACGGTGCCGGAATTCGCGGTCCTGCTGGCCCAGGCCAAGATCTCCGCGGCGGACGACATCCTCGACTCCGACCTGCCCGACGACCCGTACCTGCGCGAGGTGCTGTCCGCCTACTTCCCGGCGCCGCTGCGCTTCGCCTACGCCAACGAGATGGGCCGCCACGCGCTGCGGCGCGAGATCATCACCACCGCCATCGTCAACGACATGGTGGACCGCTCCGGGATCACCTTCCTGTTCCGCACGAACGAGGAGACGGGGGCCTCCGTACCCGACATCAGCGGCGCCTGGCTGGTGGCCCGGGAGGTCTTCGACATGCCGGGGTTCTGGGCCCAGGTCGAGGCGCTCGACGGCCAGGTGGACGTGGCCACCCAGATCGCCCTGCTGCTGGAGGGCCGCAAGCTGGTCGAGCGGGCGGCCCGGTGGCTGCTGCACTACCGGCGCCCGCCGTTCGACATCCGGGCCACCATCGAGTTCTTCAGCGCCGGGATGGACGCGATCGGGGCCGGGCTGCCCAAGCTCCTGGCCGGGCGTGACCTGGCCGGGTTCACCGAACGGCAGGAGGCCTTCATCGCCCGGGACGTGCCGGTGACCCTGGCCGAGCGGGTGGCCGCGATGGTGCCGGCCTACTCGGCGTTCGATGTGGTGGAGATCGCGGCCGCCACCGGCCGTGAGATCGAGGAGACCGCGGAGGTGTATTTCGACCTGGCCGACCGGCTGCAGATCGCCCGGCTCCGCGACCAGATCGTGGCGCTGCCCCGCGACGACCGGTGGAACACGATGGCCCGCGGGGCGCTCCGGGACGACCTGTACGCGGCGCACGCCGCGCTGGCCAGGGACGTGCTCATGGTGACCGGGCCCGGTGACCCCGAGCAGCGGCTGGCGGAATGGGTGGCCCGCAACGGGTCGGCGGTGCAGCGGGCGACGCAGACCCTGACCGAGATCTGGCAGAACGACCGGTTCACGGTCGCCACCTTGTCGGTGGCGGTCCGGGCCATCCGCACCCTGGTCGCGGCGGGCACGCTGCCGGCGCACCAGTGATCGGGACACGTCCACCGAATCGCGTGGTCAATGGTGTGATCGTCCGGTCCGACCTCCCCGCTCGCGTAGGCTTTCCGGCATGACAAGTACCGACCCGGCAGCCGAAATCTCGGAACTGTCATCGACCCTCGACTCGGTGGCTGCCGTCCTCAACCCGGACGCGATGTCGAAAGAAGCTGACCGTCTGCGCGAGGAGGCGGGCGACCCCGGGCTGTGGGCCGACCAGGAGCGGGCGCAGGCCGTCACCCGGCGGCTGTCCTACCTGGAGGGGGAGCTGGCCCGGCTGGACAAGCTGCGCCGGCGGCTCGACGACACCAGGGTCATGTTCGAGCTGGCCGAGCAGGAGAGCGACGAGCCGACCCGGGCAGAGGCGGCCGCCGATCTCAGCGCGCTGCGCAACGAGATCGATCAGCTGGAGATCAGGACGCTGCTGGCGGGGGAGTACGACTCCCGGGAGGCCCTGATCACGATCAACGCACAGGCCGGCGGCGCGGACGCGGCCGACTGGGCCGAGGGCCTGCAGCGCATCTACCTGCGCTGGGCGGAGCGGCACGGCTACCCGACCGAGGTCTACTACACCTCCTACGCCGAAGAGGCCGGCCTCAAGTCCACCACTTTCGCCATCCACGCCCCCTACGCGTACGGAACGCTGCGCGGCGAGCACGGCACCCACCGGATGGTCCGCATCTCCAAGTACGACAACCAGGGCCGCCGCCAGACCTCGTTCGCGGGCGTGGACGTGATCCCGGTGGTCGAGCAGGCCGACCGCATCGACATCCCCGAGGACGAGATCAGGGTCGACGTCTACCGGTCGAGCGGGCCGGGAGGGCAGGGCGTGAACACCACCGACTCCGCGGTCCGGCTCACCCACCTGCCGACCGGGATCGTGGTCTCCTGCCAGAACGAGCGCAGCCAGATGCAGAACAAGGCGACCGCGATGGCGGTGCTCCAGGCCAAGCTGCTGGAGCGCAAGCGGGAC
>DATINY010000436.1:0-7159 GCA_035473755.1 Streptosporangiaceae bacterium
TCGGCCTCGTCGACGAACAGGAAACCGAGCATCCCGGCCGCCTGGGCGAGCGTGGCCACCCGCTCCTGGACGAGCGGGGCGGCGGCCGCGATCAGTTCGCTCTCGGCGGCCGTGGGAGGCGTGGCGACCAGCCCGTCCCCGGCCAGGAACGGCGTGATCCGGGCGGCGAAGTCGGCCGGATCGAGCGCGCGGATCTTGTCCCCGTTGATCGCCTCCAGCTTCCGCCCGTCGAACTGGGCCGAGTTCTTGTTCACCCGGGCCAGGTCGAACTCGGCGGCCATCTCGGCCATCGTGAACTCCTCCCGGTTCTCCCCCGGCGACCACCCGAGCAGCGCCAGGTAGTTGCAGATTGCCTCCGGCAGGAAGCCCTGTTCGCGGTACCAGTTGACGGACACCACCCCGTTGCGCTTGGAGAGCCGCTGGCCGTCTTGGCCGAGCACGTAGGGCAGATGGGCGAACACGGGGAACTGGGCCTCCTCCACGCCCATCGCCCGGTAGACCGCGATCTGGCGGGGGGTGGAGGACAGCAGATCCTCGCCGCGTACCACGTGGGTGATCTTCATGAGCACGTCGTCGACCGCGACGGCGAGGGTGTAGAGGGGCGTGCCGTCGGCGCGCGTCAGCGTGAAGTCCGGCACGTGCGCGTGATCGAAGGTGACCTCGCCGCGGACCAGGTCGGTGAAGGTGGTCGATCCGGGCGGCATCTTGAACCTGACCACCGGCGGGCGGCCCTCCGCCTGGTAGGCGGCGACCTGGCCGGGGGTCAGGTCGCGGCAGTGCCCGTCGTACCCGCTCGGGCCGCCGGCCTTCCTGGCCGCTTGCCGTCGTTCGGCGAGCTCCTCCTGGCTGCAGTAGCAGTGGTAGGCGTGCCCGTCCTTGAGGAACCGGTCCACCCATTCGGCGTAGATGTCCATCCGTTCGCTCTGCAGGTACGGGCCGAACGGCCCGCCGACGGCCGGCCCCTCGTCCCAGTCCAGGCCCAGCCAGCGCAGAGTGTCCTGGGCGGAGCCGATGTACTCCGGCGTCACCCGGGTCCGGTCGGTGTCCTCGATCCGCAGCACGAACGTGCCGCCGGTCGAGCGGGCGAACGCCCAGTCGTACAGGGCGGTCCGGACGTTGCCCACGTGCAGGTCGCCGCTGGGCGAGGGGGCGAACCTCACCCTGACGTCAGTCACGGCTGGTCACCGGGTTGGTGAGCGTCCCGATGTTCTCGATGGTCACTGATACCTCGTCTCCGTCCTCGAGCGGGCCCACTCCCGCGGGGGTCCCGGTGAGCAGCACGTCGCCGGGGAGCAGCGTCATCACGCTACTGGCATAGGCGACGAGCGCCGCCACGTCGTGCAGCAGCTGCGACGTCCGGGCCCGCTGGCGGACCTCGCCGTTGACCGAGGTGACCAGCTCCAGGTCGGCGGGGTCGGCGTCGGTCTCGATCCAGGGCCCCAGCGGGCAGAACGTGTCGAAGCTCTTCGCCCGCGTCCACTGGCCGTCCCGCTCCTGCAGGTCGCGCGCGGTGACATCGTTGGCACAGGTATAGCCGAAGATCACACTGGCCGTCTGGCTGGCCGGCACGTCGCGGCACAGCCTGCCGATGATGAGGGCGAGCTCGCCCTCGAAGTCGACGCGCTTGCTCATCGTGACCGGGTACTGGATGGGGTCACCGGGGCCGCAGACGGCGGTCGAGGGCTTCAGAAACAAAACGGGCTCCGCGGGGGGCTCCCCGCCCATCTCGCGGGCGTGTTCGGCGTAATTCTTGCCTACCGCGATCACCTTGCTGGGCAGGACCGGCGCCAGCAGCCTGACATCGTCGAGCGGAAGGCTGGTTCCGGCCAGCCGGATGGCGTCCGGCCCGGGGCCGAACGGGTGGCCGCTGAGCGGGGCGACGACCTGCCCGGCCCCTGCCGCGGGGGCGCCGCCCGGGCCGTCACCCCGGGCCTCGCCCACTACTCCATAGCCGACCTCTTCGCCGATGGCGAATCTGGCGATGCGCACGTCTGCCCCTACCCACCCGTGAGGTGCGCGCCGGGGCGCGCCTCGCGATCCCGATTGTGTCCCGAGCCAGGCTAGAGCCTACTGAGGCGGGATCCCGACGGCGCATGCCAGCGCGCCGCGCCCGCGGCTACTGCAAGTAGCCTTCCACTTCCCCGGCCGGGCGTGCCTGCGCCTCCTCCGGGCTCTCGCCGAACTCCCGCCGGGCCCGCCGCTGGCGCAGCAGGTCCCAGCACTGGTCCAGCGCCTCTTCCACCGACCTCAGCTGGTCACGCTCCGCGGCGCTGGACAGCTCGCCACTGGCGACCTTGGTGCGCAGGTCGTGCTCGGTCGCGATGAGCTCGTCGATGTGGCTCAGGATCTCCTTGTCGTCCATGAAGCCAACGCTAGGCGACCGGCAGGGCCGGGCGCACACCGGACATGGGCCGGGCCGCGCTGGACGCGGCCGCGACGGCATGACCGGCGGGGCGGAGGCCCGCCTCTAGACTGCGCGCATGGCCATCAACCCGGACCGCACCGACTCCCCTACGGCGACGACCCCGGGCGCTCCGCCCGGCCAGGACCCGGTCCCGCCGGTGCCGGCCGCCGCCCGGCGGATCCCCCACGAACGCACCCATCACAGCGACACCGTCGTGGACGAGTACGCCTGGCTGGCCGGCAAGGACAACCCGGAGACGATCGCCTACCTGGAGGCTGAGAACGCCTACACCGCCGCGATGACCGCCGGCGAGGCAAGCCTCCGCGAGACGATCTTCGGCGAGATCAAGGGCCGCACCAAGGAGACCGACCTGTCGGTGCCGGCCCGCAAGGGGGACTGGTGGTACTACACCAGGACGGTTGAGGGCCAGCAGTACCCGCTGAACTGCAGGTGCGCCGCGCTGCCGGGGCAGACCGCCCCGCCATCGGTGGATGAGGATGGGCCGCTGCCCGGCGAGGAGATCCTCCTCGACAGCAACGAGTTGGCCGGGGACGCGGCGTTCTTCTCGCTCGGCGCGTTCAGCGTCAGCCCGGATGGCAGGATGCTGGCCTACTCGACCGATTTCGCCGGGGCGGAGCGCTACACGCTGCGGGTCAAGGACCTGGTGACCGGGGAGACCGCCCCGGACGAGATCCCCGACACCCACTACGGCTGCGCCTGGTCCGCCGGCGGTTCGGCGCTGTTCTACACCACGGCCGACGCGGCCTGGCGCCCCTTCCGGGTGTGGCGGCATCTGGTGGGCACCCCGGTCGCCGATGACGTGATCGTGGTCGAGGAAGGCGACGAGCGGTACTGGGTCGGGGTGGGGCTGACCCGCAGCGAGCGCTACCTGAGCATCACGGCGTCGAGCAAGCTGACGAGCGAGGTGTGGCTGCTGGACGCCACCGATCCGGTGGCGCCGCCCCGGGTGGTGCTGCCGCGGCGGCAGGGCGTCGAGTACTCGGTGGAGCACCAGGCGGGGCCGGGCGGGCCCGGTGACGCCGGCCGCCTGCTGATCCTGCATAACGACGGGGCGGTCAACTTCGAGCTCTCGGCGGTGCCGCTGCCCGCGACCCCGGCAGGCGGCGGGCCGGCGGCGGGTACCGGCCCGCTGGCCGCCCCCGCCGACCTGATCCCGGTCATCGCGCACAGCGACGACACCCGCCTGCTCGGCGTGGACGCCTTCGCCGGCCACCTCGTGATCCATTCCCGCCGGGACGGGCTGACCCGCCTGCACATCATCGGCGCCGGCGGCGGCGAGCGCGAGATCCCTTTCCCCGAGCCCCTGTACCAGGTGTTTCCCAGCGCCAACCCCGAGTACGGCGCCCGCGCTTACCGGCTGCACTACACCTCGCTGGCCACGCCGGACTCGGTGTACGACGCCGACCTGGATACCGGCGAGCTGACCCTGCTCAAGCGCAAGCCGGTGCTCCCGCTGCCGGGCGAGGCCGCCTACGACCCGGGGGACTACGAGCAGCACCGCGAGTGGGCGACCGCCGGGGACGGCACCCGCGTCCCGATCTCCCTGATCTGCCGGAGGGGAACACCGCGCGACGGAAGCGCGCCGTGCGTCCTCTACGGCTACGGCAGCTACGAGATGTCCGCGGACCCCTTCTTCTCGATCAGCCGGCTGTCGCTGCTCGACCGCGGCTTCGTCTATGCCGTCGCGCACGTGCGGGGCGGCGGCGAGATGGGGCGCCGCTGGTACGACGACGGCAAGATGCTCCGCAAGACGAACACGTTCACCGACTTCGTGGCCTGCGCGGAGCATCTGGCGAGCCGCGGCTGGACCAGCCCGCGGCGGCTGATAGCCCGCGGCGGCTCGGCCGGCGGCCTGCTCATGGGGGTGGCCGTCAACCTCGCGCCGCAGGCGTTCGGGGGCATCGTCGCCCACGTCCCGTTCGTGGACTCGCTGACCACCATCCTCGACCCGTCGCTGCCGCTGACCGTGAACGAGTGGGAGGAGTGGGGGAACCCGCTGGACGACCCGCAGGTCTACGCCTACATGAAGGCCTACTCCCCGTATGAGAACATCACCGACCGGGCCTACCCGCCGATCCTGGCGATCACCAGCCTGAACGACACCCGCGTGCTCTACCACGAGCCGGCCAAGTGGATCGCCCGGCTGCGCGCCACCGCCGACGGCGGGCCGTTCCTGCTCAAGACCGAGATGGTGGCGGGCCACGGCGGCCGCAGCGGCCGCTACGACGCCTGGCGCGAGGAAGCCTTCGTGCTCGCCTGGATCGTGACCACCGCCGGCGCCGCACCAGAGAGCGCTTATCCCGGATCTGCGTCATGATCGTGCCCGTTGTGGGGCGAGTTCCGTGACGCAGATCCGGGATAAGTCATCGGCGCCCAGCCTCCATACAGGGTTCGCCTGGCTGGTGGCCGGTCGCCACGCGGGGCTCCCGGTTAGGTGGCCGGGTTCCCCGCGGGCTCGGCTGGGTCGTGGCCGGCGCGGAGAAGCGCATACGTGACCGCTTCCTCCAGGGCGTGCCAGGAGGCGGCGATGATGTTCTCGTCCACGCCGACCGTGCTCCACATGTCGTCGGCGGTGCCGTCACCGTCGCTGGACTCGACGAGCACCCGGGTCACGGCACCGCTCCCGTGTGAGCCCTCCAGGATGCGGACCTTGTAGTCGGCCAGCTCCAGCCGGGCCAGTTCGGGGTAGAGCCGCTCCAGCGCGAGGCGCAGGGCGTTGTCGAGCGCGTTGACCGGCCCGTTGCCCTCGCCGGTGGCCACGATCCGCTCGCCCTTGGCCTGCAGCTTCACGGTGGCCTCGCTAACCACCTCGCCGCCCGTGCGCCGCTCGACGATGACGCGCCACGACTCGACCTCGAAGTGGCGCAGCCGCTCCCCGGCCAGCTCGTCGCGGAGCAGCAGCTCGAAGGAGGCGTCGGCGGCCTCGAAGGTGTAGCCGCGGGCCTCCAGGTCCTTGACCCGCTCGACGACCCGGCCGACGGTCGCCTTGTCGCCGGACAGGTCGTAGCCGAGCTGCTTGCCCTTGATCTCGACCGACGCGCGGCCCGCCATGTCGGAGACGAGCATCCGCATGTCGTTGCCGACCAGCGCCGGATCGATGTGCTGGTACAGCATCGGGTCCACCTTCACGGCCGAGGCGTGCAGGCCCGCCTTGTGAGCGAACGCGGAATGCCCGACATAGGGCTGGTGCGTGGCCGGGGTCACGTTGGTGACCTCGCTGATCGCGTGCGCCACCCGGCTCATCTCCGGCAGGCAGCCCGCGGGAAGCACGTCACGCCCCTGCTTGAGCTGCAGCCCGGCCACCACGCTGAACAGGTTGGCGTTGCCGGCCCGCTCGCCGTAGCCGTTCGCGGTGCCCTGGACGTGCGTGACCCCCGCCGACACGGCGGTCAGGGAGTTCGCCACCGCGCACGCGGTGTCGTCGTGGCAGTGGATGCCCAGCCGCGCGCCGCTGGCGGCGGCGACCGCGGCCACCACGTCACCGATCTCGGTGGGCAGCATGCCGCCGTTGGTGTCGCACAGCGCCACCAGGTCGGCGCCGGCCTCCACCGCCGTGCGCACCACCTCGAGCGCGTACGCCGGGTCGGACCGGTAACCGTCGAAGAAATGCTCGGCGTCGAGGAAAACCCGCTGGCCCTCGCCGCGCAGATGGCTGACGGTGTCTGCGATCATGGCGAGGTTCTCGGCCATGGTGGTGCGCAACGCGAGCTGGACATGCCGGTCGTGGCTCTTGGCGACCAGCGTCACCACCGGCGCGCCGGACTCACGCAGCGCGGCGACCTGCGGGTCGTCGGCCGCCACCGCGTCCGGCCGGCGGGTCGAGCCGAACGCCGCCAGCTGCGCGTGGACCAGCCGCAGCTCGGTGCGCGCCCGCCGGAAGAACTCGGTGTCCTTCGGGATCGCGCCCGGCCATCCGCCCTCGATGAACCCGACACCAAACTCGTCCAGCCGCCGCGCGATGGCGAGCTTGTCGGCCACGGTCAGGGACAGGCCCTCCTGCTGGGCACCGTCGCGCAGGGTGGTGTCGTAGACATGGAACGAGTCGTCGGGCATCATCTCGTGATTCCTCCGGGTAGGTATTGACCCTGCCGCCACAAAGCAAAAGACCCCTCGCGGGATGCGAGAGGTCTGCGCGTCGGCGGTGCGGGCCCGTTAGCTGGCCCTGCTAAGTGCCGACGCGCCCGCCGATAATAATCCGGCCGCACGTCATGCCCACAGTCTTGCACATCCTCCACACCGACGTGAAACGAACGTCTCATTATCCGGACACCAGGCCCCCAGCCATCCCGTGCGCTGGGGGCGGCGTCGTGGCAGCCGCGGGCGTAGCGTTGCGCCGGTCAGCCGCTGACCAGCGCGCCTCGGGCACTACGCCGGGACGCGGCAACGGAGGACCGCCAGCCCGCGGGGCCACGATGACGCCCCCCTCCGCGCGCCTGTGACGACGCCCTCCCACGGGGCGCCCCGGCTAACAGATCTTGTGGATCCAGCCGTGTGGGTCGGGCCGCTCACCGTACTGGATCCCCATCAGCTCCTCGCGCAGCCTGAGCGTCACCGGCCCCGGCGTGCCGTCGCCGATGACCCATCCGCCGTCGGCCGACTTGACCCCGCCCACCGGGGTGATGACCGCCGCCGTCCCGCAGGCGAAGACCTCGGTCAGTTCGCCGGCCTCGCAGCCTTCCCGCCACGCGTCGGCCGAGATCGTGCCCTCCTCGGTCTGGTGGCCCAGGTCCCGGC
>DATINY010000437.1:0-8515 GCA_035473755.1 Streptosporangiaceae bacterium
CAGCGGCTGGGCATCGCGGCGGCGCTGCTCGGCGACCCCGCGACCGTCGTCCTCGACGAGCCGGTGAACGGCCTGGACGTGGAGGGCATCCGCTGGATCCGCGCGCTGCTGCAGGACCTGGCCACCCAGGGGAAGACGGTCTTCGTCTCATCGCACCTGATGAGCGAGATCGCGCAGACCGCCACGCACCTGATCGTCATCGGCCGGGGCGAGCTGATCGCGGACACCAGCGTGGCGGAGTTCATCGCGACGGCCGCGCCCCCGCCGGTGCGGGTCCGCAGCTCCGACCAGGACACGCTGGCCGGGCTGCTCCGCTCGCCGGACGTGACGGTGGCGACCGCCGACGGCGGCGCGCTGACCGTGTCCGGCCTGCCCGCCGCGCGGATCGGCGCCGTCGCCGCCGCCGCCGGGATCACCGTGCTCGAGCTCGCCACCGAGCAGGCGTCGCTGGAGGACGCCTTCGTTGACCTGACCCAGGACGCGGTCGAGTTCCGCGCCGCGGCCCGGCCGGCCGCCGGGTCCACCCCCGAGGAGGAGAAATGACATCCACGACGCCGAACCCGGCGCACGTTGCGGCGGCCCCGCCCGCCTACCAGCTGCCACAGCGGGTCACCCAGGCGCGGGTGCTGCGGTCGGAATGGACGAAGCTGCGCACCCAGCCATCCACATTCTGGGCCCTGCTGGCCACGATGATCATGATCGCCGGGTTCGGCATCCTGTACAGCCTGGTGCGGGAGACCCGGCCGCCGCACGGCGCGGCGATCGCGTCCTTCGACCCGGCGGCGGTCAGCCTGTCCGGCGTGCAGCTCGCGCAGATCGCGGTCGGGGTGCTCGGCGTGCTGCTGGTCACCAGCGAGTACGCGACCGGGCTGATCCGGACCACCCTGGCCGCCGTGCCGCGGCGCCTGCCCGTCCTGTGGGGCAAGGCGGTGCTGGTGGCCGCGGCCACCGTGGCGGCGAGCCTGCCGGCCGTGTTCGTCGCCTTCCTGGGCGGCCAGTCGATCCTGGCCCGGCAGCACCTGTCGGTGCCGCTCAGCCAGCCCGGCGTGGTCCGCGCGGTGATCGGCAGCGCGCTGTACCTGGCGGTCGCCGCGCTGATCGGCCTGGGCCTGGGCGCCCTCCTACGGAGCACGGCGGGCGGGATCGCGGCGCTGTTCGGCCTGCTGTTCGGGGTCCAGCTCGCGGCCGGCTTCCTGCCGGGCAGCTGGGCGGCGGACGTCGGCAAGTACACGCCCACCACGGCCGGCCAGGCCGTCAGCCTGGTGCACCCGGACCCCGCCTCGTCGCTGCCGCCGTGGACCGGGTTCGGCGTGTTCTGCGGCTACGCAGCCGTCCTGCTGGTCCTCGCCGCCCTCCGGATGCGGCGCGGCGACGTCTAGCCCGCCTCCCCGCCCCGGTCAGGCGCCTCGCATCTCCGAAGCGGAGCGAGGCGCCTGGCCCGTTGAGCGTGCGCTTCTGCGCGCCAAGGGCCCCCCCGACAACCGTTCCCGCGCACTTTCGGCCCCCCGAGATGGAGTAAGCGGTGGCGTGCTCCAGCGTGGCGGCCCGGCCGCGCCGGATCGTCTGGTTACATTCGTGTGCATGTTCGATTCGGCGAGACCGCTCGATGGTCTGAACGAAGAACAGCGCCGGGCGGCGGTGCACCCGGGCGGGCCGCTGCTGATTCTGGCCGGCGCCGGCACCGGGAAGACGCGCACGCTGGTGGCCCGCGCCGCCTGGCTGGCCGAGCAGGGCATGCAGCCCAGCCGGATCCTGCTGCTCACCTTCACCCGCCGCGCCGCCGAGGACATGCTGTCCCGGGCAACTTCCCGCGCCCGGACGGCCGGCGGGCGGATCACCGGCGGGACCTTCCACGCGATCGCCCACCGGATCATCCGCCAGCACGCGGAGGCGTTCTCCCTGCCGCCCGAGTTCACCGTCATCGACCCGGCGGACGTGGCGGACCTGCTGGACGCCCGCCGGGCGGATCACGGCCTGGCGGGCACCCAGCGCCGCGCGCCGCGGGCCTCGGTCTGCGCCGACATCTACACCCGGTGCGTGAACACCCAGATGACGGTGGCCGACGTGGTGCGCCGCGGCTTCCCCTGGTGCGACGAGTACACCGGCCAGCTCGCCGAGCTGTTCCGCGGGTTTGTCGCGCACAAGCGCAGCCACGCCCTGGTCGACTTCGATGACCTGCTGCTGCTGTGGCGGGCGGCGCTGGCCGATCCCGCCGCCGGGCCGGTGCTGCGGGACATGTTCGACGCGGTACTGGTCGATGAGTACCAGGACGTGAACGCGGTACAGGCCGACATCGTGCGGCTGCTGCAGCCGAAAGCCGGCTCCCTGACCTGCGTCGGCGACGACGCCCAGGCCATCTACGCCTTCCGCGGCGCCGACCCGGAACACCTGCACCGGCTGGCGGCCGCCTTCCCCGGCCTCACCGTCGTGCGGCTGGTCCAGAACTACCGCTCGCGGCAGGCGGTGCTGCGGCTGGCCAACGCGGTGCGCCCGCAGTCGGCCGGGCTCGAGCTCGCGCTCACCGCGGCCCGCGAGGCCGGGACGGCCCCGGTGCTGGTGCGCTGCCACGACGAGGCGACGCAGGCCCGCGAGATCTGCGCCCGGGTCCTTGACGCCCACGAGTCCGGCACCGATCTGCACGACCAGGCGGTGCTGGTGCGCGCGGCGCACCACAGCGACGTGCTGGAGATAGAGCTGGCCGCCCGCGGCATCCCGTTCATCAAGTACGGCGGGCTGCGGTTCACCGAGGCGGCTCACGTCAAGGACTTCCTGGCGGCGGCCAGGATCGTCGCCAATCCCGCCGACGACGTCGCCTGGTTCCGGGTGCTCCGGCTGCACGAGGGCATCGGGGCGGCCCACGCCCGGCGGATCATCGACATCTTGCGCCCGGCGGACCCGGACCCGTTCAGCCGCTGGGAAGAGGCGGCCGGCGCCGCGCCGCGGCGGGCACGCGACCATCTGGCCGCCACCATCGGCGGCCTGGCCAAGGCCGCCGTCGTTGAGCATAACGGGGAGCTCGCGGCGACGATCCTGGCCGCCGTGGCGGACCCGCTGCGGGCGCGTTACCCCGACGCGGACATCCGGATCGCCGACCTGGAGCGGCTGGCCGACGCGGCGGCGAGCCGGCCGTCGCTGCACGACGCGCTGGTCGAGCTGGCGCTCGACCCACCGGTGTCGGCCTCCGACCTCGCCGGGCCGCCCCGGCAGGATGACGACTTCCTGATCATCTCGACCGTGCATTCGGCCAAGGGCCTCGAATGGCCCGTGGTGCACCTGCCCCACCTGGTCGACGGCGCGGTGCCCAGCGACATGGCGCTGAGCTCCCCGGCCGGGCTGGCCGAGGAGCGGCGGCTGTTCTACGTCGCGGTCACCCGGGCCCGCGACCAGCTGTTCCTGTATGCGCCGCTGCGCCTGCACCACCACCGGCTGGCCAGTGACGACCGGCACGGCTACGGGCAGCTGACCCGGTTCCTCGACGGCCAGGCCCTGGCCGCCTGCGAATCCGTCCAGGCCGAGCCGCCGGCGCCGCTGCTGCCCCGCACCGGGCAGCTGGCCGCGCGGATCGACGCGGATCTCAGCGCGCTCTGGACCGGCTGACCCAGGGACCCGTCAGCCCGGGTCGTCAGGCTTCCACTCGATGCCGTGATCGGCGAGCCAGCCGCGGTCCTGCGCGGGGAGATCGCCCGGACCGGCGGGGTTCGCCTCCACCGGGCCCAGCTGGAGGCCGCCGGTGGCCCCGACGTGCATGGCCCATTCGTCGCCGCGGTCGAGCACGATCTTCTCGAACTCGGGCGGCCGGCGGAGAATCAGCCGCCGGGCGCACCGGGTGCACGACCACTCCTCGACGCCGCGCTCCAGCGTCCTCGTCCGCGTCATCTCATGTGGGGTCGGCAACCGAACTCCAATCCGCAGGCCCCGTGGCGGGGTAATCCGCAGGCCCCGTGGCAGGGTACCCAACCATGCCTACCCTCCCGCCCCGCGTCAAACAAAGCGCCACGCAGGCCGGTGGCGCCCTCACCCGTGCGCGGACGGCAGCGATCTGGTGGCCCGATGTATCTTCCGCCGGGCGGCGGGCTCTGTATTCGTGGCCACCCGGATCATCCGGCGCCGGAACGGGGGCCTGCGCGGGGGACTGCCCGCACAGCAGCGCACTACGGAGGAAACGCAATGCCACTTCAGTCAGGATCACTCCAGACACCGGTGACCGACTTCGCCGTCGCCGGCATCCTGGACGGCCAGGTAACGGCCATGGACGTGCTCGACCCGACCGAGAACAACGAGAAGACCTCGCTGCTCGAGGTGGACGACGAGTTCGACGTCAGGCTCACCTGGAAGCTCACCGGCGCGGCCACGCCGGTCGTCGGCGGCAGCTGGGTCGTCTCGCTGTACAGCGACGACATGGACGGGATCGGCACCATGACGGGGCTCATCGCCGGGCCCGCGGTCGTCCCGATCATTGGCGGCGTCAGCCCGCTGCCGTTCGAGCACACCTTCAAGGTCGCCCCGCCCAAGGTCAAGGAAGGCCTGTACAAGCTGACGGCGACCATCAGCCACTCACCCACCGGGGACCCGGCCAAGCTGTCGGAGATGTTCGGCTACGCCGAGGCCACCCCGATCGACATCCGCAGGACCGTGGTCGAGAGCAACTAGCCGCGCACCCTCGGATCCAGCCGCCGCGACACCCGCGGGCAACCAGCCCGCGGGCCGCGGCGGCCGGCGCGCGCCTGGGGGCCGGGCGTTGCCCGCCGCCGGACGCCGGTCAGGTCCGCACGACCTGGTACAGGGCCGGGTGGGGACGGTACCCGGCCAGGCCCGCGGCCGACTCCAGGAAGCCGGGGCTCTGTATCGCCGTCATGAAGTCCTCGGCGGTCCGCCAGTGGGCGATGTTCACGAACTGGAACTCGGCGCCCGGCATGACCGCCTGGTGCAGCGTGGTGTCCACATAGCCCGGCTGTGTCTCCAGGTAGTCCCGCGTCTTCTCCCAGGCGGCGATGAACTGCCCGGCCTGCTCGCCAGGAACCTCGAAAGCGTTAATCAGTGTCAGCGGCTCAGCCACGGTTGTCTCCGTCTCTGGCGCGCCGTCGGCGGCTGCCTCTGCTCGCTATCGCTGTGATTGGCTCCGTGGCGCGGCGAGCCGGTCCCCTGCAGGCGCGAGGCGGTCCGCTCCCGGAGCCCCCGGCC
Organism: Streptosporangiaceae bacterium; assembly: GCA_035473755.1. Lineage (GTDB taxonomy): Bacteria > Actinomycetota > Actinomycetes > Streptosporangiales > Streptosporangiaceae > UBA9676. The sequence goes on from DATINY010000437.1 coordinate 5,182, forward strand.
ACCAGCCCTACCCCGGCCCATCAGCGGTTAACCCATGGCCGGGGACGCCGACCGTCGCCCGGCCGACCAGCGCTTAACCCCTGGCTCGGCCCGCTGGCCGTCGCCCCGGACGGTCCCGAGCCCGCACCGTTAGCGCTGCCTGGGGGAAATCCCCCAGGTGAAGACGGGCGCTGGCCACGTTCCGGGGCGCCCGCCCGGTTCCTAGCGTTATTTCCAGGCGCAACGCGCCCGCCGGCCAGGGCCGGCGAAGGCATCCGGAGGACCTGGGGGTCACATGATCGAAGTCCGTAATCTGACCAAACGCTACGGCTCCACGCTGGCGGTGGACGCGCTCAGCTTCGACGTGCGGCCGGGGATGGTGACCGGCTTTCTCGGGCCGAACGGGTCCGGCAAGTCGACCACGATGCGGCTGATCATGGGCCTGGACCAGCCCAATGCGGGGCAGGCCCGGATCGGCGGGCGCCGCTACCGCGACCTGCACTGGCCGCTGCGCGAGGCCGGGGCGCTGCTGGAGGCCAAGGCGTTCCACCCGGGCCGCAGCGCGCACGCGTACCTGGACGCGCTGGCGGCCAGCAACGGCATCGACCGCCGCCGGGTGGACGAGGTTCTTGACCTGGTCGGCCTGGCCGGCGCCGCGCGCAAGCGGGCCGGGAAGTTCTCGCTCGGCATGGCGCAGCGCCTCGGGATCGCGGCGGCGCTGCTGGGCGACCCGCCGGTGCTGCTGCTGGACGAGCCCGTCAACGGGCTGGACCCGGCCGGGATCCACTGGATCCGCGACCTGCTGAGGTCGCTGGCCGGGCAGGGCCGCGTCGTGTTCGTCTCCAGCCACCTGATCAGCGAGATCGCACTGCTGGCCGAGCACCTGGTGGTGATCGGCCAGGGCCGGCTGCTCGCCGACACCTCCGTCGCCGAGTTGTCGGCCGGCGCGGCGTCGCTGGAGGACGCATTCCTGCACCTGACCGGAGTCAGCACCGACTACCGCGGGCACGTCGCCGTCTCCGGCGCGGAGCCTGGCGGGTGGATCACCCAGCGAAAGGAAGGCTCGTCATGACCGTGCTCACCGGACGCGCGCCTGCCGGGCACTACCGGTTCCGGCATGTGGCGCGGATGGAGTGGATCAAGCTCCGCACCCTGCGTTCCACCTGGTGGACCCTGGCGGTCACCGCGGTCGCCGGGGCCGCCATGGCCATCGCCATCGGGCTCAACACCATCAGCAAATCCGCGGACCTGACGAACAACGTGCTGGCCGGGGTGATCCCGGGTCTGCTGCTGATCGGTGTGCTGGGCGTGCTGACGATGACCGGGGAATACTCCTCCGGGATGATCAGGGCGACGCTGGCAGCGGCCCCCCGGCGGCCGCTGCTGCTGGCCGCGAAGGCCGCGGTGTTCGCGGCGGCGTCGCTCGCGGTCGGTGAGGCGGCCTCTTTCCTGGCCTTCTTCGCGGGCGGGGCTGCCTTCCGGCACGGCATCTCGGCGCCTGCCCTGAGCCAGCCGGGCGTGCTCCGGGCCATCCTGCTGGGCGGGGCGAGCTACTGCCTGATCGGTCTGCTCGGCCTCGGGCTGGGCGCCATCATCCGGCACACGGCGGCGGCTATTGCCGTCCTCGTCGCCGGCGTGTTTCTCCTCGGGCCGATCGTCGGCGCGGCCGCGCGCGGGCTGGCGGCCTACCTGCCGGTCTTCATCATCGGGAACTCGCTGACCACGACCAAGCCGCAGTCGTGCGTGGGGGCCGCCCAGTGCGTGCACTTCCTGTCGCCGGGGGTGGCGCTGGCCGTACTGAGCCTGTACGCGGCCGTGGCGCTGGCGGCCGGGTGCTGGCTGCTCGTCCGTCGTGACGCCTGAGCGGCCAGCACACCAAGGGTCCGGGGGGTCGCCCCCCTGGCCAGTACAGAGCGGACAATGAGCCCATGAGCACAGCCGGCCCGGAGAACCCGGCCGCCGCGGGCCGACCCTCCGGCCACGGACCGGCCGAGCCGGATGCGCCGGGCACGGCGGGCGGATCGCCGGCCGCGCTGGCCCTGGGCATAGCCAGTGCGCCGTTCACCGGCCGGGCGTGGCGGGAGCTGCTGTTCTGCGCCATCGAGGTCCCGCTCGGGCTCTGCGTCCTCGTGGTCCCCATCGCGCTGACGGCATTGCCGGCCGCGGTGACGGTGCTGCTCTATGGCAGCCCGGCGCTGGCCCGGCCCGCCCCGGCTTACTCCGCCGGGCTCGTCCCAGCCTTCGGCGGTGTGGTCATCGCCGTTTTGCTGGCGCTGATCTTGCTGGCGCCCCGGACCGGCCGCGGGCTCGGCGCGGTACACCGCCGACTGGCGGCGCGGCTGCTGGGCGAGCGGATCGCCGCGCCGCCACCCATCCACCGCGGCCGGGGCGTGGGCGTCTGGTTCGGCGCCACCGTGCGCGATGGGCCGGGCTGGCGGGCCGCGGCGTACCTGCTGGTCAAGCTGCCGGTGACGGTGGGCGAGCTCTACGCCGCGTTCTTCGCGGCCGCTGGGCTGGCCAACCTGACTTACCCGCTCTGGTGGCCGCTGTTCCGCAACCATCCCCCGGATGTGCGGCTGGGGCCGGTCTACGCGCTCACACCGTTTGGGGCGCTGCGCATCGAAACGTTCCCTGGCACGTTCGCCGCCTTCGCGGCGGGCGCCGCGATGGTGCTGGCCGCCCCGTGGGCGGCCCGGGCGGTCAGCTCGGCGGACCGCTGGCTCATGCGCGGCCTGCTCGGGCCGGGACGGCTGGCGCAGCGGGTCGCCGACCTGGAGCAGTCCCGGGCGCTGGCGGTGGACGACTCCGCCGCCACCCTGCGCCGGCTCGAACGGGACCTGCACGACGGCGCGCAGATCCGGCTGGCCACCCTCGCCATGAACCTCGGCATGGCCCGGGAGAAGCTCGGCGACGATGCCAGCCCGGAGGCCCGCGAGCTGGTCGACGCCGCCCACCAGGGAGCCAAGGACGCCCTGATCGACCTGCGCAACCTGGCCCGGGGCATCCACCCACCGGCGCTCGACAACGGCCTGGCCGACGCGCTCGCCACCCTGGCCGCCAGCAGCGCCATCCCGGCCGAGCTGACCACGGCCATCCCGGAGCGCCCGGCGCCGGCGATCGAGACCATCGCCTACTTCTGCGCCGCCGAGCTGCTGGCCAACGCGGCCAAGCACAGCTACGCGAACCGGGTGACGATCGAGGTGGCCGAGCGCGGCCAGATGCTGGTGCTGCGGGTCGGCGACGACGGCCGCGGCGGCGCGGACCCGGCCCGCGGCAGCGGCCTGTCCGGGCTCACGCAGCGGGTCCGCACCGTGGACGGGCGCCTGGAGATAGCGAGCCCTTCGGGCGGCCCGAC
>DATINY010000438.1:0-23335 GCA_035473755.1 Streptosporangiaceae bacterium
CGGCAAGATGAGCAGCATCCGCGACGCGGCATCCGCAGACACGTCGCGAGTGGTGGCGTTGGACACGGTCGCGCCGGGAGGAGGCGCTGAGCGGCGGGCATCCATTGAGCGCTGGCTCGCCGATGGCTCGATGCGCGTCGCGGTGGCGGCCGATGAGATCGTCGGCTGCTGCGTCACTGAACGCACCTGCTTCGGCCAATGGTTCGTTGCGGTGCTCATGGTGGCGGAAAGCGCCCGGGGTCATGGCATCGGCGCCGAGCTGCTGCTGGACGCACAGCGGCGCGAGAACCAGCCAAGCTGTTCACCTCCACGAACCTGTCCAACCAGCCCATGCAGCGCTTGCTGGCACGTCTTGGCTGGCGCTCCGTCGGCATCGTCTACGGGCTCGACGAGGGTGACCCTGAACTGTTCTACCTGGCCCCTAGGCCAACCACCGGCCTCAGCTAAGGTCGGCCTCGTCCAGGGGCTGCAGGCGGGAGAGCACCTTCGGCAGCTCGCCTTCGTGCACCACGCCGAGGCGCTGGGTTGCCCGGGTGATCGCCACGTAGAGATCGTTCAGCCCGCGGGGTGAATCGGCCGCGATCCGCGTCGGATCGGCGACCAGCACGGCGTCGAACTCCAGGCCCTTGGCCTGGGTCACGCTGAGGACGACGACGGGCCGGTCCAGGTCGGGGGCCTCCGCGCTGATCACGTCCGGCACCACGTCCGCGATCGCCCCCGTCAGTTCGGCCAGGCGCGAGCCCGGAACGATCACCGCCAGCCGGCCGGCCCCGATCCGGCTGGCCTCCGATCCCGCCAGCGCCCCAAGCACGGCAGGCAGCTCGCCCGCTGCCGCTCGCCGCGACCAGGGCACAACCCCGGTTTCCCGCACCGGCCGCGGTGGGTGAAGTTCGGGGTCTATGGCCGCCAGCACGTCGCCCGCGACGTCGGCGATCTCCGCGGGGGTGCGGTAATTGATGGTCAGCCGCTCCTGCCGCCACCGGTCGCCCAGGTGCGGTTCGAGGACCTCCTGCCAGGACGAGCCGCCGCCCTGGTCACTGGCCTGGGCCATGTCCCCGACCACGGTCATCGACCGGGCCGGGCAGCGCCGCATGAGCATCCGCCATGCCATCGGCGAGAGCTCCTGCGCCTCGTCGACCACGATGTGGCCAAACGCCCAGGTCCGGTCCGCGGCCGCCCGTTCCACCGCGGTGCGGTCGTCGTCTTCCTCGTAGCGGTCGGCCAGGCGTTCGGCGTCCAGGATGTCGTAGGCGGACAGGATCTCCGCCTCTTCTTCCTGGTTCAGGTCCACGGACCGGGAGCCGTAGGCCAGGTCGAGCACCCCGCGTGCGTACGCGATGCGGCGCCGCCGTTCCCGCTCGTTCCGGGCCCGTACCGCGCGGTCGTCCTCACCGAGCAGCTCGGCCGCCTCGTCCAGCAGCGGGACGTCCGCCGGGGTCCACCCGTCACCGGGCGGCCGCAGCAGGACGGACTGCTCCTCCGGCGTGAGCAGCCCACGGCCGGCCGATGCGAGCAGTTCCGGCGAGGCGAGCAGCTCCGTCAGCAGGCCGTCCGGGGCCAGCCGGGGCCAGAACTCCTCCAGCGCGGAACGCACGTGGACGCTCTCGCGCAGTTCCTGGCGGATGTCGTCGATGTCCTCCTCGCCGAGGAGGTTCCCGCCGCCCAGCACGTCGTAGCCGATCTGGTTGGCCACCTGGCCGGTCAGGGCGTCGATGAGCAGACGGTGGGCGACCCCCCTGGCCTGGTTGTGTGGCAGCCGGCTACGCCGGGCCCGGTCCCGGATCCGGTTGCACGCGCGCCGGTCGAGCCGCAGCACGTCCCGCTCGTAGCGGACCTCCAGCCCGGACCGCGATCCCCCCTGCCGGGCCCGCACAGCAGCGGCCATCACCTTGGCCATGCCCAGCTTGCCTTTGACCCTCGCGGCCGCGGCGGGCTCGTCGCGGCGCGCAGTGACGCCCGGGTACAGGTCGGCGATGGTCGACATCAGGACCGAGGTCTCGCCCAGGGAGGGCAGCACCTGGCCCACGTAGCGCAGGAAGGTCGGGTTCGGCCCGATGACCAGCACCGCCCGGCGCGCGAGCTGCTCGCGGTAGGTGTAGAGGAGGAACGCGGCGCGGTGCAGGGCGACCGCGGTCTTCCCGGTGCCCGGGCCGCCCTGGACGACCAGCACACCCTTGTGCGGGGAGCGGATGATCCAGTCCTGCTCGACCTGGATGGTCTCGACGATGTCGGTCATCTGGCCGGTGCGGCTGGCGTTCAGCGCCGCGAGCAGCGACGCCTCGCCGGTCAGGCCGTCGGCCAGGCCGTCCCGCCCGGCGTCGGCGAGGTCGAGCACCTCGTCGTCGAGGCGGATCACCTCGCGGCGCAGCGTCTTGATGTGGCGGCGGCGGCGGACACCGTCCGGCGAGACGGGGGTGGCCAGGTAGAACGGGCGGGCGGCCGGCGCGCGCCAGTCGAGCAGCAGCGGCTCGTAGTCGTCCGCCTCGTCCCGGATGCCCATCCGGCCGATGTAGCGGGGCTCGGCGTCGTGGAAGTCGATCCGGCCGAAGCACAGTCCGTTCTCGGCCGCGTCGAGCTGGGCGATCCGTTGCGTGTACATGACCGCATTGACATCGCGCTCGGTCCGGGCCTGCGGGGTCCCCCCGGTCTGCCGCAGCGTCTGCGCCAGCCGGCCCTGCGCCCGGTCCCGCAGGCCGTCGAGGTGGTCGTAGAGCATGGACACATAGGCCTGCTCCAGCCCCACATCTCGCTGTGACACATCTCCAGCGTAAACAACCCCACCGACTACCGGGTCGCGCCGGGGCGCCGCAGCCGCCCGCGGCAACCCCCAGATTGCGCAACGAAACGCGTGGCCGCCCCCCCGCCCCGGCGGCATCCCGTGGGCGGCTGGTGCCCGTATCCGCCCAGCTCCTGACCACTGTGGCCCGGATCCCGGGCGACGGTCAGGCCACCCGGGACAGCGGGATGAAGCGCCGGCGCTTTCCGCTGCCAGCGCACCGCGGCAGATCACCGGCGATGCGGACCGTCACGTCCGGCTGGCTGAGCCCGCCGTGCGCGAGCGCCTCCACCAGCTGACGGCGAAGGGCCTCGGTGCTGGCGCCACCGGAGGCGGCGATGATGTCGGCCTCGATTCCGCCCCGGGTCTGCCGGACCTGGTAGTCGGCGACCTCCGTGGACCGGACCATGACCGACCGGATGACGTGCGGGTGCTGGTCGCCGGCCTGGTAGTGGAACACCTCGTCGGCCCGTCCGTGCACCCGGGCCAGCAGGTGGCCGGGACCGCCCGCGCTGGGCTCGCGCACGAACGAGTCGGCGAGCTCGTACCTGATGAGCGGCTGGGCCAGGTTGTACAGGTTCGTCACCAGCACTTTCGCGGACGGCACCCCCGGCCCGACCGGCCGGTTGTCGGCGTCGACCAGCTCGATGATGCACATGTCGTCGTTGAACGCGAGCACGTCGCCACCGGGGACGCTCGTGCCCATCAGTCCTTCGGTGGAGGCGAAGGTGTTGATGACCGGGGTGCCAAAGGCCGCGGTGATCTCCGCGCGCGCCTCGGGCAGCAGGGTCTCGCCGGTCGAGACGATCACCGCTGGGGTGATGCGGAGACGGCGCGCGTTCTGCTCAGCCGCGAGACGGGCCAGCGCCGACGGATAGCCGATCAGGCCGGGGGCCTGGGCGGCGTTGAGGCGGTCCACTATCTGCGGCAACGGCAACGTGACGGGGACCGGCAGGACACGGAGCGGCGTGTGGGGCCCGATCGTCTGCGCGGCAGCGGCGCCGGTGGCGTGGACGGCCGAGGCCGCGCCGACCATGGCTAAGGGCAGCCCGCCTGGTGGGATCCCGCCGCCGGCGTGAAGCCGGGCCAGCAGGGACCGGATGATCGAAAGAATGAACTCGGCTTTCGCGGCCGGATCGAAGACGAACACGCCGCGCCTGCCTGTGCTCCCGCCCGTCGCCAGGGCCATGTACCGGCCGAGGACCGGGACGGGCTGGTCGCCGGTGGCGGCCAGCGCCTGCTCGACCGCGCCGAGGGTGAGCCGCCGGTCGGTGAAGACGTCGTCGATCGCGGCCATCATGTCCGCCTTGGTCATCACCGGCAGGCTGGCCAGGCCGGCGGGCTCGATACCGGCGACGTCGGCGCGGGCCAGGCGCTGGCGGTGGAACGGCGAGTGCGCAACGGCGTGCGCGAGCAGCCGCCGCAGCCCGTCGCGCTGGGCAGACTCGATCTGCCCGGCGCTCCAGGACAGGCGCTCCAGGTGTTCCGGGATCCGGGCGAGAAGCTCAGCCTGGAGATCGGCGCGGAAGCGGCCCCAGCCGGTATCCGCTGTGGTTGCTGTGGTCATCGAACCCCCCGTGGGTCAGGCCGGTCAGCAAGGCCAGCTGAAGCCGGCTGAATGAGCTGGCCGGCCGGTTGCTCGCCGGGCTCGGTCACGCCAAGCACGGCCCTGAGCATCATGGTGAGGCCGTCGTCCATGGGAAGCGCGGCGGGGTTCGCCGCCCGTTCCAGGGTGACTCCGGCGCCCATGGCCAGCACGAACTCCGCCATCGACTGCGGCGGCACGGCCGGCGATATCCCGGCCCGGTCATGGAGCCCAGTGAGGAGCGCGGCGAGCTGCCCAACCGTGCGCCGGTGCGCGTCCGCGTACCGGCGGTTGAGGACGGGATCGCGGGCGGCATGGGCGCGGAACTCCACCAGCAGCTGCGCCCAGCCCTGGTCGCTGATCACGTCCCGGTCCGCGGCCAGGAGCAGCGCCCGCGCGGCCTCGGCCACGGACTTCCCGGCGGCAATGCGCTCGTTCTGCGCGCCGCGCTCGGTGATCCGCTGTTCCAGCAGCGCCATGAACATGTCCGCCTTGCTGCCGAACTGCGAGTAGACGACCCCCTTGGAGAAGCCGGCCTCCTCGGCGATGGCATCCACGGTGGCGCCGCCGTAACCCCGGTGCAGGAACACGCGGCGGGCCGCGTCGAGCACGACCGTCCGGTTCCGCTCGACCTGTTCCGCGCGCCGCAGCCTCACTGCCATGCCCCACATTAGATACCGACGGTATCCAGATGTCAACGGTATTTGGTCTGCGGCGGCGGCCCGGCGCGGAGCATGATCATCACCGGCTGGGGTCCGTGCGAGCGGCGCGGCGGCGCCGGCCCCGCAGCCAGCCGGGCAGCGCCCGGCCGGGAGGCGTTCCACCAGGGCAGAAGAACGGCTAGTGTCGTTCGCATTGATCACCACTCGCCCCGGCCGCCCGGAGGTATCCATGGACCACCAGGTCAAATATCTTCTGCAGGAATCCGAGCTGCCCCGGCAGTGGTACAACGTCATCCCCGACCTGCCCGCTCCCCCGCCCCCGCCGCTGCACCCCGGTACCCACGAGCCGGTCGGCCCCGACGCCCTCGCCCCGCTGTTCCCGATGGCGCTGATCCAGCAGGAGGTCTCGCCGGAGCGGTACATCGAGATCCCGGAATCGGTGCTGGACGTCTACCGGCTGTGGCGGCCCACGCCGCTGTTCCGGGCCCGGCGGCTGGAGAAGGACCTCGGCACCCCGGCGCGGATCTACTACAAGTACGAGGGCGGCAGCCCGGCCGGGTCGCACAAGCCCAACACCGCCGTCCCGCAGGCGTACTACAACAAGGCGGAGGGCGTCAGCAAGCTGACCACCGAGACCGGGGCCGGCCAGTGGGGCAGCGCGCTCGCGTTCGCGTGCGCGCTGTACGGGCTGGACCTCGAGGTGTGGATGGTCCGGGCGTCTTACGACCAGAAGCCCTACCGGCGGCTGCTGATGGAGGCCTACGGCGCGACCGTCCACCCCAGCCCGTCCGACATCACCTCGGCCGGCAAGGCGGTGCTCGCCGAGCACCCAGACTCGACCGGCAGCCTGGGCATCGCCATCAGCGAGGCGGTCGAGGTGGCCGGCCCCGACCCGGCCATCAGGTACGCGCTCGGCAGCGTGCTCAACCACGTGCTCCTGCACCAGACCGTTATCGGCGAGGAGGCGCTCAAGCAGCTCGCCCAGGCGGGCGACACCCCGGACTTGATCATCGGCTGCACCGGCGGCGGGTCCAACTTCTCCGGCCTGGTGTTCCCGTTCCTGCGCGAGAAGCTGGCGGGGAAGATGAACCCGGTGCTGCGCGCGGTCGAGCCGGCCGCCTGCCCGTCGTTCACCCGCGGCGTCTACGCCTACGACTTCGGGGACACGGCCGGCACGACGCCGTTGTTCAAGATGCACACCCTCGGGCACGACTTCGTGCCGGATCCGATCCACGCGGGCGGGCTGCGCTACCACGGCATGTCACCGCTGCTGTCGCACATGTACGAGCTGGGCCTGTTCGAGGCGGTGGCCAAGCCGCAGTCGGAGTGCTTCGCGGCGGGGCTGCGGTTCGCCCGGACCGAGGGCATCCTGCCCGCGCCGGAGCCTACCCACGCGCTCGCAGCCACCATCGAGGAGGCGCTGCGGTGCAAGGAGACCGGCGAGGAAAAGGTGATCCTGACCGCCCTGTGCGGGCATGGCCTGCTTGACCTGTCCGCCTACGGCAACTACCAGGCGGGCCAGGTGACCGACTTCGACCTGCCGGTGGAGGCCGTGGAGGATGCGCTTAGGCGCCTGCCAGCGGGGGTGTGACTTCTCGGGCTGTCACCAGCTGGCCGGGTAGCCGGCCGGGAGAAGCCCAAACGCGAGCTGGGTGCGGTTGGGCGCGGCGGACACTCCCAGTGACTGGAGCAGCTGGTCGAAGTTCACCCCGATCCTGGTCGGGAACGGGCCGAGCCCGGCGATGCCGCCGGCTTCCGGCAGCTCCGATTCGGCGGACAGGCCGGTTGGCTGCGCCCAGCCGGTTTCGATGCCGTCGCCGCCATCGAACATGGTGCCGATCACGGTGGAGGGCGACACGCGCTGGCCGACCGTAACGGCCGGGGTGATGTCTTCCGCCACATAGATCACCAGCCCGGCCGCGGGGCCGCCGGTGAGCCGGTAGGTGATCCATCCCCCGCCGGGCCACCCGAAGTTGGTCCCGGTCGCGCTGGTGACCACAGCGGCACCGACTGCATAAACCGGGCCCGACCCCGCGAAGTCGACGCCGTCGTCGATGCGCTCGGGAACCAGGCCACTGACCCCCCGCAGCGGATCACGGTATCCGGCCCCCATAGGGCTGGCGATGGCGGCGCTGACGACCTGCGCCGGGCTGCCCCAGGCACCGCCCCAGGCCCCCAGCTCGCCGGACGCCTCGGTCAGCCAGGCCCCTACCGGGACGGGTGCTGGTACATGGCCGTACTCCGCGATAGCCCAGCCGAAGACCAGCACAACCAGGCCCCAGACGGCTACGGCCGCAGCCCAGCCGCGCTTGTCCCACTGCTTCGGCCCGGTCAGGGATCGCTTCCGGTGCCGGGACGCCGCGCCAGGGCGGGCCGGGGAAGCCCGCGGCGGTTCCGGGTGCCGGACGGGAGCGGCGGACACGATCGCCACCTCCAGTCTGGCACTGCGGCCACGCTCAGCTGTCACCCGGCGGCCGGGCCGCGGCACGGCCCGAGCCCTGCGGCGGCCAGATCGCGGGAGCAACCACATTGGGTGCTGTTGATGCATTAGGCTGCCCTACCCCCGCCCGCCACCGGGCCAGAATTACTAAACACGCATTTATCACTACGCTACGTAATTCTCCCGAGCTTCCACCGGCCAGCTATCACGGCCGTTACCGGGGTGCGGGTGCGAAGAACTCGATCAGGCGCGATGCCAGTTCGGTGCGGGCGCTGCCCGGCCAGCAGCGACCGCTCGGCGGTGCGGGCCGACCGTTCCGCGATGTGGGCAGCGCGGTCCGCAGCGCGGGCTGAGCGGTTCCCCGACCGCACCGACGCGAAGGTGGCCACCGCCAGCACCAGGGTCCCCGCGGCGATCGCCAGCGACGCGACCGTAGTCCACTCCACTTCCGTCATTCGCCGCAGCCTAGCCCGCCGAGGCGGCCCAGCCGGTCCATCGCTCGACCTGGACGCGGATCACCGGGCCGCCCGGCCGGGCGGCCCGGTACTGCGGGTAGCGGGCCGCCAGCAGGGCGAGCGGCGCGGCCATCTCGGCCGCCCCGGCCAGCACCGTGGCGGCGCCGTCGGCGCGGACCCACCACAGCCGGTCCCAGTCCGGCCCGTAGTGGTCGGCGAGCATGGCCACCCGGGGCTCGGCGGCGATGTTGCGCAGCCGGGCCAGCCGCGTGGTCGTCTTCGGCTTGGCGTCGACCGCGCTGTAGATCAGGTCCCCGTCCACGGCGAACGTGACCGGGACAAGGTGGGGCCTGCCGCCCGGGCTCACCGTGGCCAGGCGGGCGATGGTGGCGGCGGCGAACCGCCGCCGCGCCTCGGCCTGCTCCAGGTTCAGATGCCCTCTCCTGTCTCTCCCTTACCCCCTGCGATCTTCGCATTGACTGCCAAAACCCCCACCGTGGCCGATCTTTCCCAGTGCCGGACGGGTCCGGCGGCGGGCGGTAAGGTCAAATGCTGTCATGCCACCGCACCCGCCGCTGGCTGGCCGGTACCGCCTGGAGAGCCAGATCGCGGCCGGCGGGGTCGGCGAGGTCTGGCATGCGGAAGACACCGTCCTGACCCGGCCGGTAGCGGTCAAGCTGCTCCGGGCCGAGTTCGCCGGGCACGCCGAGATGCAGGAGCGGTTCCGGGCCGAGGCCCGGCACGCCGGCGCGCTGTCGCACCCGGCCATCGCCCGCGTGTACGACTACTGTGAGCCGTCCCCCGGGCATCCCGCCTTCCTGGTGATGGAGCTGGTGGACGGGCCGTCGCTGGCCGCGGTCCTGGCGGCCGGGCCGCTCGGTGCGGCCCGGACCATGGACGTGGTCGCCCAGGTCGCGTCGGGCCTGCAGACCGCGCACGCGGCCGCGCTGGTGCACCGCGACATCAAGCCGGCCAACCTGCTGCTCGCCGCGGACGGCCAGGTGAAGATCACCGACTTCGGGATCGCGCACGTGGCCGGATCGGTGCCGGTCACCCGCACCGGGACCGTGATGGGAACCCCCGCGTACCTGGCCCCGGAACGGGTCTCGGGCGCCTCGGCCACGCCAGCGTCCGACCTGTACTCGCTCGGCGTGGTCGCCTACGAATGCCTGGCCGGGGCCCAGCCCTTCACCGGGAAACCGCTGGAGGTCGCGGCCGCGCACCGGGACCTGCCGCTGCCACCGTTCCCGCACGCCGTGCCCGCCGAGGTGGCGCAGCTGGTCGCGGAGCTGACCGCCAAAAATCCCGCTGCCCGGCCCGCCAGCGCGCAGGAGGTCGCCACCCGGGCCGCGCACCTGCGGGAGAGCATGGCCGACGGCGTGGGTGCCGCCTGGCTCTACCACGTCCCGGACACCGTCGCCGACGTCCCGGTGCCCGCCCCAGCCGTCCGCCTGAACCCGACCCTGGGATGGAAGGCCGGGCAGCCGGAGCCAGCCCGCCAGGCCCGGCGGGCGCGGCACCATCAGCAGGCCGGGCGGGCCCCGCAGGGCCAGCGGCCGCCGCAGGCCAGGCGGCCCCGGCGGCGCTGGCGGATCGCGGGGGCCGCCTCGATGGCGGTCGCCGCCGTCGCCGCGACGGCGCTGGTGGCGCTGGCACTGGCGCCCCGGCACGCGCGCACCCCGGTCGCGGCCGGCCCGGCCGGCCCGACGACCCAGCAGCCCGCTGCGCCCAGCGGGCCGGTGACGCCGGGCCCGTCAGCGGCCCCGAGCACGCCAGCCGCACCCGCCGCGGTGGAGGTCATGGAGACCTCGCTGGTCGGGGAGCCGCTGGACCAGGTCCGCCAGCAGTTGCAGCTGCTCGGGCTGAGCGTCCGGGTGCAGCGGCACCGCTCCCATCGGGAGACCGGGACCGTCCTCGCGGTGCAGCCGAACGGCAAGGTGCGCCCGGCCAGCACCATCGTGGTGACCGTCGCCTTCATGCTCGCCCAGGACAACAACCCTGATCACCACCATCACCATGGTGACGGCGGCGGAGGCCAGGGCTTCCCGGCCGGCGGGACGGTGGCCAATGTCACCGCCCGATCCACCGGGGGCTGACATCCCCGCGGCCGGAACGGCGGCTGACGGCGCTTCCCACCGCTCGGATCGCCCACATCGCCGCCCGCCGGGAACCGTCAGGTGACCGGGACAATGGCCGCCGCCACCAGCCGGCCACCGTCGATGTCGAGGACCCCCAGTGTCCCGTGCGGCTGACGCCGCCGGTCGGTCGGCGACCCGGGGTTGAAGATCCGCTGGCCGCCCGTTGCCTGGTCCACCGGGATGTGGGAGTGGCCGAAGACCACCAGGTCCGCGTCCGGGAACCAGTGGCGCAGCCGGGCCGCCCGGCCGGAGGCGGGCCCGGAGTCGTGCACCATCGCCAGGCGAACGCCGCCGAGATCGGCCTCGAGGGTGTCCGGGGCCCCCCAGGCGGCGACGTCGGGGCCGTCGTTGTTGCCCCGCACCGCCCGCACCGGCGCGTACGCGCCAAGCTCGTCGAGCACGTCCGCCGTGCACACGTCACCGGCGTGCAGGATCAGGTCCGCGCCGCGCAGATGCCCGGCCACCCGGGGCGGGCAGGAGCGCCAGCGGCGGGGGGCGTGGGTATCCGCCAGGACGACCACCTTCACGGTTTCATCTTGCCGTCCGGGGTGATCCACGGCCGCCGGCGGGGCTCCCACGCCCGGGCCGGCGGCCGCGGCCGCCGCCCGGGTGTCACCCGGCCGGGAACTGCCCGAGGTAGAACCTGGTGCCCTGGTCGTCCGTGCAGTCGGCGGTGAGGCCGTACGGCTCCTGCCGCGGCTCGGCCGCGGTGCCGCCGGCCGCCCGCACCCGGCCCACCGTGGCCTGCAGGTCGGCGACCCGCCACATCGGCACCGTGGTGGCCTCGGCGTGCCCGCCGGACAGGCCGGCCATCGGCGTGGCGCCCTCCACCTGCCAGCCGTCGGCGATGCTCCCCGGGGCGAACCGCCAGCCGAGCACCGCGCCGTAGAAGTCGCGGGCCAGGCGCGAGTCCGCCACCTCGAAGGTGATGTAGGCCAGGTCCCCATCGCGCGGCGCCGCCGCTGGACCCGCCGCGGCCGCGCCGGGCTGGCCGGCCGCCGGGTACTGGTGCACGGCGAACCGCGTGCCCTGGTTGTCGGTGCAGTCGGCGACCAGGCCGTACGGCCGCTGGACGGGGTCGCCGGCCTGGCCGCCGGCCGCCCGCACCCGCGCCGCCGCCGCCGCCGCGTCATCCACCACGTAGGAGCAGAACAGCGTGGTCCGGGGCTGGCCGCCCCACAGGCCCTGCGGCGGCGTCGCGCCGGGCACCTGCCGGGCGCGCGGGTTGTGTGAGGGCTCGTACTCCCAGCCGAACACGGCTGCGTAGAACGCGGCCGCCCGGCCGGGGTCCGGAACCTGGAGCGATGCGTACCCGATATCGCCCTGCCGGGGTGCCCGGGCCCCGCCCGGGGCCTGGTCATCTGCTGCGTCACTGGCCCCGCGGCGCCGGGTGGCGGCGGCCGGGGCGGGATGGGGCTGCATGCTTGCGCCGGTATCGGACACGGCAACTCCTTCCGGGAGATCGAGGGCGCGCTCCAGGCGCGCCCGGAGACGGGCGGCGAACGCGGGATCGGGGTCGGCGGGCGTGACCGGCGCCCGCAGCACGCTGAACGGGTCAGCCATCGCCGTCCTCCTCCCCCTCGCGGTGGTAGGCGGCACGGAACGCCGACCGCGCCCGCACCAGCAGCGCCTCGGTGGCATGCACGGTGCGGCCGAGCAGGTCGGCGACCTCCGGCACGGGCAGGTCGTCCATGTACCGCAAGGTGAGCGCGGCCCGGTGATGCGGCCCGAGCCGCTGCAGCACGTCCCGGGCCCGCAAGGCGTCCAGCCTGGCGTCCCACGGGTCGTCCGGCCCGGCCGGGGAGCCCGGCTCGGCCGCGACCGCGTGCAGCGCCCGCTGCTCCCGGGCCTGGCGGCGCCAGTGGTCGCTGAGCTTGTGCCGGGCCACGCCGACCAGCCAGGCCGTGCTGACCGGCGCCCCCGGCCCGGCCCGGACCGCGTCCACCGCCGCGAGGAACGTTTCCGCGGTGAGATCCTCGGCCACCGCCCGCTGCCCGCACCGGGCCAGCAGGTAGCCGTAGACCTGCGGCAGGGCGTGATCGTAGAGCGCCAGCAGCCGCGCTCCGGCACCGGCCGGCGCCGGGCGGCCCGCTGACTGCTCGCTCATACCCCCATCGTCGTTCCGGCGGCCCATGCTCCGACGGGGTGATGCGGGATTTTCTGTGGCCACGGGCCCCGGTCCGGTGGAGGCGCACGGCTGCCGCCGGGCAGCACTGGCCGGTTATCGTGGCCACATGCCGGACCGCAAGGAGATCCTGGAGGTGGCGGGCCGCCCGGTGGTGATCACCAACCCGGATAAGGTCTTCTTCCCCGCCAGCGGTGTCACCAAGCTCGACATGGTCCGCTACTACCTGAGCGTCGCCGACGGCGCACTGCGGGGGGTGGCGCGGCGGCCGATGGTGCTCAAGCGGTTCGTGCACGGTGCCGACGGCGAGGCGTTCTTCCAGAAGCGCGCCCCGGACAAGCGCCCCGACTGGATGCCGGTCGTCACGCTGAGCTTCCCGTCCGGCCGCACCGCCGACGAGATCGTGGTCAGCGACGCCGCGCAGCTCGCCTGGGTGGTGAACCTGGGCTGCATCGACCTCAACCCGCACCCGGTCCGGGCGGACGACCTCGACCATCCCGACGAACTGCGGGTGGACCTGGACCCGGTGCCGGGCATCGGCTGGCCGCAGATCCTGCAGGTCGCCCTGGTCGCCCGGGACGCGCTGGCCGACTTCGACCTGACCGGCTGGCCCAAGACCTCGGGCTCCCGCGGCTTCCACATCTACGCCCGGATCGAGCCGCGCTGGACCTTCAGCCAGGTCCGCCGCGCCGCCGTCGCGCTCGCCCGGGAGATCGAACGGCGCGCCCCCGACCTGGCCACCGCCAAATGGTGGAAGGAGGAACGGCACGGCGTCTTCGTCGACTACAACCAGAACGCCAAGGACCGGACGGTCGCCTCGGCGTACTCCATCCGCCCCCGGCCCGACGCCCGGGTGTCCACCCCCCTGGCCTGGCCGGAGGTGCCCGGCTGCGACCCGGAGGCGTTCACGATCGGCACCGTGCCGGAGCGGTTCGCCCGGACCGGCGACCCGTGGCAGGACATGGACGGCGCGGCCGGCTCGCTGGAGGCCCTGCTGGCGCTGGCCGACGAGCACGAGGCGGCCGGGCTCGGCGACGCGCCCTGGCCGCCGCACTACGACAAGCAGGCCGGTGAGCCGCCCCGGGTCCAGCCCTCCAAGCGCCGCACCAACGGCACCGCGCCGACCGCCCGGGGCGCGGCAGGCGGGCCGGCCAGCGGCGCAACGGGGCGGCGGCGGTCCAGCATGCCGCTGATCGAGGTGGCCCGCGCGGCCAGCGAAGCGGAGGCGCAGGAGGGCCTGGAGCGGTGGAAACAGCGGCATCCCGACGTCTGGCCGCTGCTCGAGCCCGCCGACATCCTGGTGGACAAGATGCGCGGGCGCAGTTCCGTTTGGACCCGCATCCGGCTGAACTTGCGGCACGTGCCCGAGGCCGACCGCCCGCCGCAGGAGGCGCTGGAGGTCGACTATGACCCGTGGGCGGGGCAGCGCCCGGGCCCGCCGCGATAGCCTCACCCCGGAGACCCCGACCGGACAGGAGCAGCCATGCGCTTCGCGATTAAGACCAGGCCGGAGCACACCCCGTGGGCACGGATCCTGGACGTCTGGCAGGCGGCCGACGAGATCAGCCTGTTCGAATCGGCCTGGAACTGGGACCACTTCTACCCGCTCACGGGCGACCTGACCGGGCCGAACCTGGAAGGCTGGACCATGCTCGCGGCGCTCGCGCAGGCCACCAGCCGGATCCGGGTCGGCTGCCAGGTGACCGGCATGATCTACCGGCATCCCGCCGTGCTGGCGAACATGGCCGCGACCACCGACATCATCTCCGGCGGCCGGCTCGAACTGGGCCTGGGCGCCGGCTGGAACCAGCTGGAATGCGACGCCTACGGGATCGAGCTGCCGCCGCTGAAGGAGCGCTTCGACCGTTTCGACGAGGGCGTGGAGGCGATCGTCGCCCTGCTCACCCAGGACACGACCACCCTGAACGGAAAGTACGTCCGGCTCACCGACGCCCGCTGCGAGCCCAAGCCGGTGCAGCGGCCCCACCCTCCGGTCACCATCGGCGGGCGCGGCAAGACCCGCACCCTGCGGACCACGGCCCGCTGGGCGCAGCAGTGGAATGTGCTCGCCCAGGACCCACAGGACTGGCTCGACCTGGCCGGGACGCTCCGCTCCCACTGCGCGGCGATCGGCCGCGACCCGGGCGAGATCACCTGCTCGGTCAACATCCGGGTCGAGGACGCCGCCTCGATCGGGCAGGCGGCCGAGCTCGCCGGCGCCTACCGCGACGCCGGGGCCGATCTGGCGATCATGAACCTGCCGCTGACCGCCGACCCGGGCATCCTCGCCCCGCTGGCCGAGGCGCTGGCGCCCCTGGCGGGCTGACCCCGCCGGGGGCCAGCTGACGTCAGGCCCGGCGGAAGACGAGCAGGAACTCGAGCACGCCGTGATTGTCCGTGGTGACGAACCCGGCGAAGCTGGGGTTGGGTATGTCCCAGTCGGCGAACGTGATCGGAATCGAGCCGGAGACCTGGATCTGCGTGGCCGTCCGCTGCGCGCTCAGCCCGAACGTGACCGGCCGGGTGTGGCCGTGCAGCGTGAGCTTCCCGGTCGCGTGGTAGGTGCGGATCTTCCCGGTGGCCGGGACCGGCGCCAGGCTGATGGCGCGGGTGAGGGTGAACGTGCCG
Source organism: Streptosporangiaceae bacterium (assembly GCA_035473755.1). Taxonomy (GTDB): domain Bacteria; phylum Actinomycetota; class Actinomycetes; order Streptosporangiales; family Streptosporangiaceae; genus UBA9676. The sequence continues at coordinate 14,810 of DATINY010000438.1, forward strand.
GTCGGGTACGTGGCCACGTCCATGATCCGGCCGTCGAACTGCGCGTCCCGCTGGCTCCGGTCGCTGCGGATCGTGGCCATCTGAACGGTGAAGGCGCCCGCCGTCACCGCGGTGCGGCTCAGGGTCAGGTGACCGGCGACCGAGCTGGTCCGGCCGACCGCGACGTTGTTCTGGCCGGCCAGCACCTCGTTCACCCGGTAGCCCGCCCGGGACCCGGTCGTGACGGTCCAGGTGCCGGCCAGCGGCGTGTCGGCGGTGGCCTGACCGGGCACGGTCGCGCCGGAGCTCGCCGTGGCGCCCAGGCCCAGCGGCGCGGGGGCCGGGCCCTCGATGAAGTGGATGTAGGCGAACGGCACACCCACGGCCAGCACCACCACGGCGGCGGCCGCCACCAGCACCCACCGCAGCCAGCGGCGGCGGCGACGACGATGAGAAGACACGAGACACCTCCCGGCCGCCAGGCTGACGGCGTCATCACGCTCCCGCACGAGGTTCCCGCCTGATCCTGCACGGATGCTGGCCGTAACTTCAGAGGAAACTCTGAACCAGCAGGACCGGGGCCGGATTTTCCCGTGGGGGGCCCGGGGGCCTCAGCGCACCCGGGGCATGACCTCGCCGGCGATCAGCTCCAGGTGATCCAGGTCGTGCAGGTCGAGGACCTGCAGGTACATCCGGGTGACGCCGGCGCCGGCGAACTGGCCCAGCTTGTCCACGATCTGCGCGGGCGACCCGGCCAGCCCGGTCGCCTCCAGCTGGGCAACGTCCTGGCCGATCGCGGCCGCCCGGCGCGCCACCTCGGCGCGGGTCCGGCCGCAGCACACCGTCTGCCCCGCCGAGTACACCATCGACGCCGGGTCACGGCCGGCCGCCGCACAGGCGTCCCGGACCCGGCCGAACGCGGCGCCGGTCTCCTCCGGGCTGACGAACACGACGTTGTACTCGTCGGCGAACCTCGCCGCCAGCCGCGGGGTGCGGTGCTGCCCGTGCCCGCCGACCACGATCGGGGGGCGCGGGCGCTGCACCGGCTTGGGCAGCGCGGGCGAGTCGGTCAGGGGATAGTAGGACCCGTCGAAGGAGAACGTCTTGCCCACCGGCGTCTCCCACAGCCCGGTGATGATCGCCAGCTGCTCCTCTAGCCGGTCGAACCGTTCGGCCAGGCCGGGAAACGGGATCCCGTAGGCCGCGTGCTCGTCGGCGAACCAGCCGGTCCCCAGCCCCAGCTCGATCCGGCCCGCGCTCATCTCGTCCACCTGGGCGACCGCGATGGCCAGCGGCCCGGGGTAGCGGAAGGTCGCCGCGCTCACCAGGGTGCCGAGCCTGATCCGCGCCGTCTCCCGGGCCAGCCCGGCGAGGGTGATCCAGGAGTCGGTGGGACCGGGCAGGCCGCTCCCGCCGATCGTGAGGTAGTGGTCGGAGCGGAAGAAGGCGTCAAAACCCAGTTCCTCCGCGGCCCGCGCCACCGCGAGCTGCCTGCCGTAGTCGGCGCCCTGCTGCGGTTCGGTGAAGATCCTCAGCTGCATGCTCTCCATCCTGGACCATCCGGGCGGCCCCGGGCCCGCGGGGCGCTCCCGTTCTGCCGTGAGCCGGGCCGCTCAGGCGGGCGCGAGGTCCGCGACGCACTCCACGTGATGGGTCATCGGGAACGCGTCGAAGGCACGCAGGCCGGCCAGCCGCCAGCCAAGCTCACCGAACACCGCGATGTCGCGGGCCAGGGTGGCCGGGTCACAGGAGACGTACGCCACCCGCCGCAGGCGGCTGCCTTTCCCCGGACCCAGCAGCCGCTCGATGACGGCGCGGCCGGCCCCGGCCCGGGGCGGGTCGAGCACGGCGAGCCCTGCCTCCTGCCAGCCATTCCCAGCGGGCCCGGCTTCCCGGGCGAGCACGGTGGCCGCCTCACCGTGATGGATGCGCGCCCACGGCAGGCGGCGCAGGTTGTGCCGGGCGTCGCGGACCGCGCCCCGGTCGCTCTCCACCCCGATTACCGCCCCACCCGGGCCGACCGCCTCCGCCAGCACGCCGGCGAACAGGCCCGCCCCGCAGAACAGGTCGAGCGCCACGTCGCCGGGAACGGGGCGGAGCATATCCAGCACCGCCCCCGTCAGCGCGTCCGCGGCGCCCGGGTGGACCTGCCAGAACGTGCCAGCCCCGACCCGCCAGGTCCGCCCGGCCGCGCTCTGGTGCAGGTAGCCGCGCCCGCGCAGCGGGGTGAGCCGGCCGCCCCGGCCGGCGGCGAGGACCGTGTCGGCCAGCCCGTCCAGCATCGCCGCGGCGCGGTCGGCCGGGGACATGGAGGGCGGCGGGGGCGTGGGGGGCCGGGCCCGGCCCCCCGGGCGCCGCCGCCCGCTCGCGGACGGCGTCACGATCGCGGCCCGCTCCCCGGTGCCCGGCGAGACGGTCACCTCCAGCGAGGACGCCTGGTGCCAGCGCTGCCCGGTTATCCCGGTCACCGGCACGAGCGGGTGCGCGAGCGGGCAGGCGCCGACCGCGACCACCTCGTGGGAACGGTGCTTGAGCAGCCCGGCGGCGCCGCCCGGCCCGACCGAGAGCCTGACCCGGGTCCGCCAGCCCAGCCCGCCGCCGTCGCCGGGGAGCGGCTCCACGGTCAGCTCACGGTCCAGGCCCGCGATCCGCCGCAGCTGCTGCCTGACCACCTCCGCCTTGAGCTGGCGCTGCGCCTGCGGGGTGGCGTGCTGCCAGTCGCAGCCGCCGCAGCCGTCCGGGCGGGCATGGGGACACGGCGGCTCGATCCGGTCCGGCGAGGCCTGGAGGATCTCGACCGCCTCGGCCCGCGCGAACTTGGCGGTGGTATCGGTGACCCGGGCGCGGACCCGCTCGCCCGGCAGAGCGTGCCGGACGAACACCACCCTCCCGCCGGGCTCCCTGGCCACGCACCAGCCGCCGTGCGCGACGTCGCTCACCGCCAGCTCCAGCAGGTCGTCCGGGCCGCTGCCGGCGGGCAGCCCCGCGGCCGCGCCGATCGAGGTTTCCACGCTGCTCCGATGCCTTGCCGTTGGTCGGACACGCCTCAGGACGTGTTGCCGGCGCCCGCTCGCGACGGCATAGATCTACCAGACACGCCCTAGTATGCGATCGGGATGTACTCAGTATGCCGGCCGGGCGTCAGGAGGGCGGATACGGGGGAATACCGTGGCTGAGCACCGTAGTCACTGGAGGCGGCCGTGCACATCGTAATCATGGGATGCGGGCGGGTTGGCTCGACGCTCGCGCACATCCTGGAGGAGCAGGGCTACTCGGTCGCCATCATCGACCAGGACCGGGAGGCGTTCCGCAAGCTGCGCTCGGGCTTCAAGGGCAAGCGCGTCGTCGGCGTCGGTTTCGACCAGGATGTGCTGATCGAGGCCGGCATCGAGCGGGCGGACGCCTTCGCCGCGGTGAGCAGCGGCGACAACTCGAACGTGATTGCCGCGCGGGTGGTGCGGGAGTCGTTCGGCGTGGAGCGGGTGGCGGCGCGCATCTATGACCCCCGGCGGGCCGAGGTCTACCAGCGGCTGGGCATCCCGACGGTGGCGACGGTCCGCTGGACCGCCGACCAGATGCTCCGCCGGCTGCTGCCCGACGGCTCCGAGCCGCTCTGGCGTGACCCGACCGGCGTCATCGTGCTGGCCGAGGTCGCCTACTCCCAGGAGTGGGTGGGCGAGAAGATGAACAGCCTGGAGGAGGCCGCCCGGGCCCGGGTGGCGTTCATCTCCCGGCTCGGCGAGGCCATGCTGCCCACGCCGGGGACCGTACTCCAGGAGGGCGACGTGCTCTATGTGGTCACGGCCGAGAGCGAGCTGGAGCGCATCTCGGAGGCGTTCGCCCGCATCAATCCGGGCGGCAGGTCACATGGGAAGGGAGCACACTGATGCGGGTCGCCATCGCCGGGGCCGGCGCGGTCGGCCGCTCGATCGCCGGTGAGCTGCTGGAAAACGGGCACGAGGTGCTCCTCATCGACAAGGACCCGCGTTCCATCGCGGTCGACAGCGTGCCCCGGGCCGAGTGGCTGCTCGCGGACGCGTGCGAGATCACCTCACTGGACGAGGCCGCCCTGGAGCGCTGCAACGTGGTCATCGCCGCGACCGGCGACGACAAGGCCAACCTGGTGGTGTCGCTGCTGGCCAAGACCGAGTACGGGGTGCCCAGGGTGGTGGCCCGCATCAACCACCCCAAGAACGAGTGGCTGTTCAACGAATCGTGGGGCGTCGACGTGGCGGTCTCCACGCCGCGCCTGCTCTCGGCGCTGGTGGAGGAGGCGGTCAGCGTCGGGGACCTGGTCCGGCTGATGACCTTCCGCCAGAGCGAGGCGAGCCTGGTCGAGCTGACCATGGCCGCCGACGCCGCGCTGGCCGGTACCAGGATCGGGGACATCGAGTGGCCGGCCGATACCGCGCTGGTGGCGATCCTGCGGGAGGGCCGGGTGATCGTCCCCGGCTCCGACGACCCGCTCACCGCGGGAGACGAGCTGCTGTTCGTGACCAGCGAGAACGTGGAGGACGAGCTGGCGCAGCTGCTGTCGGGCCAGCGCTGACCCGGCCGCCGGGCGCAGGCTGATCAGGCCGCCCGGCCGGGAGCCGGATCAGGGACCCGGGATCGGGCCGGCCGCGGCGTCGGTGCCCAGGTCGTAGCGGGGGTTATAGATGATCCTCCGGCCGCCCTGCCGGCTCAGCATTCCCTCGACCGCCAGCACGCGCCCCGGCTCGATGCCGGGGATGCGGTTGCGGCCCAGCCAGATGACCGTGATCCGGTCCGCGCCTCCCCCGAGCTCAGCCCGCAGCATCGGCAGCCCGGCCGGGCCGCTCGCCCTCACCCGGCGCACCGCTCCGGACATCCGCACCCGCGGCCGCCCGGCTGGCTGGTCCGCTGTGACGATCTTCACAGGTCGACCGTAGCGGCTCATTGTTGACCAGGTGTCACCAACTGGCGTCTTCTTGTTACAAAGAAGTAAAAGCGCAGCGCTCCTAGCGGGTCTCGGTGATCTCCGGGCCGCGCTCGAACGGGTTCAGCGGCCAGCGGCCGTCCTCGGGCTCGGGCGGCTGCTGGCCGAGTGCCTGCAGCGCCTCATCGGGAAGCCGGATCTCGAGCAGGTCCCGCGGCGGGACCGGATGTTCGCCGCGGACCACGACGACGGACGCGAACACCTGCTCCAGGGTCCTGGCCCGGTCTTCATGGCTGGCCGCCGGCCCGCTGATGAGGCCGCGCAGGAACCAGCGCGGCCCGTCCACCCCGAGGAACCGCACCGGTTCCAACGCACCCTGCCGACCGCCGTGGACCGGGTCGGCGGGGCTGATCCGCGCCCGCAGCTCCACCCCGAACGGGCCGTCGGCCTCGGCGTACTGACCGCCGCTCCTGGCCACCTCGGCCGCGATCTCCTGCCTGACCTCGTCCCACAGGCCACCGCTCTTCGGCGCGGCAAAGGCCTGCAGCTGCAGGCCGCTGTCCCCCTGCATGACGGTGACCCAGGCCGGCTGGTTGTCCACCACGCTGACCTGGACCTCAATGCCCTCGCCGGTCGGGACCAGCAGGCTGCCGAAGTCGATCCGCTCCTGGTCGGGGACGTCCTGGCCCGCGTCCCACGGGCCGGCCTCCCACTCGGGGCCGGTCCCGGTCTCGTCCGGCCCGGGCTCGCCGGTGTCAGCATGGCGGCGGCGGAACACTGTCACCCACTCCTTGCCTGCCTGTTTCCTGGCTGATCGGTACCCTCGCTGGCTCGGGGTCCCCGCTCACCCGCCGGGGGCTCCCCCGCCGCGTGCCCGCCGGTGGAGCCGAAGCCGCCTTCCGCGCGGGCCGAGCCCGGCAGCGACTCCACCTCGTGGAGCACCACGCGGGCGACCGGCTGGATGACCAGCTGGGCGATCCGGTCGCCGCGCTGGAAACTGACTGCGTGGTGGCCGTCGGTGTTGAGCAGGGTGACCCTGATCTCGCCACGGTACCCTGCGTCCACCGTGCCCGGCGCATTGACAATCGTGACACCGTGCCGGGCGGCGAGCCCTGACCGTGGATGGATGAAGGCGGCATAGCCGTCGGGCAGGGCGATCGCGATCCCGGTCGGGACGACAACCCGCTGCCCGGGCTCCAGCCGCACTCCGGCGGCCGCGAACAGGTCCAGCCCGGCGTCGCCGGGGTGGGCATGGGCCGGCAGCGGCAGGCCCGGGTCGAGCCGCCTGATGAGCACGGGGACGTTCTGTTCCACGGTGCGCAACCCTACCGCCGCTGCGGGGCTTCGCCGGGCTGATCGGCGTGGGCGCCCCCCGGCGGTGCGGGCGCCCGGCCCTGCAGGTAGGGCCAGGCACGGACCAGCGCCGCCGTGATGGGGACCGCGACGATGGCGCCCGCGATGCCGGCGATGGCCGCCCCCACCGCCAGCACCAGGATGATGGCGAGCGGGTGGATCTTGACCATCCGGCCCACCACGAGCGGCTGGAGCAGGTGGCTTTCCAGCTGGTTCTCCAGGATGAAGACGGCCACCAGCACCAGCGCGGCGACCCAGCCCTTGGTGCCGAGCGTGACCGCGACCGCCAGCGTGCCCGCGACCAGGATGCCGACCAGCGGCACGAACGCGGCCAGGAAGACCAGGATGACCAGCGGCGCCAGCAGCGGCACGCCCAGCACCCACAGGGCGGTGCCGATCACCACCGCGTGGATGGCCGCGACCGCGATGGTGCCCCGCACGTAGTAGGTGATCGCCTGCCACGCCGCCGTGCCGGCTCCCCGGGCACGCCGCCCGCCCTCGTCGCTGAGGAAACCGGTTAGCCAGGACCAGATCCGGTCACCGTCCTTCAGCAGGAAGAACGTGACGAACAGCATGAGGACCAGCCCGGCCAGGATCTCCAGGAAGATCTTGCCCCCGCTCAGCACCGTGCCGGCCACGGCCGACTGATGCTGCTTGAGGAAGGCCAGCACCCGGTTGGACAGCTGCTCGAGGCTCGATTGCCGGAAGTGGAACGGCGGTCCCGCCAGCCATCGCTGCAGGTCATGAACGGTGTTGCCGAGCTCGCGGGCGAGGGTCTGGTAGTCGGCCGACGTCTGGGTGGCCGCCAGCACGCCCGCCCCAGCCAGGACCGCGACCGCCACCAGCAGCGTGCACCAGGTCGCCGCGAGCGGCGGCAGGCCGGCCCGCCGCAGGCGGCGGTTCAGCGGCTGCAGCAGCGCCGTGAGCAGCAGCGCGGCGATGAACGGCAGCACCACGATCCGCAGCACGCTGGCCAGCCGGAAGGCCAGGTAGATCACGACCCCCACGACCAGCAGCCGCCATGCCCAGCCGGCCGTCAGCTGCAGCCAGCCCGGCACCTGCGCCCGGCCGCCACCGGCCGGGCGCGACCAGCCCGCCGGGCTGGTGCCGTTGGCGGCCGGCGGCAGGCCGTTGTCCCGGGTTCCGGCGTCTGCGCCGCCCTCGTCCCGGTGGCCACGCCATCGCAGTCGCGCCATCACGTCCCCAGCTAACCAACTACCGTGGTCCCATGCGTGTCTACCACGAGCGGCTCTGGGTGCCGGTGTCCTGGTGGCTGGTTGGGCTGGCGGTCATCGTGATTCTCGGCACCGAGCTCGTCGCCGGGTTCGGCGGCCCGGCGGTGGCGGCGATCTACGCCGTTCTGGTGGCGGGGTGGGCCGCGCTGCTGCTCTCGTGGGGACGGCCGTGGGTCGAGGTCGCGGGTGGCGAGCTGATCGTGGGCCGGGCGCGGCTCCCGCTGGCCGCCGTCGGGGACGTGAGCGCCCTGGACCGGGAGCAGACCCGCGCCATCGCCGGTCCCCGGGCCGACCCCGCCGCGTTCACGCTGATCAGGCCGTATCTGCGGGAGGCGGTGTACATCGAGGTGACCGAGCCCGCGGCCGGGGGCGTGCCGCGGCGGCGGCTCCGGTGGCGGCGGTGGCGGCCGCAGGTCGAGGTCACCGGGCCCACGGCCGGCCCCCCGTACTGGCTGGTGGCCACCCGCCACCCGGCCGAGCTGGCCGCGGCGATCAACTCCGCCCGGCCCGCCGCCCGGGCCGGGGGCACCGCCATGGGATGATCTACCGGCGGCGTGGCTGAAAGCAACGTGGCACCCGGGCAGCAGGAAGGAGCCGGCATGTCAGACCAGGACGAGAGCGGCGGCGGCGGCGACAGCAGCGGCGCCAGCAAGGTAGTGGCGGTCGCGGCCGCCTTCGCCGCGGCGTTCATCGCCCGCAAGGTCCTCACTTTCGGCTGGACGAAGGTCACCGGCAAGGAGCCGCCCTCCGAGCAGGACCCCGACGTCGGCTGGGTCGAGGCGCTGGGCTGGGCGGTGGTGATCGGGGTGGGCATCCAGGCGGCCCGGATGGTGGCCACCCGGACGGTGAGCCGGAGGATGCGGCACGCCCCGGCGGGCGAGATTCAGCAGTGAGCGCACGCACGGTGACGGGGCCATGCCAGACTTGGTTACCGTGCCAGATCACGACCGTTCGCGCCTGTCGTACAAGTTCGGCTACGCGTTCCGCCATCCCGCCCGGGTGATCCCCTACGCCCGCCGCCGCAGCCGGGACGCGCTGCTCGGCCTGAAGTCGGCCGACCAC
>DATINY010000439.1:0-11863 GCA_035473755.1 Streptosporangiaceae bacterium
GCGACCTGCGGGCCCGGTCGTTCGGCCCGGCCACGGCCAAGTACCGCGAGCTGGGCACGCTGGCCAACCTGCTCGCCTTCAACGCCATCAGCACCCTGCCCACCAGGAACTTCCAGGCCGCGACGTTCGCCGGGGCGCCCCAGCTGGCCGCGGAGGACCTGGCCGGGATGCGGCAGGTCGCGCGCAACAGCTGCGCGTCGTGCACGATCGGCTGCGAGCACATCTACTCCGCCCGCGGCGGCAAGAAGATGCGGGTCGAGTACGAGAACGTCTTCGCGCTCGGCCCGATGTGCGGGGTGTCCGACCCGGACGCGGTGCTCGCCGCCAGCGGGCGCTGCGACGAGCTGGGGCTCGACACCATCTCGGCGGGCGGGACGATCGCCTGGGCCATGGAATGCGCCGAGCGCGGCCTGATCGACGCGCCGTGGCTGCGGTTCGGCGACGCCGATGCGCTGCTGCGGGCGCTGGAGGAGATCGGCGAGCGGCGCGGGCTCGGTGAGCTGCTCGCGGAGGGCTCCCGGCGCGCGGCGGAGCGGGTCGGCGGCGGCTCCGCGGCGTTCGCCCCGCACGTCAAGGGGCTGGAGATGCCCGGCTACGAGCCGCGCACGCTGCAGGCCATGGCGCTCGGCCTGGCGGTGAACGCCCGGGGCGCGGACCACAACCGGTCCGGCGCGTACGAGGCCGACCTGTCCGGCGACCACGACCGGCTGGCGGGCGGCGCGGCGCACGTGGCCGCCGCGATCGAGACCGAGGACCGGGCCGCGGTGATGGACTCACTCATCTTGTGCAAGTTCCTGCGCGGCGTGTTCACCGAGCCGTTCACCGAATGGGCGGCGCTGCTGTCCGCGGTGACCGGCTGGGACGTCGACGGCGCCGAACTGCGGCGCACCGCCCGCCGGATCGTGCTGGCCAAGCGGGTGTTCAACATCCGCGAGGGCTGGCAGCCGGGGGACGACTGGCTGCCCGAGCGGCTGCTGTCCGAGCCGCTGCAGCTCGGGTCCGGGCGGGTGGCCACGCTGACGCCGGAGCGGCTGCGCGGCATGATCGACGCTTATTATGCGGCGCGTGGGCTCGATGAGCTGGGCCGGCCGGACCCGGCCGGCCTGGCCGGCCTCAGGCTGAACTATGTCGCGGCACGATAGATATGCCCGGGCCCTCCGGTTGATGTGATCTCGCGGCAGGACGGATACTGAATACATGGCCATTCCGGTGCAAGCCACCCCCCGGACGGTGACACTCACGATCGACGGCCGTGAGGTCACCGTCGCCGAGGGCTCGACCATCTGGGCCGCGGCCAAGGCGGCCGGGATCGACATCCCGGTCCTGTGCCACGACGAGCGTTTCGACCCGGTCGGTGTCTGCCGGATGTGCGTGGTCGACGTCGGCGCGCCCGCCTACGCCGCCTCCTGCGTGCGCGCGTGCGAGGAGGGCATGGAGGTCAAGACCGCCACCCCCGAGGTCGAGCGCAGCCGCGCCGTGCTGACCCAGCTGCTGCTGGCCGACCAGCCGGACCGCGAGCGCGACCCCAAGCAGACCACCACCGGCGACAACGAGCTGCTCGCGCTGGCCGACCGCTACGGGGTGAGTCGCGAGGACGGCCTCCCGCTGGCCTCCGGCCGCGGCACGGACTTGTCCAACCCGGTCATCGCGGTGGACCACGACTCGTGCATTTTGTGCGACCGCTGCGTGCGCGCCTGCGACGACATCCAGGGCAACGACGTCATCGGCCGCAGCGGCAAGGGCTACTCCACCCGGATCGCGTTCGACCTGAACGACCCGATGGGCGAGTCCTCGTGCGTGACCTGCGGGGAGTGTGTCTCGGCGTGCCCGACCGGCGCGCTGACCAACAAGCCGATCCGGAACATCCCCATCCGGCCGCGCAGCGAGCTCGACCAGGTCAACACGGTCTGCCCCTACTGCGGCGTCGGCTGCGCGCTGACCTACCACGTGGACCGGGAGCGGGGCGCGATCGCGTTCGCCGAGGGCCGCGACCAGCCCGGATCCAAGGGCCGGCTGTGCGTCAAGGGCCGGTACGGCTGGGACTACGCCGCCTCGCCGCAGCGGCTGACCGTGCCGCTGATCCGCCGCGAGGAGTCCTACCCGAAGGGGCCGCTATCCACCGAGGTGCGCGGCGACATGGGCGACGGCGGGTACAAGGACGACGTTGAGGAGCGCGCCGAGCGCAGGCAGCTCAGCGGCGGCCGGAGCGCGGGCGGCCAGCGCGGGGGCAACGGCGACGGAAAGGGCAACGGCAAGGGCAAAGGCGGCAAGGGGCGTGGCCGCAAGCCCGGCGGCCTGGTCGACTACGACGAGGTGCTGCCGCACTTCCGGGAGGCTACCTGGGAGGAGGCGCTGGACCTGGTCGCCCGCAGGCTGACCGAGATCTACGCCGACGGCGGGCCCGGAGCGATCGCCGGGTTCGGCTCGGCGAAGTGCTCCAACGAGGAGGCGTACCTCTTCCAGAAGCTGATCAGGACCGGCTTCCACACCAACAACGTCGACCACTGCACCCGGCTGTGCCACGCCTCCAGCGTCGCCGCGCTGTTCGAGGGCATCGGCTCCGGCGCGGTGTCCACCACCTACGGCGACGTGATCAACGCCGACGTGGCCATCGTCACCGGCACCAACACGCCGGCCAACCACCCGGTCGCGTCGTCGTTCTTCAAGCAGGCCCGCCGGAACGGCACCACGATCATCTACGTGGACCCCCGGGCCGACAAGATGGCCGACCACGCCGACATCTTCTGCCAGCTCAAGCCGGGCACCGACGTGGCCTTCTACAACGGCATCATGCACGAGGTGATCCGGCTCGGGCTGACCGACGGCGAGTTCATCGCGAACCGGACGTCGAACTTCGACGCGCTCGCCGCGACGGTCGCCGACTACCCGCCCGAGCGGGCCGAGCAGATCTCGGGGGTGCCCGCGGACGTCATCCGGCGGGTGGCGCGGGCCTGGGGCGAGGCGGACGCCGGGATCATCTTCTGGGGGATGGGCATCTCCCAGCACACCACCGGCACCGACAACGCGCGCTGCCTCATCGCGTTGTGCTCGATCACCGGGAACGTCGGCAGGCCGGGCAGCGGCCTGCACCCCCTCCGGGGCCAGAACAACGTGCAGGGCGCCTCCGACATGGGCCTGATCCCGATGTTCTACCCCGACTACAAGAAGGCCGACGACCCGGACATCCGGGCCAGGTTCGAGCGGGCGTGGGACGCCGCGGACCTGGACCCCAAGCGCGGGCTCACCGTCACCGAGATCATCGGGTCCGTCCTCAAGGGCGGCGTGCGCGGCATGTACATGCTGGGCGAGAACCCGTTCCTGTCCGACCCCAACATCAACAAGGTCCGCAAGGCGCTGGCCGCGCTCGACTTCCTTGTGGTCCAGGACATCTTCCTGACCGAGACCGCCGAGTTCGCCGACGTCATCCTGCCCGCCTCCTCCTACCTGGAGAAGGACGGCACCTACACCAACACCGACCGCCGGGTGCAGCTCGGCCGGAAGGTGCTCGACCCGCCGGGGCAGGCGCGGGTGGACTGGGAGGTCGTGCAGGACATCGCCAACCGGGTCGGGCTCGGCTGGAACTACACCAGCGCGCGGGACGTGTTCGAGGAGATCGTCTCGGTGATGGCCAGCTACGCCAGCCTCAGCTACGACAACCTGGGGCTGACCGGCAAGCTGTACCCGAACCCCGACCCCGAGCACAGCGACGGCACCGTGGTCATGTTCGGCGACAAGTTCAACACCGACGACGGGCTGGCCCACCTGGTGCCCGCCGAATGGCTGCCGGCCCAGGAGCTGCCGGACGAGGAGTACCCGTACGTGCTCAACACCGGCCGGCTGCTGCAGCACTGGCACACCGGCTCGATGACCCGCCGGTCCTACGCACTCGACGCCATCGCGCCGCGGGCCGAGGTGTACCTCCACCCGGACGACGCCGCCGCTCTGGGCATCGCCGACGGCGAACTGACCCGGGTGAGCTCGCGCCGGGGGACGATCGAGCTCGCGGCCCGCATCTCGCACAGCGAACAGCCCGGCAACTGCTTCATCCCGTTCCACTCCCGCGAGGCGGCGGCCAACCTGCTGACCACCGACGCGATCGACCCGATGGGCAAGATCCCGGAGTTCAAGTTCTGCGCGGTGCGGATCGAGGCCGCCCGGCGCGCCGAGCCCGCCCAGCCGCCGGCCGCGAACGGGCAGGACGGCCAGTAATGGCGACGGCGCGTGAGCGCGTGCCCGGCGTGGAAGCCCGGGCGGGCAAGTTCCCCGGCCCGAGCCTGATCCCGGCCCTCTACGCGATCCAGGAACGGGTCGGCTGGCTGCCGCGCGAGGAACTGGTGACGCTGGCCCGGGAGATACACCGGCCGCTGTATGAGATCGAGGGGCTGATCTCCTTCTACCCGCACTTCCTCACCGAGCCGCCCAAGCGGGTAACGCTGCACGCCTGCCGCGACCTGTCGTGCTGGCTGCATGACGCGGACGAACGGATCGCGGCGATCCGGCAGCGGTACGGGCCGGACGCCGACGTCGAGTTCACCGAGGTGTCCTGCATCGGGCGGTGCGACGCGGCGCCCGCCGTCAGCGTCAACGAGCGCCCGGCGGCGGCGGGCGACGCCGGGACGCTGATCGCCGCGGCGCGGGACGGCCAGATGCCACCGGCGGAGCCGCGCAGCTACGCGGGTGGGCGGCCGTGGCCCAACGACCCGTACGCGTCGGTGGCGCAGCGCTACGGGGTCCTGCGCGCCGTGCTGGCCGGCGAGCTGGGCACCGGCCAGATCATCACGGCCCTGCAGGATTCGGGGCTGCGCGGGATGGGTGGCGCCGGTTTCCCGGCCGGCCGGAAGTGGGACCTGGTCGCGGGGCAGGAGGCCACGCCGAAATACGTCATCTGCAACGCCGACGAGTCGGAGCCGGGGACCTTCAAGGACCGGCAGATCCTGGCCGAGCAGCCGCACCTGGTGCTCGAGGGCATGCTGCTCGGGATGCTCGCGGTCGGGGCCGAGGAGGGCTGGGTCTTCATCCGGCACGAGTACGGCCCCGAGGAGAAGGTGATCCGCCGGGAGATCGAGGCGCTGCGCGCCGCCGGGCTGGCCGGGGCCAGCGCGGGCGGCACCGGCCGGCGGCTGTCGGTCGAGGTGTTCACCAGCCCGGGCGGCTACATCCTGGGCGAGGAGTCGGCGCTGATCGAGTGCATGGAGGGGCACCGCGGCGAGCCGCGGAACAAGCCGCCGTTCCCCGGCGTGTACGGCCTGTGGGGCAAGCCGACGCTGATGAACTCGGTGGAGACGTTCGCGCACGTCCCGGTCATCGCCAGCCGCGGCGCCGGCTGGTGGAAGCAGCAGGGCATCGGCGATCACGCCGGGCTGAAGTTCTTCGCGGTGTCCGGCCACGTCGAGCGGCCCGGCGTCTACTGCGTGCCGATGGGCACCACCGCCCGGCAGCTGCTCGAGCTGGCCGGGGGAGTCGCCGGCGGCAGGCAGCTGGGGGCGATCCAGCCGGGCGGGGCGTCGTCGAACTTCATCGGGCCCGGCCAGATCGACGTGCCGCTCGACTTCGCCGACCTGGCCAAGGCGGGATCGATGCTCGGGTCGGGCGCACTGGTGGTGATGGCGGAGGGCACCGACCTGCTCGCCGCGGCCACGAACGTGCTGCGGTTCTTCCGCGACGAGTCGTGCGGCAAGTGCGTGCCCTGCCGGGTCGGTTCCAGCAAGGCCCACCGGCTGCTCACCGGCCTGCTCGCGACCGGCGGCGGCCCCGGCGACGTGAACGGGCAGGTGGCCGAGCTGGCGACCGTGATGCGCAGGACCTCGATCTGCGGGCTGGGCCAGGTGGCGCTGGGCCCGGTGATGAGCGTTACCAAGCTTGCGGCCAGCGGCCACGGCGCCGCAGGTGCCCCTAACGGCAAGCGGAGTCCCGACGGAACCTGACGTGGCCGGGCCCGCGGCGCGGGAGTTCTTCACCACCCGGACGGTCGCCGAGACGCGGGCCGGGTTCCGCCCCGGCCGCCGCACGCCCGCCGAGACCGTGCCCCTCACCGAGGCCTGGCACCGGGTGCCGGCCGCCGCGGTGACGGCGCCGCACGCGCTGCCCGGCTTCGCCCGCTCCACCGTGGACGGCTACGCCGTCCGGGCCGCCGACACCTACGGGGTCTCCGAGGGGCTGCCCGGCTACCTCGAGGTGACCGGGGCGGTCCGGATGGGCGCCGAGCCCGGCGTGACCGTCGGCCCGGGCACGGTGGCCAGCATGCCCACCGGCGGGGTGCTCCCCCCGGGCGCGGACGCCGTGGTCATGATCGAGTACACGCAGGAGGCGATGCCCGGCACGATCGAGGTGGTCAGGCCGGTCGCCCCCGGGGACGGCGTGGTCCGCGCCGACGAGGACGCCGCCGCCGGCGCCGAGCTGGTGCCGGCTGGCCGGCCGCTGCGGGCCCAGGACCTCGGCATGCTGGCGGCGGCCGGGGTCACCAGCGTGAGCGTGCACGCCCGGCCGCGGGTGACGGTCTTCTCCACCGGCGACGAGGTGGTGCCGCCCGGCACCGCGGTGCTGCGGCCCGGCCAGGTGCGCGACGCGTCGGCGGTGGCGCTCGCCGCCATGGTGGCCGAGGCGGGCGGCGAGCCGGTCATGGCCGGTATCGTGCCCGACGACCCCGAGGCGCTGGAGCCGGCCCTGTCCGCCGCGCTCACCGCCAGCGACCTGATCGTGATCTCGGCCGGCTCGTCGGTGGGGGCGCGCGACGAGACGGCCGGCGTCGTGCGCCGCCTCGGCGAGCCGGGGATCTGGTGCCACGGCCTGGCCATCAAGCCCGGCAAGCCCACCCTGCTCGCCGACTGCGGCGGCGTCCCGGTCATCGGGCTGCCGGGGAATCCCCGCTCCGCCCTGGTGGTCTTCCGGCTGCTCGGAATGCCGCTGGTGCGGCTCGTCGGCGGCTGCACCACGCCACCGCCCGAGCCGGCCGTGCGGGCGCGGCTCGGGCGCGACCTGGCATCCGCGGCCGGGCGCCTCGATGTGGTCCAGGTCCGGGTGCGCGACGGCGTCGCCACCCCGGTCTTCGGCCTGTCGGCGCTGCTGTCGGTGCTCACCGCCGCCGACGGGTATGTGATCGTGCCCGAGGAGGCGACCGGGCTCGACGCGGGCGCCGAGGTCGAGGTCACCTTGTATCGTTAGCGACGGTCATGGCAGACAGCCCGTTCATCCGCGACGTCCCCGCCGCTCGCGCCCTCGACGCCTGGCGCAGCGCGCGCGACGCATCGGGCTGCCCGGCCCGGCTGCCGGCGGTGCTGGTCCGGGTGCAGGACGCCGCGGGCCTGGTCACCGCCGAGCCGGTGTGGGCCACCCGGTCCTCGCCGCCGTTCGACGCGGCGGGCATGGACGGGATCGCGGTCCGGGCCGCCGACACCCTCGGCGCGAGCGAGACGACGCCGGTCTACCTGGAGCCGGGCGCCTACGACGTGGTCGACACCGGCGACCCGATGCCCGCCGGGCGGGACTCGGTCGTGATGCGCGAGCACGTGCACTACAGCGGGGATACCGCCGAGCTGCGCGCGGCCGTGCCGCCCTACCAGCACGTGCGCTCGATCGGCGAGGACGTCAGCGCCACCGAGCTGCTGCTGCCCGAAGGCCACCGGCTGCGGGCCACCGACGTTGCCGCCGCCGCCGCCGCCGGGGCCACGCAGCTGCTGGTCCGGCGGCGCCCGGTGGTGGCCATCCTGCCGACCGGGGACGAGGTGCGGCCCATCGGGGAGCAGACCGGCGCCGGCGAGATCATCGACACCAACTCGCTCATGCTCGCCACCCAGGCCCGCGAGGCCGGCTGTGAGGCGCACTGCCTGCCGATCGAGCCGGACGACCCGGCCCGGATCGGCGCCGCGGTCAGCGCCGCCGCTCCGGGCTGTGACCTGCTCATCATCGTGGCGGGCTCGAGCGCGGGCCGCGACGACTACACGGCCCGGGTGGTCGCCGGGCTCGGGACCCTGGCGGTGCACGGCGTCGCCGTCCGGCCGGGCCACCCGGTCGTCCTCGGGGTGGTCGGCCGCACCCCGGTGCTGGGCGCGCCCGGCTACCCGGTGTCCGCGGCGCTGACCTTCGACATCTTCGCCGAGCCGCTGCTGGCCGAGCTGGAGGGCGCCACCCCCCGCCGGCGCCCGCGGATCACGGCCAAGCTGGCCCGCAAGCTCGCCTCCCCGCTCGGCATGGACGACTGGGTGCGGGTGCGGCTGGGCGTGGTCGGCGGCGCCATGGTCGCCACCCCGCTGCCGCGCGGCGCGGGCGTGCTGACCTCGCTGGTCCGCGCGGACGGGCTGCTGGTCGTCCCGGCGGGCCAGGAGGGCCACCACCCGGGCGAGCACGTCGAGATCGAGCTGCTGCGCGGCATCGACGAGATCTTCCGCACGATCGTCGCCATCGGCTCGCACGACCTCGTCCTCGACCTCGCCGCCTCCGCCCTGCGGGCGGAGGACCCGCTGATCACCCTGGCCTCGTCGAACGTGGGCTCACTGGGCGGGCTGGTGGCGCTGCGGGACGGGCTGTGCCACATCGCCGGGTCCCACCTGCTGGATCCGGCCACCGGCGAGTACACGCTGCCCTATCTCGACCGGATCCTGCCTGGCGCCGGCGCCTGCGTGGTCCGGCTGGTGCACCGTGACCAGGGCCTGATCGTCGCCCCCGGCAACCCCCTCGGCCTGGCCGGGATCGAGGATCTGACCCGTGCCGGCGTGCGTTACGTCAACCGCCAGCGCGGCGCGGGCACCCGGGTGCTGCTCGACCACGAACTCGGCCAGCGCGGGATCAGCCCGGGCGCCGTGGACGGCTACGCCCGCGAGGAGCCCACCCACCTGGCGGTCGCGGCGGCCGTCGCCGCCGGGCGCGTCGACGCCGGGCTGGGGATCATGGCCGCCGCTCGCGCCTTCGGCCTGGACTTCGTGCCCGTCACCCAGGAGCCCTACGACCTGGTGGTGGCCCCGGGCGCCATGGAGAGCCCGCTGCTGGCCCCGCTGTGGGCGCTGCTGCATTCCGACCGGTTCCAGGCGGCGGTCACCGAGCTCGGCGGTTACGCCACGAAGGAGATGGGCCGGCGCATCAGGTGACCCGCGGATCCCTGACCAGATTCAGGGACGCTTGACGGCCTGCAGCGTGTAGGTGTGGGGGAGGCGCCAGGGGCGGTCGGCCAGCCGCCACTCGCCGCCCCCGATCCGCTCCATCTGGCCGGGCTGGGCGTCCCACGGCACGCTGTCGTGCTCGACGAGCCCGGTCAGGCCCATCCCGGCGTTCATCAGCGCGGTGACGATCTCGCCGAGGCCGTGGTTCCACTCGTGGGTCCGGTTGTGGGTGAAGACCACGTCGGTCTCGACGTAGCTGCCCCCCTCGTCGAAGACCATGGGTTCCGCGCGCTCGAAGTACGGATACTCCACCGCCAGCAGGCCGTCGGGCCGGGGGTCGTCCAGCGCCCACAGCATCGGGTGGCCCTCCCGGATGAACAGCCGCCCGCCCGGGCGCAGCAGGCCGGCCACCACCCGCGCCCAGCGGGCGATGTCCGGCAGCCAGCCCAGCGCGCCGATCCCGGTGTACACCAGGTCGAACGGCTCCGGGCCGAGCGCGCCGGCCGCGTCGTACACCTCGGCCTCGACGAAACGGACGTCGGCGCCGGCCAGGCCGGCGATCCGGCGCGCCTCGGCCAGCGAGGCGGGGGAGAAATCCAGCCCGGTCATGTCCGCGCCGAGGCGGGCCAGCGAGACGGTGTCGGTGCCGATATGGCACTGCAGGTGAACGCCGCGCAGGCCGGCGATGTCACCCAGCAGCGGCAGGTCGAACCGCACCACCTCGCTGAGGTGGCCGGGGTCGCTCGCGAACCGGTCCACCGCGTAGTCGCGTGAGGCCGCGTGCGCGGGCGCCCGCTCGTCCCAGCTGGCGCGGTTGAGCTCGGCGTATTCTTCCACCGGCCCATGATTCCACGTATTCATGGCCTCACGGCCAACCCATGGGCCCGGGCACCCGCACCCGCCTGACCGGCTACGCTCGATCCATGCCCCAGTACATCCCCAGCCCGTCGGTCAACGGCTTCTACGTCGGCCCGGCGTTCATCCACGTCTACGGGCTGATGTACGTGGTCGGGATCACACTGGCGATCCTGATCACGCAGCGCCGGTGGAAGGCCGCCGGCGGCGACCCGGGCCTGGTCGGGGACGTCGCCATCTGGGCCGTCCCGGCCGGGATCATCGGCGGCCGCATCTACTTCGACCTGACCACCCCGAAGTACATCCCGCACCACTGGTACGGCGTGTTCGCCGTCTGGGACGGCGGGCTGGGCATCTGGGGCGGCATCGCGCTGGGCGCGCTGGTCGGGGTATGGCGGGTGCGCCGGCACGGCGCGAACGTGGGCCTGTTCATGGACGCGGTCGCCCCGGCCCTGCTGGTGGCGCAGGCGGTCGGCCGCATCGGCAACTACTTCAACAAGGAACTGTTCGGCGGGCCGACCACGCTGCCCTGGGGACTGGAGATCCCGGTCGCCTACCGCCCGCCCGGGTACACGGCGTACGGCACGTTCCACCCGACGTTCCTCTACGAGCTGATCTTCGACCTCGCGCTCGCGGCGTTCCTGGTGTGGCTGGGCCACCACCGCTCGGTCAAGCCACCGGGCCTGTTCGCGCTGTACGTCACCGGGTACTCGGCATTCCGGATCTTCGAGGAGTCGCTGCGGGTCGACCCGTCCGAGCATTTCCTCGGGCTGCGGTTCAACCTGTACGTCGCGACCATCCTCACCATCGCCGGCGCCGGCTGGTTCTGGTACACACAGCGGCGCAGGCCGGCGACGGCGAGCGCCGGGGGCGCGGCCGGGACGCCGCCGGCCGGTGAGGCCGACGTGACCGCCCAGGTCGGCGCCGACGCGGCGGAGCCGGCCGGGGGCGCAGCCCGCGACGGGGACTGAGCCTTCAGTCCCAGAGGATGGCCCCGCAGGCGCCGCAGGCGCCGCGCTCGTAATCCCGGGCGTCGGCCGGGTGTCGGCAGCCGGCCCGGGCCAGTGGGTCCGGTGATTCCAGGGGCGCTGGGGATTCCGGGGGCTCTGGTGATTCCGGGAGCTCCAGGCCGTCAGGGCCGGGCTCGCCGGCGCCGCCCGCGGTGGATTCGCCGACCGCGCCGGACCTGCGCGGGGCGGGCAGCGGGGGAGTGGCGGCCGCCGGGGGTGGCGGGCTGGATGGCACGGGCGGAGCGGCGGGCCGGGCCGCGGCGCGGGCCCGGCCGGGACCGGGCGGAGGGGGGTCCGCCGCGTAGTACCGCAGCGCCGTCCTGACGATCTCCCGGCACCACTCGGCCCGGGTCCAGCCCGCGAACTCGGGCCGCGTCAGCACCTGGTCTATCTGCGTGGCGTCAGCCTCAGAGACCTTGAGCCCGATGGTGACGCGGGCCTTGTCCGGGAGCTTGGTGCGTGCCATGCGTTCAAGGTACCCAGAACCCGGAATCCGGCCCCGGCTCCGGCGGCGGCGGCCAGCCCGGCCGGAGGTGGCCCGCCAGAGTGATGTCTCATTATATGGACAGTTATGCTTCGGAATGTGAGCGTAACCAGTGATGGCGGCCCGGCCGGCGGGCACCGGGCGCGGCGCTGGCTGGTGCTGGCCGCCGGCACCGTCGCGCTGACCGCTGGCTCCGCCTTCCAGTACGGCCTGGCCTACCTGATACCGGCCCTGCGCGCGAGCGGCCTCTCGCTCGCCCAGGCCGGGGTGATCGTCGCCTGCCCCACCGCGGGGCTGCTGCTCACGCTGGTGGCCTGGGGCGCCGCCGCGGACCGGTGGGGCGAACGGCGGATCCTCGCCGCCGGGCTCGGCGTCGCGGGCCTGGTGCTGCTGGCGGCGGCCCGGGCGCGGGGCATGGCCGC
>DATINY010000440.1:0-9958 GCA_035473755.1 Streptosporangiaceae bacterium
CTCCCCCGGCTCGGCCCGCACCAGCCCCGCCCCGGCCAGCAGCGCCAGATGCTTGGCGATCGCCTGCCGCGTGATCGGCAGCCGCCCGGCCAGGTCCGTGGCCGTCGCCGGCCCCCCCGCGGCCAGCGCGGCCAAAATGGCCCGCCGGCTCGGGTCGGCCAGCGCCACGAACACCTGCTCGGCGACCGCCTCGGCCTCAGGTTCGGAGAGCGCCTCGGCCTCAGGCGGCATCGAGGTAGGCGGCCAGCTCACCCAGCTCCTTCGTCCAGCCGTCGCTGTTGCCGTCATACGCCTTGCGGTACAGATCTTCGGGCAGCTGCGCGAACCCGGACTCGGTCACCGTCAGCCGCGTGCCCGCCCCGGCCGGCTCGAGCGTGAACTCGACATAGGTCCGGCGCGGATCGTCGTCGGGCAGCCCGAAGATGTGCCAGGTGAACCCGAACACGGCCGGCTCCTCCACCCGTTCCACCCGCATGTGGGCCGTGTATCCCTCCTCGGACCACGTCATCCAGGCCGACCCCCCGGGCCGCAGGTCGATCGCCGCCTCGTTGCCGAACCAGGCGCCCAGGCCCTCGGCCGTGGTCAGCGCCGCCCACACCCGGGCCGGCGGGTGGGCCAGCTCCACGGTCCGTTCGATCCGGTCCGGAAATGCCATGACAGCCTCCATAGTGTGGCAACTGATTGATTGCTACTTTATAGCAACCGATAAGTTGCGTCAACAGTACGGGCTGCTACAGGTCCGGGCGAGCCTCGTGATCGATCTGCATGAGCTCGACCGTCGCCGCTTGGGGGCCAGCGCCGGTAGCACCTGCCGCGGCGGCATCAGCTGAGCAGGAGGACCGCGTAGCAGGCGAGCCAGTGCTCGACCATGTAGTCGTCGCCGACGACGTGCGGCAGCGCGGCATCGGCGTGGGCCCGCGCGGCCGTCTCGGCGGGCTCGACCCGCGGGTCGCTGGTGGGGAGCGACTCCGCGATCCGCCGCCAGCACCAGGCCCGGCTCGCGTTGAGCCCGTGCAGGTGGGCGATCTGGCCGTCGCCCGGGTCGGAAACTACCACCGGGGTGAACAGCGAGGCGGGCTCGCCGCCGGCGATCCCGGGCAGAAAGAACGACAGCCAGTCGGCGAACTCCCCCTGCGGCAGGATCTGCGCCATGAGCTCCGCCTCGGTTAAGGCGGGAGACAGGAAATCCTGGCCGGATGGCTCCCACCCGCCGGGGTAATATGCGTCGGCCGCGAACCAGCCGAACGCCTTCTCCGCGATCGCCTCCAGCAGCGCCGGATCTCCCGTGGCCGCCCGCAGCTGCGCGTAGCCCAGGGCACGTGAGAGGCCGAACGCGCTGTTGGTGTGGACGCCGCTGCGGACCGGGTAGGTGGCCTTGGGCAGCCAGTCGAGAAAGCAGCCGGTGATCGCGTCGGCCAGCGGCGCCATCGCGGCCACCCATTTCGGGCCCTCCGGGTCGTCCCACCGCCAGGCCTCGTGGACGAGCGCGAGGGCCCAGCCCCAGCCATAGGGCCGCTGGCTCGTCCGGCCGGGGCCGGCGATGTAGTCCGCCTCCACGGCCAGGGCGACCGGGCTGAACTGGGCCCGCAGCGTCTTCCGGATCTTTGACGTGGGCACGTCATCCCCCGCGGCGCGCAGCAGGCGCACCAGCAGCCAGTGCATTCCCACGGCCGAATGCCAGTCGAGGCTGCCGTAGAAGACCGGGTTGCGGGCCCGCGGGCGGAACGGGAAGTCGCCGGGACCAGCCATGGTGTGACGCACGTCGGACGGGAACTCACGCTTGAGGTTGGCTATCGCCACCTCGGCATATCCAGCGGCTTCGGCGTGCAGCAGTTCGCCCCATTCGGCCGCCAGGTCCACCATTCCTCCTCGGGGGCAGCGTTCGGCTCGCGCAGTTGATGGCACAATTCCCGGTCGCAGGCCCCCGCGAACCTGGTGGTGCCAGCCTGCCAGACTGGAAAGCGTGACCACCGACGAACGCTGGCAGGCGCGGGCCGCCTCGTTCGGGGCGGTGGCCGACGCGTACGAGCGCGGCCGGCCGCCCTATCCGGCCGAGGCGATCGACTGGCTGATCCCGGCGGGCGCGGCGCACGTCCTCGACCTCGGCGCCGGGACCGGGAAACTCACCCGCCAGCTGACCGGGCGTGGCCTGGACGTGACCGCGGTCGAGCCGTCGGAAGGCATGCGCGAGAAGCTGCGCCAGGCGGTGCCCGGCGTCCGCGCGCTGGACGGCACCGGCGAGCGGATCCCGCTGCCGGACCGCAGCGTGGACGCGGTGCTGGTGGCCCAGGCCTGGCACTGGGTGGATCCGGTCCGGGCGGTGCCCGAGGTGGCCCGGGTGCTCAGGCCGGGCGGGCAGCTCGGCCTGCTCTGGAACATCCGCGACGAGCGGGCGGACTGGGTCGCCGGGCTCGGCGCGATCTTGCGCCAGAGCGACGGCGCGCACGCGGTCAGCGGCACGGTCAGCGCCGCGCCGCTGGTCGGCCCGCCGTTCGGGCCGCGCGAGCGCCGCGACGTCGGGTGGGTTCATCACCTCTCCCCCGACGCGCTGGTGGACATGGTCTCCTCCCGCAGCTACGTCAGCACCATGCCTCCCGCCGACCACGACAAGCTGCTTAACGACCTGCGGCACCTGATCCGGACGCATCTGTCGCTGGCCGGAGCGGGTGAGATCGCGCTGCCGTATGTGACCCGCTGCTGGCGAACCCGCCTGCCTGCTTGAACCCTGACATCGGGCCTGCCCGATGTCAGGGCCGTGGCCGTGGTTCCTCCTGGGCTCCCCGCGCCCGCCGGGCCCCCACCGTCCCCCGTGGCTGGGCGAGGAAGCGCTCGACATCGGCGGCCTCCGCGGCCAGCGCCGCCCGCTCCGGCGCGGTGAGCGGCCCGAGCGAGTCGGTCACCACCTTGCCGCCGGTGACGGTCCAGAGCGCGGCACCGCGGCCCTGGACGAGCACGAACGGGCGGAACAGCCCGTTGATGGTTATGACCGGGGCGCCCGGCGCCAGGAATAGCTCGCGGGAGGCCCAGCCGAGCAGCAGCGGGTCGAAGGCACCCAGCAGGCGCAGGTCAGGCACCGCGGGCTCTTCCTCCGGCCCGGACCCGCCGGTCCGGGCGGCCGGGCTGGCCAGCCCGTCATCACGCTCAGCGAGCCCGGGGGCGATCGCGGCCAGCCCCCGCCGCACATCGCCCAGCGGCAGGCCGGCCCATTTGGCCAGGTCCCGGTCGGCGGCGGGGGCGTGCCCGGCGAGGTAGCGGCGGGCGAGCAGGCCGAGCGCCCGGTCGCGGTCCATCGGCGGGGGCGGCGCGCCCAGCCAGTCACGGGCCAGCACAAATGCCTGCTCCCCGCCGCGCATCGGACCGCGCACGGTCAGCCCGCGCA
This sequence comes from Streptosporangiaceae bacterium, assembly GCA_035473755.1. GTDB lineage: Bacteria > Actinomycetota > Actinomycetes > Streptosporangiales > Streptosporangiaceae > UBA9676. The sequence goes on from DATINY010000440.1 coordinate 3,380, forward strand.
GGGTGGCGAGGGCCAGGATGTGGACCATCGCCTGCCCCTCCGTGCGCACGCCCGCCGCGGTTACCCGCTCCCGCAGCTCGGCCCGGGTGAGCGGCCCATCGGCGGCCAGGGAACGCTCAATGACCCCGACTGCCCGGTCGGCATCCGCGGGCGGGACGCCCTCCTGCGCGAGCCGCCGCGCGTTGCCGGTTGCCAGCTGCGGGGTCGTGAGCTGGTGCAGCCACCAGTAGTCCTCGGCCAGCACCAGGTGCAGCGTGCCGCGGTTCAGCCAGCTGACGACCACCGAGCGGTCGGCGCTGAGCGCGTCGTCGACGTCGGTGGCGAGCAGGCCGGAGGTCCGCGCACGGACGGCAAGCCGCGCCCCGCGCGGGTCCTGCGCCTGGACGGCGAGCAGGTGGCCGGTCACCCCGGCGACGGTGCGGGCCGGGGCGCCCGACAGCAGCTGCGCGCGCAGGCGCTGCGCGGCCAGCGAAGACGGCGCGGGCCGGCCGGGGGCGGTCACGGGCCTGATCCTCTCACCGGGCCCGGACAGTGCCGGGCCGGCCGGCGCCGCTAAGGCTCGAGCAGCTCCAGTTCCTTTACGTGGGCGTCCTGCACGCGCAGGATCGCCTCCGGGCCGCGGAAGAGCACGAGCCAGCCGTCCTCGTGCTCCACGCCGGTAATGTCCTTGTACGTCTCCCGCACGACCTGCTCATCGTCTCCGTAGACCATCCGGTAGGTAGCCATCGGCGATACTCCTGAATCCTCGCGGCGCTGGTCCCTCGCGGGCCCGCAGGCCCACGGCGGCGGTTTCTCCCTGCCCGTTCGCCAGGTACCGTAACAGGCCCCGCGGGCCGGTGAGGCACCCAGGTGCGCTTGGCTGACGCAGCCGCCGGCCAGCGGCTCCCGGGGCCGGGCCGCGCCGGGCCGAATGCGGCGGCGGATCAGCGGGCGGCGAGACCGCGCAGGAGCTCATCCACGACCCGCTCCGGGTAATCCGGCGGGACCGCATTCTGCTCATGCCCACGCCGGGCGATCACGGCGCCGGTCAGCATGAACAGCGCCGCGTCGACGTCGAGGTCGGGCCGCAGCTCCCCCGCGGCGATGCCCCGCCGCAGGACCTCCCGGATCACTTCCCGGCGCGGCTCCAGTACCGTCTCCACGTACCGCGCCATCAGCCGCGGGTACTTCGCGCCCTCCCCCAGCAGCAGCGCGAACTGCCGGGCCCGCCGCGGATCGGCGGTCTCGCTGCACATGGCGCCGAGCATCGTCACCAGGTCCTCCCGGGCCGACCGGCCGGCCGGTTCGGGCAGCGGCGCCTTCAGCGCCGCGATCGCGTCCAGCAGCAGATCTTCCTTGCCGGGCCAGCGACGGTAGATGGTGGCCTTCCCCACCCCGGCCCGAGCCGCGACCCGCTCGATGCACAGCCCCTCCGGCCCCGACTCGGCGAACAGGCTGAGCGCCGCGTCGATGATGGCCTGGTCGGCCCGCTCGCTGCGCGGCCGTCCGGGGCGGCGGCCTACCGCAGCCTCGCCGGTTCCGGTGCTCACCGGCTCAGCCTTCCGCCCGGACGGGGCTGGGCGCGTGCGGCCCGGCCGTCGGCACCCCACCGGCCGGCGCCACCCCCATCGACCGACGAGACCCCGGCGACCGGCAGGACCGTGCCGCCAGGCGTGACCGGGGTGAGTGTGTGTGCCGGTGTGGCCGGACTTGCAGAGATCCCAGCGGCCGCCGGGACCGGCTGCCGCTGGCCGGCCATCTCCGCCGCACCGGCCGACGGCGCCGCATCGGTGGGGCGGCCCGGGCCGGTACCGCGTCCGGGCATCCAGATCACCACGACCAGCGCCCCCAGCAGGGTGATCACGGCCGAGATGATGGTGGTGATGTGCATGGCGTGCACGAAGGCGTGATCGGCGAATGTTGCCAGGTCCCGCCCGGCGGGACTGCCCGCTCCCAGCTTGGCCGCCACGGCCTGCGTGCCGGCGATCGACCCCGCCGCGTCTCCCTTGGCGGCGGCCGGCAGCCCGGTCAGATGCGGGCTGAGCTGGCCCCGGTAGGCCTGGGCGAGGATGGAGCCGAGGACGGCCACCCCGAGCGCACCCGCTACCTGCCGGGCGACGTTGGTGAGCGCCGAGCCTGAGCCCGCCCGCTCCCGTGGCACCACCGACATCACCGCCTCCGTGGCCGGTGGCATGACGGTGCCCATCCCGGCCCCCTGGATGAAGAACAGGGCCCCGAGCACCCAGATGGGGGTGGCCACGCCGAGCATCTGGTAGCCGGCCAGCGCCACCGTTACCACCAGCAGGCCGGACGCGACGACCGCCTTGGTGCCGAACCGCCGCACCAGGGCGGCGCTGCGCGGGGCCATGAGCAGCTGCCCGGCGGCGAATGGGAGCGAGAGCAGCCCCGCCTGCAGCGGGCTGTAGCCGCGCACGCTTTGCAGATAGAAACTGAGGAAGAACAGCGCCCCCATCATGCCGAAGAAGACCAGGGCCAGCGCGCCGACCGCGGACGACAGGCGGGGGTTGCGGAACAGCCTGACGTCCAGCGACGGGTAGCGCAGCCTGCGCTCGTACCAGGTGAAGAAGGCGAGTACCGCGAGCCCGGCGACGATCGGGCCGAGCACGTCGGCGTGCACCCAGGAACCCTTCTCCCCACCCTGGATGATGCCGTAGACCAGGAGCACCAGGCCCGCGATGGAGGCCAGCACGCCCACGTAGTCGATCTTGCCGGGGTCCGGGTTCCTCGACTCGGGGACCACCAGCCAGACGGCGGCCGCACTGGCGGCCGTGAACGGCACGTTCAGCAGGAACACCGAGCCCCACCAGAAGTGGGCCAGCAGCAGCCCGCCCACCACGGGGCCGATCGCCACCCCGATGCCGACCGCCATGGCCCAGATGCCGATGGCACGCGGCCGCTCGGCCGGGTCGAACACGTTGCTGATGATCGACAGCGTCTGCGGCATCACCGCCGCGGCGCCCAGGCCCATCGCCGCGCGCGCCCAGATCAGCTGATCCGGTGTCTGTGCGTACGCGGTCACCAGCGAGAAGAGGCCGAACGCCACCAGCCCGATCATGAGCATCCGCTTGCGGCCGATCCGGTCGCCGACCACCCCGAACGTGAACAGCAGCCCGGCGAACACCAGGGTGTAAGAGTTGATCCCCCACTCCAGCTGGCTCTGGCTGGCGCCGAGCCCGACACCGGGCTCGGCGATCGTCTTGAGCGCCACGTTCAGCACGGTGTTGTCGAGCACGATCGCCATCAGGCTGGTGATCAGGACGCCGAGGATGAGCCAGCGGCGGCGCTGGATCCCGTCCTGGGCCCTGGCGGCGATGGTCTGCGGGGAAACGCGGCGCGATTCCATAAAGTCCTTCAGGTCGCAGGAGGGGCTGACGCCGCGGTGGGCGTCACGCCCCGAGTGTCAGGGCGGCCTCGGCCGCCCAGCAAGCTAACGATACGGAACACACCCGTATCGGAAAACATTCCCCCGGCCGCCCCCGTCGGCGGCGCCCGTCCGCGCCTCTCGGCGGCTCCCATTCCACCCCCGGCCGCCCCCCTCGGCGGCGCCCGTCCACGCCTCTCGGCGGCTCCCCTTCCACCCCCAGCCGGCGGCCGGAGGCGGCGGCCGTTCGGGCTGTGCCCCGCGCCCGCCGCGTGCGATGATCGAACCGTCCGGGGACGCCACCTTGGCGCCACGAGACGTGGAGGATTCCAGATGAACGCACAGAGCAGCGATCCGGGTATGGCCGCGACGACGGCGCGGACCCCCGACCCCCTCTACGGGGGCAGTGCCGACCGGCGGGTCACCGTGCGCGACCTGGTGGCGGCCAAAGCGCGGGGCGAGAAATGGCCCATGCTGACCTCGTACGACGCCCTCACCGCCCGGGTTTTCGACGAGGCCGGGATCCCCGTGCTGCTGGTCGGCGACTCGGCCGGGATGGTCGTCTTCGGCCACGACACCACCCTCCCGGTGACGGTGGACGACCTGCTCCCGCTCACCGCCGCGGTGGTCCGCGCCACCCGGCGCGCGCTGGTCGTCGCCGACCTGCCGTTCGGCTCCTACCAGGTGTCACCGGCCGACGCGCTGGCCGCCGCCACCCGGTTCCTAAAGGTAGCCGGGGCGCACGCGGTCAAGCTGGAGGGGGGCCAGCGGGTGACCCGTCAGGTGGAGGAGCTGGTGGCGGCCGGCATCCCGGTGATGGCGCACCTCGGGCTCACCCCGCAGTCGGTCAACGTGCTCGGTGGTTACCGGGTCCAGGGCCGGGGCGAGGCCGGGGACCGGCTGCTGCACGACGCCAAGGCGCTGGAGGCCGCCGGCGCGTTCTCGGTCGTGCTCGAAGCCGTCCCGGCCGAACTGGCGGTCCGCATCACCGACGCGGTGAACATCCCGACCATCGGGATCGGTGCCGGGGCCGGCTGCGACGCCCAGGTGCTGGTCTGGCAGGACATGGCGGGCCTGTCCCCGCGCACGGCGAAGTTCGTGAAGCGCTACGCCGATGTCGCGGGAGTCCTCGGCCAGGCCGCCCGTGCGTTCGGGCAGGAGGTCGTGGCCGGGCAGTTCCCGGGGCCGGAGCACGCTTACCACTGAAAGCGGAGCACGCCTACCACTAAAGCGGAGCACACCTACCACTAAATAGGCCCGGCAATGAGGACTGCCAGGGCCTCTAACCCACCCCACCGGCCGGAGCCGGCCCGCTGATACGTTGGGCGCCATGGCCACCCAGATCCAGCAGGCTGAGCGCTTCCTGGCGCTGCACAGCGGGCCAGACCCGCTGCTGCTGCCCAACCCGTGGGACCTCGGCTCGGCGAAGCTGTTTGCCTCGCTCGGCTTCGCCGCCCTCGCGACCACCAGCAGCGGGTTCGCGGCGACCCTGGGCCGCCTGGATGGAAAGGTGACCCGGGACGAGGCGCTCGCCCACGCGGCCGCCATCGTCCGGGCGACCGACCTGCCGGTCACGGCCGACCTTGAGAACGGGTACGCGGACAGCCCGGCGGACGTCGCCGAGACGATAGTGCTCGCCGCCGCGGCGGGCCTGGCGGGCTGCTCGGTGGAGGATTACACCGGCCGGGAGGACGACCCGATCTACCCGGCGCCGCTGGCCGCGGAACGCATCGCCGCGGCGGCCGAGATAGCCGCGTCGGGCCCGATCCGCCTGGTGCTCACGGCCAGGGCCGAGAACTATCTGCACGGCCGGCCCGACCTGGCCGACACGATCGCCCGCCTCCAGGCCTACCAGGAGGCCGGCGCGGACGTGCTCTACGCGCCGGGCCTGACCAGCCTGCCGGACATCCGCCAGGTCGTGTCCTCGCTGGACCGGCCGGTGAACGTCCTCGCCCTGCCCGGCGGGCCGGTGGTGTCCGAGCTGGCCGCGGCCGGGGTGCGGCGCGTGTCGGTGGGCGGCGGGCTCGCCTTCGCCGCGCTCGGCGCGGTGGCCGAGGCCGCCCGCGAACTGCGCGAGCGGGGCACCTACGGCTTCATGGACCACGCCGCCGCCGGAAGGACAGCTGCCCGGGCGGCCTTCTCCTCGTAGGTACGAGACTCAGGTGTCCAGGCTGAGCACCATGGTGGGCCGCTCGATCACGTGGTCCTCGCGCAGCGGCCTTACCGCGGTGCCGATGGCGAAGAACTCGGTGGTGTGCGAGCCCCAGGTGTGGCTGTGCTGGCGGAGCTGGACCCCGACGATCCCCTCCGCGTGGAGCGCCTCGGCCTCGGCCTGCATGCGGCTCATCGCCAGCTCCCTGGCGTCGTAGAGGGCCTGGGTGAACTGCTCGATCTCCACGTTGCGGCCGATGTTGCCGAGCACCCCGCCCAGCTTCTGGTGGGCGATGTGGTAGACGCATGAGCCCATCACCATGCCCAGTGGCGCGTAACCGGCCCGGATGAGGGTCCAGAAATCCTGCCCGGACAGGTCGGAGGTGAACGGCTGGTTCTTGTTGTTGCGCCAGTTGTCCACCCCGCCGCCGCCCGCGCCCTCCTCGCCCTTGACCGCGGTGCCCACGGCGATGAACTCGGCGATGTCGGACCCGAACTCCTTCATCTCCACGTCGAGCCGGACCCCGACGATCCCGTCGGCGGCCAGCGCGTCCGCCTCCGCCTCCATCCGGGTCATCGCCAGCTCGCGTGCGTGGTACATGGCCTGCGACAGCACATCGAGTTCCTGATTCTTGCCCCACCGGCCGACCTGCAGCCCGACGTGGTAGATCGAGCTGCCCAGCACCAGCCCGAGCGGGCGGAACCCCGCCTCCCGCACCAGCAGGAACTCGTTGACCGACAGGTCGGAGGTGAAGATCGATCCCGGCTTGCCGGGCTGCAGCTCGGCCAGGCGCCGCATGGCGTCCTGCGGCACCCCGGCCGCGCCCAGGTCCACGTGCGTCTGCTCGGCCATGATCGTTCCTCCGTTATCGCGGTCCGGCCCGGCGCCCGAGGCTCACCCGGGCCACCTGCCGTCGTTGCGGATCGAGCGAGAGAATGGCGAGGCTGCCGGGTGGGGCGGCCACCGCCGGGGACGTGAACTGCGCGACCGCGGTGCCGATGATCGTGACTTCCGCGATGTGGTCCCGGGTGCCTTCCCGTGCGGGGCACTCCCGCTCACGCACCCG
>DATINY010000441.1:0-4864 GCA_035473755.1 Streptosporangiaceae bacterium
ATGGCACAGCGGTTGTCCGCCAAGGCGGGCGCCGATGCCGTCCCGGTGACCATCGGTGACATGACGGCCACGCGCGTCGCCGGGGCGCCCTTCAAGCTTGTGTACCTGGTGGCAAACACGATCATGAATGTCACCACCCAAGACGATCAGCTGGCGGTCTTCGCCAACGCGGCCGCGCACCTGGAGCCGGGTGGATGCTTCGTGATGGAGGTGATCGTCCCCCAGCTCCGCCGGGTGCCCCCGGGGGAGGCGGCCCTGGTCTTCACCCTCGAGCCTGATCACATCGGGATCGAGACCTTCGACGACCTGGTGGGGCAGATCGCCTGGTCGCATCACTGGATCGAGGTGGATGGGCGCCTGGTGCGCCATTCTGCGCCCTACCGCTACGTCTGGCCGTCCGAGCTCGACCTCATGGCCAAGATGACGGGCTTCGCGCTCAGGGAGCGCTGGGCGGGATGGGACCGGGTGCCGTTTACCTCCGGCAGCCCGAGCCAGATCGCGGTATTCGAGAGACTGCCGTAACGCCGCGCCCAGCCCGGCTGCTGGCTAGCCCGCCGCCGTCGGCGCCGCCTGCGCGGCGAGCAGCCCGGGAAGCGCGCGGCGCAGCGACTCCTGCCAGCCCGGGAGCGGGTCGAGGCCGGCCGCGGCCCAGGCGTCGTGGCCGAGCACGCTGTAGGCGGGCCGCGGCGCCGGGCGCGGGAACTCGGCGGTGGTGACCGGCCTGACCCGGGCCGGGTCCGCGCCGAGCAGGCCGAAGATCTCCCGCGCGAACCCGTACCAGGTCACCGACCCGGAGCTCGTCGCGTGGTAGACGCCGGCCGGCGCTCCCGACCGCACCAGCGCGATGACGGCGCGGGCCACGTCGGCGGTCCAGGTGGGCTGCCCGTGCTGGTCGTCCACCACGTCCACGGCGGGCCGCTCCCGCTCGCACCTGATCATCGTGCGCACGAAGTTCGGCCCGTGCGCGCCGTACAGCCAGGCGGTCCGGAGCACGTAGCCGTCCGCGGGCAGCTCACGGAGCACGGCCTGCTCCCCGGCCAGCTTGGTGCGCCCGTAGGCGGTCCGCGGGCCGGTGGCGTCGCCCTCCGCGTAGGGCCGCGCGGAGTCCCCGGCGAACACGTAGTCGGTGGAGACCTGCACCAGGCGGGCGCCGGTTCCCGCGCAGGCGCCGGCGAGGTTCGCCGCGCCGTGCCCGTTCACGGCCAGCGCCTCGCCCTCGTGGGTTTCCGCGTCGTCCACCCCGGTCCAGGCCGCGCAGTTCACCACGATGTCCGGCCGGTGCCGGCTCAGCGCCGCGCGGACCGCGGCCCCGTCGGTGATGTCGAGCTCCCGGCGGGCCAGGCCGGCCGGCTGCTCACCGGCCTGCTCCAGGGCGGTGAGCAGGTCCCGGCCGAGCATCCCGCCCGCGCCGGTGATGACCCACCGGGTCACGGGCCGGCCGCTGGGGAGAGCGGGGCCGGCTGGCCCTTCAGCGGCTGCCACCACCAGCGGTTGTCCCGGTACCAGTCCACGGTCGCCCGCAGGCCCGCGCTGAACGGGATCCGGGGGGCGTAGCCCATGCCCCGCAGCAGCGAGTCGTCCAGCGAGTAACGGCGGTCGTGGCCCTTGCGGTCGGTCACGTTCACGACCATGTCCCACTCGGCCCCGCAGCAGTCGAGCAGCGCCTGGGTCAGCTCCACGTTGGTCAGGTCGGTGTCGCCGTTGATGTGGTAGGCGCGCCCCGGCTCGCCGCGTTCCAGCACCAGCTGGATGCCCCGGCAGTGGTCGTCGACGTGGATCCAGCCCCGGACGTTGCCGCCGTCGCCGTACAGGGGGACCTTGAGCCCGTCGAGGAGGTTGGTGACGAAGAGCGGGATCACCTTCTCCGGGAACTGGTAGGGGCCGTAGTTGTTGCAGCACCGGGTGATGCTGACCGGCAGCCCGTGGGTGCGGGCGTAGGCCCGGGCCATGAGGTCGCCGCCGGCCTTGGCGGCGGCGTACGGCGAGTTCGGCTCCAGCATCGCGTCTTCCCGCCACGACCCGCTGGCCAGGCTCCCGTAGACCTCGTCCGTGGAGACCTGGACCACGCGGCGGACCCCGGCCTCCAGGCAGGCGTCGAGCAGCACCTGGACCCCGGCGACGTTGGCGGTGACGAAGCCGGAGGCACCCGCGATCGACCGGTCCACATGGGTTTCGGCGGCGAAGTTGATGACCGCCTCGTGGCCCGGGACCACCGACGCGAGCAGCTGGGCGTCGCAGATGTCGCCGCGGACGAAGCTGAACCGTTCCTGGTCCGCCACCGGGTCCAGGTTGGCGAGGTTGCCGGCGTAGGTCAGCTTGTCCAGCACGGTGACCCGCGCGTCCTCATAGCCGGGGTAGCCGCCGGCCAGCAGCGTGCGGACGTAATGGGAGCCGATGAACCCGGCGCCGCCGGTTACCAGAATCTTCATGAGCAGATCTGCACCTTGCTGTGGTCTCCGAGAATCAGCCGGTGGGCGCGGGGGACGTTCGGCGAGGGGGTGACTTCCACATCGTGGCCGATCAGCGACGCCTCGATCCGCCGGACCCCCTGGATGAGCGCGCCGCGCAGCACGATGGAGTACTCGATCTCGCTGTCGGTGATGGTGCAGTCCTGCGCCACGGAGGTGAACGGGCCGACGTAGGAGCCGGCCACCCGGGTCCCGGTCCCGATGATGACCGGGCCGACGATCCGCGACCGGCTCACCTGGGCGCCGGCCTCGACGACCACCCGGCCGATGAGCTCGCTCGCCTCGACCGCCCCCCGCACCTGCGGGTCGATGGTCTCCAGCACCATCCGGTTCACCTCGAGCATGTCCGCCACGTTGCCGGTGTCCTTCCAGTACCCGGTGATCGTGGTGGACCGCACCTTGCGGCCCTGGTCGATGAGCCACTGGATGGCCTCGGTGATCTCGAGCTCGCCCCGCCACGACGGCGCGAGCTGGGACACCGCGTCATGGACGGCCGGGGTGAAGATGTAGACGCCGACCAGCGCGAGGTCGCTCTTGGGGTGCTGCGGCTTCTCCTCCAGGCCCACCACCTCGCCGGCGGTGTCCAGCTCGGCGACCCCGAACTGCCGCGGGTCCGGCACGCTGGTCAGCATGATCTGGGCGTCCGGCCGGCTGGACCGGAACTCCTCCACCAGGCCGGTGATCCCGCCCACGATGAAGTTGTCCCCCAGGTACATGACGAAGTCGTCGTCGGCGAGGAAGTCACGGGCGACGCTGACCGCGTGCGCCAGCCCGCGGGGCGCGTCCTGCCGCAGGTAGGTGGCGGCGAGCCCGAAGGCGCTCCCGTCACCCACCGCGTCCTCGATCGCGGGCGCGGTGTCCCCCACCACGATCCCCACGTCGGTGATGCCGGCGTCCCGGATGGCCTCGAGCCCGTAGAACAGGACCGGCTTGTTGGCGACCGGAAGCAGTTGCTTGGCGTAGGTGTGGGTGATCGGCCGCAGCCGGCTACCTGACCCCCCCGCCAGAACCAGGGCTTTCATTTGCCCGAACCTAGTGCATCTGCCCGGCACAGCACGCACGGATACACCGGCATACTGCCAGTCACGCCCATTAGCCTGCCCGGGCCGGTCCGGGCCGGGGGATGGCGCAACCGGGGCGCCATCTCACACCGGGCGCCGCGCCGGAGTCCGCACGGGGGCCCGCGCCTACCACGGCGATGCGTCCAGCCGCGCCCGGGCCGCCGCGTCCTCGGCCACCCCGAGCGCCCGGTACTCCCAGCCCGCCTCCCGCCACGGAACCGGGTCGAGCGCGTTGCGGGCGTCGATGATGTTGCGCCGGGCCACGATGCCGCCCAGGCGGCCCGGCGTGAGCGCGGTGAACTCCGGCCACTCGGTGAGCAGCAGCACCACGTGGGCGCCCTGGGCGGCGTCGGCCAGGGTGGGGGCGTAACTGAGCTCGGGACGGGCCCGCCGGGCGTTGTCGAGTGCCGCCGGGTCGTAGACAGTGACCCGCGCGCCCATGCCGGTGAGGATCTGCGCCACGTCCAGCGCCGGGGAGTCGCGCACGTCATCGGAGCCCGGCTTGAACGCGGCGCCCAGGACGCATACCGGCACCCCGGTCAGGTTCCCGCCGGCCAGCTCGTGCGCCAGGTCGGCGGTGCGGGCGCGGCGCCGCAGGTTGATCGCGTCCACCTCGTGCAGGAAGGCGAGCGAGGCACCGGCGCCGAGCTCCTCCGCGCGGGCCACGAAGGCCCGGATGTCCTTGGGCAGGCAGCCGCCGCCGTAGCCGAGCCCGGCGCGCAGGAAGGCCGGCCCGATGCGCGGGTCGGCGCCGAGGATCTGCGCCAGGTCCCGCACATCTCCCCCGGCGGTCTCGCAGACCTCGGCCATCGCGTTGATGAACGAGATCTTCGTGGCCAGGAACGCGTTGGCGGCCGCCTTGGCCAGCTCGGCGGTTTCCAGGCTGGTGACGATGAGCGCGGCGCCGCCCGCGAGCGCCCGGGCGTAAACCTGCCGGAGGATCTCCGTGGCCCGGCCGGATGTGACGCCCACGACGATCCGGTCCGGCGATAGGGTGTCGGCCACGGCGCTGCCCTCACGCAGGAACTCCGGGTTCCACGCCAGCTCGGCGCCGGGGCAGGCCTGGCTGAGCTCGGCGGCGAGCCGCCGCGCGGTGCCCACCGGGACGGTGGACTTGCCGACGACCAGGCACGGCCGGTCCAGCAGCGGGGCCAAGGCCGCCACGCAGGTGTGCACCTGGGACAGGTCAGCATGATCGCTGCCTGGCTGCTGCGGTGTGCCGGTGCAGATGAAATGCACGTCACCGAACGCCGCGGCCTCCCGGTAGGAGGTGGTGAACGTCAGCCGCCCGGCGTCGATTCCGGCCCGCAGGAGCTCTTTCAGGCCGGGCTCGTA
>DATINY010000442.1:0-3920 GCA_035473755.1 Streptosporangiaceae bacterium
GCCGGCCGCCACCCGGGTCGCCGAGCCGACCCGGCTGGTCAGATAGCCCTCGGCCAGCAGCTGGTTGTAGCACTCCTGCACCAGGCCCCGGGAAACGCCAAGTTCGCGGGCGAGCTCCCGCGATGACGGCAGCCGCTCGCCGCCCTGCAGCCGGCCGCTCCTGATCGCGTCGCGGAGCCCGGCCTCGAGCTGCGACCGGAGCGGCTGGCCGCGCCCGCGGTCGAGCTGGAGCAGCAGCTCCGGTCCCAAACCGGACCACTGAATAGCCATCGAATTGGACCTTATCAGTGCTCCACTTGGCTCCTACGGTCAGGTACATGAGCACTATGACCCAGGCCCGGCACCCCGGGCACCGCAAGCAGTCCGGCCGTCCCGCGCCGCGGGCACGGCTCATCAGCGGCCGCCTCGCGCTGGCGCTGATGTCCTCCTTCGGCGCGCTCACCAGCTTCTACCTCCTGCTGTCGGTGACGCCGATGTACGCCGTTTCGGCGGGCGCCGGGAGCGCCGAGGCTGGCGTGGTGACCGGCTCGCTGATGCTGGCCACCGTGGCGGCCGAGTTCGCCTCGGCCCGGCTCATGCGGCGTTACGGCTACCGCGCGGTGTTCGCCGCCGGGGCGCTGCTGCTCGGCGGGCCGGCCCTGGCGCTGCTGGGCCCGCACAGCGTGGTCATGATCGTCGCGGTCAGCATCGCGCGCGGAATCGGCTTCGGCCTCAACACCGTGGTCATCGGCGCCCTGGTCGCCACGGCGCTGCCGCCGGGGCGGCGCGGTGAGGGGATCGGCCTGGCCGGGGTCGTGGCCTGCGTGCCGGCGATCGTGGCCCTGCCGTCCGGGGTCTGGCTGGCCGGGAACGCGGGCTACGCCGTGGTGATAGCGATCACTGCCGTCAGCGCGCTCGCCCCGCTGGCGGCGGTCCCCTGGCTGGCCGGGCCGGCCGGCCGCCAGGAAGCGGACCCGGATGCGGCCCAGCCGTCCGGGCTGCTGGCCAGCCTGCGGTCCGGCGGCCAGCTGCGGCCCTCGCTGGTCTTCGCGGCGACGACCGTGTCGGCCGGGGTGGTCGCCGCGTTCCTGCCGCTCGCGGCCGGGGTGTCCGGCGGAGCCGCCGCGCTCGGGCTGTTCGTGCAGGCCGTGGCCTCCACCGCGGGCCGGTGGTGGGCCGGGCGCCATGGCGACCGGCACGGCCACGCCGGCCTGCTGGTCCCCGGGCTGCTGACCGCCGCCGCCGGGATGATCCTCCTGATCTGGGTGACGGCCCCGGCGGCACTGATCACGGGCATGTGCCTGTTCGGGATCGGCTTCGGGATCAGCCAGAACGCCACCTTCGCGCTGATGATCGACCGGGCGCCGGTCTCCGGCTATGGCACGGCCAGCGCGCTGTGGAACCTGGCCTACGACGCCGGCTACGGTGCCGGTCCCGCCGTGTTCGGCGTGTTCGTGGTCTACACCGGCTACCCGGTGGCCTTCGCCCTCACCGGGATGCTGATGGTCGCTGCGCTGGTGCCCGCCGTGCGTGACCGGGCCACCCAGGCGGCTGCGCCCGGCCGCGGCGGCCAGGTCTCCGGGGATGTCGAGACCGGCGTCGCGGCTCCGTCCTACTGCTGAAGGCGCCAGCAGGGCGCGGCAACCGAAGGGACGGCCATCATGGACTGGAAGCTGGAAGTTGTGGTGGTCCCGGTCACCGACGTCGACCGGGCGAAGAGCTTCTACGTGGACAAGCTGGGATTTCATCTCGACGCCGACATACAGCCGAGCGAGAACATGCGGGTGGTGCACATGACACCGCCGGGGTCGGCCTGCTCGGTGGTCATCGGCCCCGTCCAGGTCACCGCGGACGCTGACCTGGGAACGGTCGGGGCCAGGCTGCAGCTCGTCGTCACCGACATCGAGGCGGCCCGCGCCGAGCTGGCCGGGAAGGGCCTGGAGGTCACCGGCGTCCAGACGCTCGATCCCCGCGATGGCGGCAAGTTCTTCTACTTCACCGACCCCGACGGCAACAACTGGGCCGTGCAGGAGGTCCGCAAGCACGTCGGGGCGCCGCTGGACTAGCCACCCGGAAGGGCAGGGGCGGGCCCAGCCGATGGCCCGCCTCGATCTTCTCGGTCGATGCCATCGGGTCACGCTATCGGTGCCGCGCCGGCCCCGCTGGCTGCACCGATCGGGCCGATGTCCGGGCCCGCCGGCGCGGGACGGGTCAGGCGCCGAGCAGATAGCTGGCCAGGCTGGCCGGCTGGGCCAGGGCGATGAGGTGGCCCCCGGGCAGCACGTCCGCATCGATGCCCAGCCGGTCCCGCGCCAGCGCCCGCTGGAAGCCGGCCGGGAAGAACCGGTCGTCCGCCCCGGCCACGGCCCGGATCGGGACCGGCGGCCACGCGGTGAAGTCGCAGGCCGACCCGAACACCACGTCGGCCTCGGGCCGCTGGTACGGCTCGCCGGCCGCGGCGACCTCCGGCGGGACGTCGTGCAGGAAGTAGACGGCCAGGTCGAACTCGGTGCCGTAGCCGCCCCGCTCGGCCGCGGCCACCCGGGCGCCGTCCCACCCGGTGTCGTCCCACCACGCGCCCGGCGTCTCCCCGGGCCGGGGGATCATCGCGTTCACGAAGACAAGCGAGGCCACCGGGACCCTGGCGGCGGCCAGGGGCGCGGTGAACCCGCCGAGCGACTGGGCGACCAGCACCACGTTGCCGCGGTCCCCGATCGCGGCGACGACCAGGTCGGTGTACTCGGGCAGGCCGGCGGCCGGGTCGTCACCGGGCAGGTCGACCGCGATCGCCTCGTGGCCCGCCTGGCGCAGCAGCGGCACGATGCGGTGCCAGTACCAGGCAGTGCCGCCGGCGCCCGGGATCAGGACGAAGGTGCGGCGCTGCCCGCCCGGGCCGTCCGCGGGCCCGGCGTCACGGGGGAACGTATTCATGCTCCCAATTTAGGACTCAAAGGTCCGGCTCCTTCCGAGGGCGAGCAGGAGCTGCGTGCGATCCTGTTGCTGTGAAATCTGGGGTTACGGCTGCGGCCTGGGCGGAACAGCGGGTCACCGCGGTCCGCGACGACCCGGCCGGCCGGCTCGCCTTGATGCAGCGCTGCTATTACGGCCCGTTCGGCAGGGCTCCGCGGCATCTGCCGTACCGCCGGGCGGCGTTGTCGTTCATGCACTGGCAGCTCCAGCGCGGCGTGCTGGCACCGCCGTTCAGCGACCGTCCCGGCAGTCCGTGGTGGCGTGCGGTGAACGAGCGCATCCCGGGGCTGCTCGATTGTGTCCGCGACGGAGCCATGACCTACGCATGGCCATGGGAGGACCGGGGCGTCTGGCATCCTCCGAAGTCGCTCATCCTCCAGCTGACCCAGCGAGCGCTCCCACCCGCACGACGCGGCCGGGGCGAGCGGCTGACCACCCCGGCCTGAGAGCGTCCGTGTACCTCGTCATCGTGGGGGTGGTGAGGTATAGCCGCCCAAAAGGCAGGAGGCCCGGCCGTCATTCCGGGCCGCGCCTCCTGACCTGCTGTTTCTTGGGGTGGGCGAGGGGACTCGAACCCCCGGCCCCCAGGACCACAACCTGGTGCTCTAACCAACTGAGCTACGCCCACCATCGTCCCGGCTGCCCGGTGCATGAAGCATAGCGGTACCGGATTACTGGGCCGAACCGGATCCGGCCGCCTCCCGGGTACCGGGCTTGCCGGTCTGCTGGGGCTCGCCGGCCTGCTGGGGCTCGCCGGTCTCCGCGGGCTCCGGCCCGGTTCCGGTGGTGTAGCGGGCGGCGATCTGCCGCGCCCTCGCCGAGTCGGGGCCCGGCGACGGCACGAACACCGTCTCCCGGTAGTAGCGCAGCTCCTGGATGCTCTCTTTGACGTCGGCGAGTGCCCGGTGCCCGCCGTGCTTGGGCGGGCTGGCGAAATACGCGCGCGGGTACCAGCGCCGGGCCAGTTCCTT
>DATINY010000443.1:0-6431 GCA_035473755.1 Streptosporangiaceae bacterium
TGGCCAGGCCGTCGGCCGGCAGTTCGGCGAAGGAGGGGAACTGGTCCCGGTACGGCTTGAGCTGGCGGTCCAGCTCGGTCATGGGGTCGCTCACGCCGGTCCTCCCTCGGGTGCGGTGCCCGCGTCCTGTGCGGCGCCGGCGTCCTGGGCCGGGCCGTCGCCCTGCCCGGTGCCCGCGTCCTGCCCGGTGCCCGCGGGCAGCCCGGCGCCGGTGCCCCGGGCCGGCAGCCTGGTGGCCAGGGCGAGCCCGGCCAGGCCGGCCAGCGCGAGGACGCCGAGCGAGGCGTACGGGTTCCCGATCACGGCCTGGACGATCAGCGCGAGGATCACGCCGCCGAGGTTCCCCGCCAGCAGCAGGAACCCGGCTGCCCCGCCCGCACGCTCCGGCCCGGCGTGCAGCTCCGACCAGTCCAGCACGACCGGCAGGCCGGCCAGCAGGAAGAAACCCGCCACGAACAGGACCACGCCGCCGACGGCCGGGCTGTGCACGACGGTCATCACGGCGAACGCCACCGCCGTCACCACCACCGCGATCTCCAGCATCCGCCGCCGCTGGTCACGCCGCGCGACGATGCCCGGCAGCAGGGCGCCGCCGGCGATGCCGCCCACGGTCATGATCGCGATCAGGTAGCCGCTCGCGCCGCCGTGCCCGAAGTGCGTGAGGATCGAGTCGAGCCACGTCGCGACGGCGTTGAACACGCCCATCCCGACGAACAGCAGCCCGCCCAGCACCCACATGAACCGGTCGCCCCGCAGCCAGCGCAGCGACACCGCGACCGACGGGTCGCCCGGGAAGGCGGCGGGCGTCCTGACCGCCACCAGCACCCACGCGGCAGCCAGCACCGCCACCCCGGCCTGCACCCACAGCAGGAGCGTCAGCCCCCCGGCATCGAACAGCGGCCCGCCCGAGAGCACCGCGGCGAGAATGCCCACGAACAGCGCGACGCTGCCGACCGAGATCGCCGCCGTCCGCTCCCTGGCCGGGAAGTTCCGGGCGGCCACCTTGGTGATCGAGTTGAGCACGAACGGCTGGCCGGCCGCGATCACGAACTGGCCGGCCAGCGCCCACCCGTAGGACGACGGCCCGGCCAGCCGCACCAGGCCACCGCCGGCGGTGAGGACCGCCCCGAGGCCGAGGGCCTGCCCGAACCGGGCGTCGAGCCAGCGGCCGGCGGGCAGCGCCAGGATGACGTACATCAGCGGGAAGATGATGGCGAGATCACCGACCGCTCCCGACGACACGCCCATGGCCTGGTGGGTCTGCGTGGTGATCGGCGCGTAGGCGAGCCACAGCAGCTGGGTACACGCGGTCAGCAGCGCATAACCGGCCAGGATCACCCACCGGTTCATCCGCACCAGCGCGGCGGTGTGCGTGGCCATCCCTGCTCCCTCCCGCCGGCCCGCGCCCGGGAGGCGGTCACGTGGCAAGCCGGTGATGACCAGATTTCTACCCCATGTGGCCAGCGACCGGCACGTCACCCGCGTTCCCGGCCACCAGCCGGCCGGTGCCGATCCGGCCGGCGACGGTAGTTCCCCGGCCCGGCGAGGCGTCGACCTGGCACGAGCCGCCCAGCGCGGCCAGCCGGTCGCTCATGTTCCGCAGCCCCGACCCGGCCCGCGCGGTTGCGGGGTCGAAACCGGGGCCGTCGTCGGTGACGCTGAACACCACCTGCCCGTCGTCCTCGGCCAGGCTGACCCGGACCGCCGATCCCGGCGCGTGCCTGGCGGCGTTCTGCAGCGCCTCCATGCAGCAGAAATAGACGGCCGTTTCGAGCTCCACGGGGTAGCGGCCGACGCCGTCGGTGCTGACGTCGACCAGCCCTCCCGCCTTGCCGGCCTGGGCGCCGACGGCGGCGGCCAGGCCCTGGTCGGCCAGCAGCGGCGGGTAGATGCCGCGGGCAAGTTCCCGCAGCGTCTCCAGCGCGCCGCTCGTCGCGGCCTTGAGCTGCGCGACCAGGTCCCGTTCCCGTTCGGTGTCCTGGCCGGCCAGCGACTCCGCCAGCGCCAGCGCGGACTCGATGCTCAGCAGCTGCCGCTGGGCGCCGTCGTGGATGTCGCGCTCGATCCGGCGCCGTTGGTCGTCGGCCGCGGTGACGATCCGCAGCCGGGAGGCCTGCAGCTGCGCCAGTCGGGCCCGGAGCTGCCCGGTGAGGCCGATGTTGTGCAACACCAGCCCGGCCTGGGCCGCCAGGTCGGACATGAGCTTGCCCTCGACCGGCGTGAGCGTTTCCCCCGGCCGCTTCGAGACCGACAGCGCCCCGAGCGTCTCCCCCTGGTAGGGAACGAGGGCAACCCGGCCGGCCCCGGCCATCACCAGCGGCTCACCATCGGGCAGGGTCAGCCGCTGCGCTGGCCCCGCCTCACTGGGCCAGCTTGCCCCGGCCACCAGCTCGTCGCCCTCTCTCAGCCACACCACCGCCCGGCTGGCCCCGGTGCCTTCGGCCAGGATCTGGGCCATGCGCGGCAGGACGTCGTCGGCGGCATAGGTCCCGCCCATCCGGCCGGCGAACTCGCTGAGCGCCTCATAGGGGGTGGCCCGCTGGCCGAACACCAGCCGGTTGGCCAGCCGCTGCGCCCGCTCCCTGACCGGCTGGAAGGCCACCGCCACCACCGCGGTCGCGACGATCGACAGGCCCAGGTCCGGCCGTGACCCCGCCTGCAGGAAACCAGGCCCCAGCGAGCCGATCCCGGCCACGATGACGACGTAGACCAGCGTGATGAACGCCGCCAGCGAGCCGTAGACGATCGTCTTGCTGATGACAACGTCGATGTCGTAGAGCCGGTACTTGAAGATCGCGATACCGGCCGCGACCGGGATGAGCGGCCCCACCGCGAGCAGCGCGCCCAGCGGATTGCCGAACACGAGCCCGGCGATCAGCAGCGCGACACCGGTGAGCAGGCTGGCGTACGCAACCCACTTGATCTGATGCCGCACGTCCGGGGTCGCCCGGCGGTAACGCACAGCCAGTCCCGCCGCCGCCGCCAGGGTCAGCGGTACGAACGCCGTCTGCAGGACGTTGACCACCGGGTCGGCCAGGCTGTCCGGTATCAGCCGGACCGGGGAGACGAGCACGGCCGCGGCCTGGGCCCGCAGGGCCGCCGAGGACGTGGCCGCCATGAGCACCACGAGCGCCTCCCCGGCCACGATGAGCCAGGCGACCACCCGCCACCGGGGGGACGGCAGCCGCCCGTCGGGGAACAGCAGGATCGCCAGCGCGAACAGGAAACCCAGCTCGCCGAGGATCGCGCCGAGCCAGACGGCCCAGATAACGGACGGTGGGGTGGCCGCCCCCGCCCTGGTCGCGTACGTGGCGTAGGTGTCGGTCGCGACGCCGACCGCGAAGCCCAGCCCCTCCGCCAGGAACAGCCAGCCGATCGGGTTGGCCGGGCGGTGGCTGGCCACGATCGCCCCGACGACGGCGAACGCCAGCAGCAGCGGCATGAAGGCGAACGCGTCCATGAGGTTGCCGGCGGCCACTCCGAACCCGGCGCTGACCGCCAGCGCGGCCACGGTCAGCAGCAGCAGCCCCCCGGCCAGCCACCGGGCGGTGGCGCTTGTCATCAGGCCGCCTCGAGCACCCGGCAGGGGAGCCGCCCGGCGATCGTGGTGCCCGCGCCGGGCGCGGACCGCACGGCGAGTGAGCCGCCGTGGGCCTGCAGCCGGTCCGCCATGCCCTGCAGGCCCGTCCCGTAGCCGCTGGACTGCGGGTCGAAGCCGGCCCCGTCGTCGGTCACCTCGAACCTCAAGTGGTGCCCGGAGGCGGCCAGCCGGACCTCGGCCCGGGTGGCGCCCGCGTACTTGGCGACGTTCTGGAGCGCCTCAAGGACGCAGAAGTAGACCGCCGCCTCCAGGTCCTGCTGGTACCGGCCCACGCCTTCGGCGGTCACCGAGGTCGGGACGGCAGCCTTCCTGGCCTGCGCCTGCAGCGCGGTGACCAGGCCCTCGCCCGCCAGCAGCGGCGGGTAGATGCCGCGCGCCAGGTCCCGGAGTTCCTCCACCGCGCCGGCGGCGTCCTCACGGAGCTCGGCGAGCAGTTCCCGCTCGCCCTCGGTGTCCGTGCCGATCATCGATTCGGTGATGCTGAGCTTGATGGCCAGCGCCACCAGCTGCTGCTGGGCGCCGTCGTGGATGTTGCGCTCGATCCGGCGCCGTTCCGCGTCCTGCGCCGCCACCAGGCGCAGCCGCGAGGCCCTGATCTCCTCCAGCCGGGCCAGCAGCTGCTCCCGCAGCCCGGCGTTCTTGAGCACCAGGCCGACCTGGCCGGCCAGGTCGGCGAGCAGCCTGTCCTCGGTCGGCGTCAGCGCTTCCCCCGGCCGCTTCGACACCGACAGCGCCCCCAGGACCTCGCCCTGGTGCCGGACCGGCAGGATCCGGTCGGCGGCCGGGTACGCGGGCACGTCGGCCGCGGTGGCCCGGGCTGACGGCAGCGACGGCGCGCCCGGCGGCCAGGCGGCGCCGTCGTGGAACTCCCCGCCGCTCTTCAGCCACACGTCCGCCCGGGTGGCCGCGGTGCCCTCGGCCAGGATCCTGGCCATCCGCGGCAGCAGGTCCTCGGCCGCGTAGGCACCCGCCATCCGCCCCGCGAAATCCGCGAGGACCTCGTAGGGAGTGGCCCGCCGGCCGTAGACCAGCCGGTTGGCCAGGCGCTGGACGCGTGCCCGCACCGGCTGGAACGCCACGGCTACCACCGCCGTGGCGGCGATCGACAGGGCCAGGCTCGGCCGCGCGCCGCGCTGCGCCAGCGATCCGAGGCCGACCACGATCGCCACGTACACGCCGGTGATGAAGACCGCCAGCGACCCGTAGACGAGGGTCTTGTTGATGACGACGTCGATGTCGTACAGGTGGTAGCGGAAGATCGCGATGCCGATGGCTATCGATACCAGCGCAACCGAGCTGGTAATGACCGCGTTCTGCAGGTTGACCGCCGCGCTACTCCCCGGACCGGCGATCTTCTCGATCGGCGTCACCGCCACCGCCGCCACCACGATGAGGGCGCCGGCGTAGACGAGCCATTTCAGCTGCTCACGCTCCACCGTCCGGGCCCGCCGGTATCGGAATACCAGCGAAACGACGGCGGCCAGGCCGGTCGCCGCGGTCAGCACAATGCCGGCTCCGGCCAGGAAGGCAAAGATGCGACCGGCCGGCCCGGGCACGCCGAGGGGGCTGGGCAAGCCGCTGGAGAGGGACACCGGGGCGAAGGTGTTACCGAGAGCCCACGCCACGATGCCTGCGCCGGCCGCCCACGCCACCGGCCGCCAGCGGCGCGAGGGCAGCGAGCCAGTCGGGAAGAGCAGGAGCACGAACACCGTGAACTGAACGCCTAGAAAGTACAGCCAGCCAAGCTGGTGGCCCCAGGCCCGGGTCTGAGGGAAATGCAACAGCAGGAACCCCCCGCTGCCGGCGAGCGCGTACGACGCGCCGGTGGCGGCCATGAGCCAGCCGATGGGGTTCGCCGAGCGTTTCCAGATCAGTAGCGCGCCGACGGTAGCGAAGCCCTCGATGAACGCCACCCCGACGACGTCATTCGCCGCGTTTCCCGGGCCGGCCGCCAGCGCCGGAGGCAACGGGTAAAGGCGGCTGTAGATCAGCGTACCGCCGTGAGCCGCCAGCGTCAGCGCCCAGATGCTCAGCGCGCACCAGAATGCGGCCCGTGGCGTGATGGTGCGGCCGGCGGATCGTTGCTCGCCCATGGAGTCCGGCGTCATTTCTCACCTCTTACGTGATTATTTCGCCGGGTTGCGGTGGGCAGAAGGGTGCGAGCCGCCGCCCGTCCGAGGGCCAGTACCAGGTCAGAGGGGAGGCCAGCATCACTGGCGCCCGCTGGGGAGAGCTTCCGGGATTACCTGGCCGCGCCCTCGGTGGCCGAGGGGCCCACGTTCTCGGCCAGCCAGGTGGTCAGCGGCCGGGTGGTCCGCAGGAAGCCGGCCACCCGGTCACGGGCGACCGCGGTCTCCAGCCAGCCCTCCACCGGCCACTCCTTCCAGGCGACGATCCCCTTGTAGCGGAGCAGGCCGATCCGCGGGTGGTCGGCGGGATAGCCGCGCGGCGCGCTCTTCAGCGCGTCACGCCCGCTGACGCCGATATCGTGCTTTTCGACGGCGGCGATGATCTCCTCCAGCGCGCCGCCGGTTCGGTCGCCGGCCACCGCCTGGCGGTACCGGTCGAGCTGGTCCGGCGCCATGCCGTACATGCCGTCACCGGCCGCCAGGCCCTCGGCGGAGAACTGGACGTACCCGCTGCCGACCCTCGCGCCGATGTGCGTCTTGTAGGGCGTCTTGTCCTGGCTGAACCTGATGTCGCGGTAGGGCCGGAAGATCTTCGCCTCGCCGAACTCCGGCGCCAGCTCCTCCACCAGCTCGGTCATCGGGTGCAGGACCGCCGCCTCGTAGATGTCCTTGTGCGCGGTCCAGTAGGTCTTGGAATTGTC
>DATINY010000444.1:0-5656 GCA_035473755.1 Streptosporangiaceae bacterium
CGGGCGCCGCGGTGCCAGCCGAGCATCCGGTGCTCTACGGCCTGTTCCAGCAGGTTGAACACGTTGCCGAGCAGGGCGAGGAGGACGATGGTGGCCCATACCCAGGTCATGTCGAACGAGCTCTCCGCGTTGTTCATCTCGTAACCGAGGCCGTTGCTGCTGCCCGCCAGTTCGGCGAACACCATCAGCACCAGCGCGAGGGAGACGCTCAGCCGCAGCCCGGCGAAGAACCTCGGCATGGTGGCGGGGATGATCAGCTTGGTCAGCCGCTGCCAGCCGGGCAGCCGGAACGCGCGCGCCGTCTCCATCTGCACCGGGTCCACTGACCGTGCGCCGTCGATCGTGTTCAGCAGTATGGGCCAGACCGTGCCGAACGCGATCGTCGCGACCTCCATCTCGGTGCCGAGCCGGAACAGGGCGATGAAGACCGGGACCAGGGTCACGGCCGGGAGCGCCCGGGCGAATTGCAGCAGCGGGTCAAGGTAGCCGGACAGGGCCACCGAGCGCCCGATCGCGACCCCGGCCATCCCGCCGGCCACGACCGCGATTGCCAGGCCGGCCGCGATCCGGCCCAGGCTGGGCAGCACGTTGCCGACGGCGTCGGGGGTGAGGAACAGGCGCGAGACCGGGCCGGAGAACCACTGCTGGTACATCCGGGCGGCGATGGCCGACGGGGGCGGGAAGAACGAGCTGCCCTGCTGCCGCGCCCATACCTGCCACAGCACCACGGCGGCGGCGATCACGGCCCACCGCGCCACCAGCCGCCCGGACGCTCTTCTCATGCCGGCCCCAGCGAGTACGAGTGGTGCCAGCGCAGGACCCGGCGCTCGCCCCACACCAGGACCGCGTTCGCGGCCAGGCCCAGCAGACCGGCCCACAGCGCGGCGGCGAGCACGAGCGAGGTGTTCCCGGCGCCGGTGTTCGCCTCGGCGATGAACGCGCCGATCCCGTTGCCGCTGATCCGGCCGGTGAGATACCCGGTGCTGATGTTGAGGATGATCGCGATGGAGGACGCCAGCCGGATCCCGGTGGCGATGAACGGCGAGGCGCTGGGCAGGTCCACCAGGGTGATCACGCCAAGCCGGCCGAACCCGAAGGCGCGCAGCGTCTCCCTGGCGACCGGATCGACGTCGTCCAGGCCGTAGATCGTGTTGAACAGCACCGGCCAGATGGCGGCGTAGACGATCAGCGTCACGTTCATCCGCAGGCCCGGGCCGAGGATCAGCCCGACCAGCACGATGAGCGCGACCGAGGGGATGGGGCGCAAGAACTCCACCATGGCGCGGGTGGCGGCGCGCACGCCGGGCAGGCTGCCGAGCACGACTCCGGCCGGGACCGCCACCGCGACCGCGATGGCCAGCCCCAGCGCCCAGGCGCCGATGGTGGCCGCGACATCGGCCAGGAACCGCCCGCTGACGGCGAGCCCGGCGGCCCGGGCCAGCACCGTCGAGGCCAGCGGCAGCACCGCCCGGTTGATGACATCGGCCTGCCCGAACGCCTCCGCGGCGAGCAGGAACAGCACGACGCCGCAGACCCCGCGCATCCAGCCAGGCATGCTCCAGCCCCGGCCGGTTGGGCCGGCCGGGCCGGCCACGCCTTCCCTCATCGGCGGGTCAGTGGAACAGCAGTGGCTGCACGTCGAGCCGGCTCTTCAGCAGCCCGCCGGCCAGCATCAGGTTGGCCACCCGCTGGAGCTGTGCCGGGTTCATCGTCGGGGGAAAGAGGCCGAGGTTGATGTGCGGTGCGGCCGCTACGGGGATCTTGGTGTAGGTGGGCAGGATCGCCCGCACGGCGGTGGGATGGGCGTTGGCGAATGACTGCGCCTTCCCGATGGCGACCTGGAAGGCGTGAGCGGTATGGGGGTACTTGGCCGCCCACGCCGCGGTGGCGAAGTAGCCACCCAGCGGGAAGGCGGCCAGTGAGCCGGTGCATTCCGACATCACCGGGACCGCGCCGTCGGACTGCTCCGTGCCGGTGATGAAGGGCTCGACCACACTGACGGCGTCCACCCGGCCCGCCTTGAGCGCGGCGGCCATGTTGGGGAACGGGACGACAACGTACTTGACCGAGGCTGGGTTGACCCCATTCGCCTTGAGCTCGGCGTTGGTCATCAGCGTCTGGATGTTGTTGGTGAGGTTAACGGCGATGGTCTTGCCGGCCAGCCCGGCGGGGCCTTTGATGCCCGACGAGGATAACGCCAGGATGCTGAAATTGTTCTTCGTGCAAACCGAGCCAGCGGCGAGCACCTTGATGCTGAACGCCCCCTTGGCCTGGCCCTCGAAGAACGACACGTAGTTGCCGGTGCCGATGATGTCCACGGTTCCGTGCAGCATGTCGGGGATCGCCAGTGTGCTCTGGGGAATGATCTCGGTCGTGACGGTGAGGCCCTGCTGCTTGAAATAGCCGTTCTTGATGGCGAGGAAAAGCGGGGCGTCGTCCACGATGGGCAGCGCTCCCACCGTCAGGTGGGTCTTTTCGAGCCCGGCGCCCGTGCCGGAGGTGCTGGTGCTCGGCTGGGCCGACCCGCCGCAGGCGACGGTGGCCCATAACGTGGCTAACCCGGTGGCGATGATGCAGGCGGTCCTTCGGCGGGGAAACATCATGACGCTCCTTGCTGGCCGTAACTCGCAAAGGGGGGTGAACCACACCTGCGTGGTTCCGGAGCCGCGCGCATGTCCGCCACGTGTGGCGGAACACCAACACTAGCGGAAATCGCCGGGGCGGTTACAGCAAGTGATCTATCTGTCGCAAACCCGGCGTATCAGACAGACGGGCCACTATCCCGGCATTTCACCCAGCCCGGGTGATGTCGCACCCGGCCCCGGCCGGCCAATGTGGGGGACCGAACCCCGTCAGTTCGGACAACAGCAGACGTGACTGGGCGCGCTGCGCACGGTGGCGGGCGGCCGGCCCGTGGCCAGCGCACGCGCCGGCAGGCGAAATGGAACGCGACCTTTAACCTCGCGTTGGTTGCCGACCCCCCTGCCCTGGGCATCATCATCGTTCCAGGCGTGGGTTGGGATCTACGGCCACGTCCGCCCTTCCGGCCTGCGGGGGCGCTGGAAGGGCGGACGTGGCCCGGCGTGGGACCGGGCGCGGCCGGGGCGGCTAGGTCACCCCCGGGGATGGCCCGGCATCGCCCGGCCGGTCAGCTGCCGCTGCCGTGCAGGGCGTCCTGGAGTTCCTGCTCGCCTTCCTTGCTGAGCGAGGACTTGAGGATGGTGCCGCCGTACTGGCTGAGAGCGTCGACGGCCTTGTCCGGGGTGACCTTCTCCACCATGAGGAAGAGCGCGGAGGTGCCCGGCTTCAGCATGTCGCGGACCTGGTCCTGGAACTCACGATCGATCCCCAGCTTGGTGATCTTCCCCATGAGCGCGCCCATGCCCGCGCCGATGGCCACCCCGAGGAACGGGACAAAGAACAGAACACCGAACAGCAGCCCCCAGACCATCCCCCACGTCGTGCTGTCCTCCACCGTGTGATGGCTGGTATGGACGTGGAACTTGCCGTCGGGGTCACGGACGATGACCGCTATCGCGTCCGGTTCGATGACCAGGTCCTTGGCCAGGCGGTGCGCCTCGTCGGCCGCGGCCTGCGCGGTCGCCTCGTCCGGGTACCCGATCGCAATCAGGTCAGACATGGTGTGATTCCTCTCTGCGGGTGAGATTCCTCTTCGCGGATTGCGCTGGACAGGGGCAGTCCGCCAATTCATCTTGGCCGGCCCGCTCCACCCCCGGCGGGTAAAGCAGCCGAGCGGGCCAGGCCAGCCGGGGCGACGAGAGGTAGGGCCGGAGCTAGGCCGAGGTCACCCGGCGCAGGTGAGCCGCCGTCACCTTCGGTGACGCGACAATGGGCTGATGGCTATCCGTGATGACCCGCCAGGGCCGGGCGGGCCGGGCGTCCCGGCCGCGCCGGATGCCACTACCTCGGCAGGCGCACCAGCATCGCCGGGTGGCTCAGCGACGCAGGGCGCGGGAGTGCCGCCGGGTGGGCCCGAGCCGCCGGGTACCCCGCCAGGTCCAGCTGACCCCGTGGCCATGCTGCGCAGCCGCGCCTACATTGGGCTGCTGGTCGCGGCGGCGATCCTGGGCGTGCCGGTCTCCGCGGCCGCCTATGGCTTCCTGGCGCTGGTCAGCTATCTGCAGAAGGAGCTGTTCACCCACCTGCCGCACGGGCTCGGCTTCACCACCGCCCCGGCCTGGTGGCCGCTGCCGATGCTGGTCATCGGCGGTGTGCTGACCGCCGCGGCGATCCGGTACCTCCCCGGCGACGGCGGGCCCTCACCCGCGGGCGGCTTCGCCATGCATCCCCCGCCAACCCCGGTCCAGCTGCCCGGGGTCCTCTGTGCCGCGCTGGCGACGCTCGCCTTCGGCGCCGTGCTCGGCCCCGAGCTGCCCCTCATCGCCCTGGGCGGCGGCCTGGGTGTGCTGGCCACCAAGGCCGCCCGGCGGCGGCAGATCCCGGCGCAGGGGGTCAGGGTGCTGGGCGTCACCGGCAGCTTCGCGGCCATCAGCACGCTGCTGGGGTCGCCCATCACCGGTGCGTTCCTGCTGATGGAGACGTCCGGGCTGGGCGGTCCCACGCTCGGCCTGGTGCTGGTGCCCGGGCTGCTGGCGTCCGGTGTGGGCGCGCTCATCTTCATCGGCCTGGACAGCCTGACCGGGCTGGGCACGTTCGCGCTGGCCATTCCCAACCTGCCGCACTTCGCCCGGCCCAACCTGGCCGAGTTCGGCTGGGCGATCGTGATCGGCGTGGCCGCCGCCGTGATCGGCCCGGCCATCCACCGGCTGGGCCTGTTCCTGCACAGCTACGCCATCAGGTGCACCATGATCGTGCTCCCGCTGGCCGGCGCGGCGGTCGGGGTGCTCACAATCATCTATTCCGAGGCGACCGGCAAGCCCGCATCCAACGTGCTCTTCTCCGGGCAGGACGATATGGGGTCCCTCATCCAGCATGCCGCCAGCTACTCGGTGGGCGCGCTGCTGCTGCTGCTGGTCTGCAAGGGCCTCGCCTACGGGGTGTCGCTGAGCAGCTTCCGCGGCGGGCCCATCTTCCCGGCCCTGTTCATCGGCACCGTCGGGGGGATCGCGATGTCGCACCTGCCGGGCCTGCCGCTGGTGGCGGGGGTCGCCATGGGCCTCGGCGCGATGAGCGTGGCGATGATGAGGCTGCCGCTGACCTCGGTCCTGCTGCCCAGCCTGCTGCTGTTCTCAGACGCGGTAGCGGTCATGCCACTGGTCATCGTGGCGGTGGTCGTGGCCCACGTTGCCACCGCACGTCTCACGCCGCCCCCGGCCGCGCAGTCGGCCCCGGCGGCCGGGTAGCGGCTGGCGCGGACCACCGGAAGTGGGTGAACATCGCGTGGTGGCCGGGTAAACCTGTGTGAAACACAGCAACTGACGGAGGGTGTCATGCCGCAGGGAGAAGCGGGTGGTCCAGCCCGGCGGACAGGGCGGCAGACGGCGCGCCGGTCCGGACGGCCAGCAGAATCAGAGCCGGTGACACGGCCCGCAGCCACGTCGGCGGCGCGGCCCACAGCCAGGTCCGCTGCCCGGCCAGCAGCGAAGATCGCGCCGCGGGCAGCGGCCAAGCCCGCGGCTGGAACAGCGGCCAAGCCCGCGGCAGGGACGGTAGCGACCTCCGTGGCCAAGCCTGC
>DATINY010000445.1:0-13036 GCA_035473755.1 Streptosporangiaceae bacterium
GCCGCGGCGGCGGCTACCGCCGGGCCGTTGCGGCCGGACATCACGCTGACCACGGGCGTCACCGGCAGCGTGCGCAACATCGGCGCGACCCGGTAGCCGTAGCTGTGCGCCTTGCCCATCACGCCGTACCCGACGATGCCGACCCGCAGCGGCGGCGGGGCGCTCATCTGTCTGCCTCCCTCGCGGGCGCTTCGCTGGCTTCGGAAGGCCGGTCCTCGGCGCCGGGACACCGCTGGCGCGGCGTTCGGCCCGGCGCCTGCGGCGTCATTGGCCCGTCCCTCCGGCCACGCGGATGGCTGCGCCCGCCTGTTCCGCTGCCTCCAGGGCGGCGATCGCGTCGGCGCCGGTGGCGCCCTCGCACGGGCCGCCGCGGGCGTAGGCGGCGAAGCTCTCGGCCTGCCGCCGCACCGCCTCCAGCTGGGCCCGCTCCCCCTCCGCCGGGTCGAGGAAGTCGCAGCGCACGGTGCCGCGGGTGCCGAACGCCTCCGCGCGCGCCATGTCGCCCGCGGGGTGATACCGGCCCAGCGAGATGAAGCCGGTGCCGCCGCCGGACAGCTGCGCGATCACCTGCGCGCCGTCCACGTCCGGGGCCTGGTCCGGAGGCTCGCCGAGCCCGCCGGGGACCAGGCCGGACGCCACCGCCGACAGGCCGGTGATGTCCTGGCCGGTCAGCCACCGGAGCTGATCGAACTCGTGCACGCCCATGTCGATGAGGATGCCGCCGCTGTGGGCGCGGAACGCCGCCGGCGGCGGCTCCAGATCCCACTGGTAGCAGGTCACCAGGTGGACGGTGCCCAGCTCACCGGCGGCCATCCGCTCGCGCAGCTCCCCCAGCATGGGCACGTACCGCCGCCAGTACGCGACCTGGAACGGCACCCCGGCCGCCGTCGCAGTCGCCACCGCCGCCCGGGTCTGCGCGGCGGTCACCCCGCACGGCTTCTCGCACAGGATCGGCAGGCCGCGGGCGGCGACCTCGGAGATGACCTTGCCGTGCTGGTCGCTGGGCGCGGTGATCAGGACCCCGTCGACCGCCGCGCCGTCCAGCATCGCCCCGATGCCGGGGTAGAGCGCGGCGCCGGAGGACGCCACGGCGCGGCGTGCCTGCTCCGACACCTCGGCGATGGCCGTCACCGCGACCCGCTCGGAGCCGGCGAAGGCCCGCATGTGGGTACGGCCCATCCGGCCCGCCCCGATCAGCCCGAGCCGGAAGGACGGCGGCATGTCAGAGCCCTCGTTGGGAAAGAAAGGCACGGTTGTGCCGCTGTTCCTCGGCCGCCCGCGCGAACCGCTGCGCGCTGCGGGGCAGGATGTCCTGCTCCACCACCAGCCAGCCGCCGAACGAGATGCCCCGCAGGCCGTCCAGGATGGCGTCCACGTCGAGGTCGCCGCGGCCGAGCTCGCAGAACGCCTCGCGGGACCAGATGTCGGTCGCGGGCGCGCCGTCGGCGACGATCCCGGCCATGACGGTGCGCACCCCGTCCTTGAGGTGGACGTGGTTGACGCGTTCGCCCCAGTCCCCCAGCATGGCGACCGGGTCGCCGCCGCCCATCATCATGTGCCCGGTCTCCAGGCACAGCCCGATGTCGGACCGGTCGAGCACCTCCTCGATCTCCCACGGGGCCTCCACATAGGTCCCGGTCTCCGGGTGGAAGGTGGGCTCGTAGCCGCGGTCGCGGCAGTGGCCCACCACCCGGGCCAGGCCGTCGGCGAACTTCCGCCACCCGCCGGCGTCGAGGCCCAGGGAGGGCTGGCCGACGGACCGGCCGGGCTGGCTCCGCCGCTGCGGGCTGCCGGCGTCGGCCAGGGTCGGCCGCGGCGGCGGGCCCGGCAGGTACGGCCGCACCGCGTCGAACGTCGCCAGCAGCGCATCCAGCTCCCCGAGCGCGCGCTCCAGCGCGTCATGGTCGGCGTAGGGCAGCTCCAGGTAGCCGCCGGCCAGGCCCAGGCCCCGCTCCGCCAGCAGCTCCCCCAGCCGCGGCCCGCTGCCCAGGTACCCGACCGGGCCCAGGTCGATGCCCGCATAGCCGGCCGCGGCCACCTGGTCGAGGACGGTGATCCCGTCGGGCACATTCGGGTCATGGCCCACCGTGATCTCGAACGCGCCGTAGCTGACCGGGGCGTTCGCCACCGCTATCCCCGCCCGGGGCGGCGTCTGTGTGCTCACCTCGCGGTCCCTTCCTCGCCGGGACCGGCCGGGTCATCGACCGGCCCTCCCGTGCGGTGGCTCTCGATGATCGCCTGGCACAGCGCGATGTCCCGCAGGCCGTCACGCCCCGAGGTGACCGGCGCGGTGCCGCTGACGGCGCTGTCGTGGAACGCCACCAGCTCGGCCCGGAAGCCGCTGGCGTAGGAGACGGTCTCCTCGGTGCGCCACGAGCGCGCGGTGCCCACCTCGCCGCCCTCGATCGCCAGCACGGCGGGCTCGCTGCGCAGGAACGGGGACGGGAACGACAGGGTCACCCGGCGGTCCGGCGCGTACAGGGCGAACTCCATGCTGTAGCGGGCGATGCCGGGCAGGTCGATCCAGTGGATCGCGGCGGGCAGGCCGCCGAACCGCAGCATCACGGTGACGCTGTGCTCGGCCAGGCTGACGTAGTCCAGCCGGTCCGGCTCGCCGAGCAGCCCGCGGACCGTGTTGAGCTCGTGCACGAGCGTGTCGAGCAGCACCAGCTCGTACACGTGCCGCTCCAGCGGGCTGGCCTCCCCGATCGCCTCCCGCACGCGCGCCGCGTTGTCCTGCTGGAGCCGCTGCGCCACGCCGGCCGGCGCCGGGGGCCGCGGGAGCAGGGGGTAGTGCCCGACGTAGGGCCCGAGCGGGGACTCGAGCGTGGTCACCCGCAGCAGCCGGGCCTGCCCGGCGCGGGCCAGCGGCCCGGCCTCCTCGGCGAACCGCGCGAAGGCCGGGTCGTAGCGTTTCGGGTAGCCGACCATCAGGGTGACCCCGGCCTGCCCGGCCGCCGCCACCATCGCGCGTCCCTCGGCTACCGAGAAGCACATCGGCTTCTCCACGAACACGTGCAATCCCGCCCGCGCGGCCGCCTCCGCGGCCGGGGCGTGGCTGCCCGAGGTGAGCACCAGGACCGCGTCGAGCGGGTGCCGGATCAGCTCGCGCCAGTCGGTGAACACGGCGGGGATGCGGTAGCGCTCGGCGCACGCCCGCGCGCTGTCCCCGGCGATGTCGCACACCGCCGTCACCTCGAACCGGTCGCCGAGCTCGGCCAGGTAGTGCAGGTGCATGACCTGGGCGATGAGCCCGGTGCCGACCAGGCCGACCCGCAGCCGCCGGGCCGTCACCCCGCCACGCCCCCGGCGGCGTCGATCGCCGCGCGGAGCAGCCGCGCGGCCTCCGGGACGCCGGTCTCGGCCGGCACGAACGGGTCCTCGTGCTCGATCGACACCACCTCGGCCTGCGACTGCGACAGCGCTTCGACCAGGCCGGCCCACCAGGCCAGGTCGTGGCCCCGGCCGGGGACGGCGAACGTCCACGGCATGTCCGCGGCCGGCTCGGGCCAGCGCCGGTCGAGCAGGCCGTTGAGCGCCAGGGAGTCCGGGTGGAAGACGGTGTCCTTGCCGTGGACGTGCCCCACCCGGCCGCCGAGCGCGGCGGCGACCCGGTGCCCGTCCATGCCCATCCAGAAGAAGTGGCTGGGGTCGAGGTTGGCGCCGATGGCGGGCCCGAGCGCGGCCACCCGGGTGAACGTCTCGACGTTGAACACGCACGTGCCCGGGTGCAGCTCCAGGCAGACCCGCAGACCCGGATCCTCCGCGGCGGCGAAGGTGGCCAGGCCGGACCAGTACGGCGCGATCTGCTGCTCCCACTGCCGCTCATAGACGCCCTCTAGGTACGGCAGCCAGCCGCCGGCCCCGAAGTGCGGGACCTGGTCGCCCGGCTGCCCGGCCGGGCAGCCCGCCATGGCCACCACCCGGGTCACCCCGAGCGCCGCGGCCAGCCGGATCGCGTTGCGCAGGTCCTCGTCGTGCCGCCGGGCGAGGCCGGGATCCGGGTGCAGTGGGTTGCCCCAGGCGTTGAGCGCGCTGATGGCGAGCCCGCGCCGGGTTATCCCGTCCAGCCAGTCCGACCGGGCGCTCGCGCTGGCCAGGAGCCCGGCCACGTCGCAGTGCGGGTGTGGCGCGTACCCGCCCGCGCCGACCTCGATGTGGGTGATCTCGGGGGCGGCGCGACGCAGCCAGGCCAGCGTCTCGTCCAGCGGCCGGTCCAGGAAAGCTTCCAGCACGACGCCGATCCGCAGGTCCGGGGAGCCAGCCATTGTCGCTGCTCAGCCCTCCCGCCCGGCGAGATCACGGGGACACATCCGATGGTCCGACTCTGCTCCAGTCCCTATGACCTGTCAAGATACTGTCAGAATGTCGGGACAAAAGCTTCCCGGCCGCCCGCCTGCCGCAGATCACGGCGCTCCGGCGGGCCAGCCTGCCGGGGGCCTGGCCAGCGGCGCCGCGACGGGCCGGGCCGTCGGCCATGCCGCCTGGCCCAGCGCCGGTGCGGCCGGCGGCATCTATACTGGACTAGCTCCGCAATTAATAATATGTCCAAACAAATGAGCCTGTACGCCTGCGGGGCCAGGACGCCTTGACTAGACCCCGACGGAGGGCTGGATGGCGAGCGTGACACCGGGCAAGGAGATCAGCACACCCGGTGTGATCAACATCGACCGGACCAGCCCGGTACCGCTGTACTTCCAGCTGGCGCAGCACTACGAGGCGGCCATCAGGTCCGGCGCGCTCAAGGTCGGCTCCCGGCTGGACAACGAGGTGCAGCTGGCCGAGCGGCTCGGCATGTCGCGGCCCACGGTGCGGGCCGCCTTCCTGTACCTGTCCAACAAGGGCCTGGTGGTCCGCAAGCGCGGCGCCGGGACCCTGGTGGCCAAGGAAAGCATCGACCGCGACGTGGAGCTGACCAGCCTCTACGACGACCTGGCCACGGCCGACCGGGCCCCGGCCACGAAGGTCATCCGGGTCGAGGTCATCCACGCCAGCGACCGGGTCGCGGCGGCGCTGCAGCTGCCCGAGCGGGCGCTGGTGAACTCGCTGCAGCGGATCCGGCTGGCCGACGGCGAGCCGATCGCGCTGATGCACAACTTCCTGCCCGCCGCCCTCGTTCACCTGAGCATCGAGATGCTGGAGGAGCACGGCCTGTATGAGCTGCTCCGGGCGTCGGGCATCCGGATGTTCTCGGCCAGCCAGCGGATGTGCGCCAAGAACGCCTCGGCCGCCGAGGCCCGCACGCTGGGCGAGAACCGCGGCGCCGCGCTGCTGACCATGGAGCGCATCGCCTACGACGACACCGGCCGGCCGGTCGAGTTCGGGCAGCATCTTTACCGGGCGTCCCGGTACGCGTTCACGACCAGCTTCCCCCGGCCGGACTCGGCCCCGCCGCCCGGGCCGCCGGCGGGCGGCTGGTAGGCCGGCACCGTTAGGCCGGCACCGTCAGAGCAGGCCGACCGCGGTGTCGACGGCGGTGGCCACGTCGCCGTCGGCCGGGTACAGCAGCGACCGCCCGGCCAGCAGCCCCCTGACGTTCGGCAGCCGCAGCGCCTTCCGCCAGCCGGCGAACGCTTCCCCGGGGTCGTCGGGAACCTCGCCGCCGAGCAGGAGCGCGGGCAGGGTGGAGGCGGCCATGACCCGCTCCATCTCCTTCACGACCGGCACCTTGAGCCACGTGTAGGCCGACGTCGTGCCCAGGCCGGAGGCGATGGTGAGGGCCAGCATCATCGCCTCGGGCGAGGTGTCGTTGCGGACGCGCCCCTCCACGCGGTGCACGATGAACGGCTCGACCATGGCGATGAGCCCGCGCCCGGCCAGGTCGGACACCGCCCGGGCGCACGCCTGCATGGTGTCCGCCGTCGCCGGGTCGTTGGGGTCGATCCGGAGCAGCATCTTGCCGCCGTCGAACCCCATCCGCGCTATCGCCGCGGCGTCGTATCCGGTGAACCGGTCGTCGATCTCGAAGACGGTCTCGGCCAGGCCACCCCGGTTCATCGAGCCGATGACGACCTTGCCCTCGAGCGCACCGAGCAGCAGCAGGTCCTCCAGCACGTCGGCGGTGCCGAGCACGCCGCCGACGCCGGGCCGGCCGAGCGCCACGCAGAGCCGCTCGAGCAGGTCGGTGCGGTCGGCCATGGCGAACCGCTTCCGCCCGGCCCGCAGGGTGCCACGGGCCGGGTGGTCGGCCGCGACGATGACCAGCCGGCCCTCCGGGCCGACGATGGAACCGGCGCGGGCCCGGCCCGCCGCCGCCTCGGCTATCCGCCCCGGGCGCCGCACCCGGGTCTCGATGACCTGGGCGATCCGGTCAGTGAACATCGCTGGTCCGCGCAGGCAGCGCCTTCCACCCCGGCGGCGGGCATCGCGTACTCACGCCGCCTATCCGGTCGTGAGGAGGAAGTCCAGGCACGTCCCGTCCTCGGCGATGTCCACCACCGCGCCGCGGAGCACGCCCGTCCCATAGTCGCTGCCGGGGTTGACGCACAGCGTCCGGCCGATTTTCTGCGCCGCCCGGGACTCATGGATGTGGCCGTGCAGCCCGACCGACGGCTGGTAGCGCTGGATGGCCTCCCGCACCGCGTGGCTGCCGACCGGGATAATGCTGGGCCGGCCGCCGCGGATCACCGGCTTCAGCGTTTCGTCGAGCTCCGGGGCGTCGTCGAGCCCCGACGCGTACGGCGGGCAGTGGATGTTGAGGATGGCCTCCTTGCCCTCGGGCACCTGGTCCATCATCGCGCTGATCTGCTTGCCCAGGTCCTCCTCGGAGGTCTCCCGCTCGGTGTTCCAGGGGGTGGTGGGCACGACGCCGAGGCTGGCCATCGTGACCGGCCCGAGGTCGCACAGCTCGGCCTCGGGGCACTCCACCCGGGGATGAGCGGCCAGCACGGCGTCGGCCTCCACCGGGTCGTCGTTGCCGGGCGTGATGATGCAGCGCACGGCGGGATCGAGCCGCTCCGCCGCCAGGTCGCACCAGCGCTGCAGCTGGGCCGCGATCTCGGTGCGGAAGAGCCGGTCCAGGGCCGCCGGGTCGGCCTCCAGCGCGGCGAGCTCGCCGGCCTCCATCCGCACCGGGTAGAACCCGGCGCGGTTGACATCGGCCGCCAGCTGGTCCCACTCCGCCGCCGGCACGGTCACGCTCTGGCCCTCGATCCGCGCGGTCAGCTCCCCGTCCCGGGCCAGGACGGGCACGAGCGCCTTCCCCGCGAAGTCCCCGCCCAGGATCACGGCGTCGGCCTGGTAGACCTTGGCGGCGGCCAGGAACTTGCGGAAGCACACGTCCGAGCCGTGGATGTCGGTGGCGAAGTAGAGGCGCAGGGCGCGCCTCTTCTTCCCTCGCTCCCGGCGGGATCGCAGCATCGGCTACTCCGGCGGCAGCTCGTGCATGGCCATGCTCAGGTCCAGCGCGTCCCGCTGCCGCCGGACCGAGCGGGCGATCACGTAGATCACCGGACCGGCGCCGAGCACGATCACCAGCGTGAGGATCGACTCCCAGCTGAACTTGCCGTAGACGCTGGAGTGCGTGACCAGCTCGAACACGGTGAACAGGGCGAGTACGGTGGTCGCGCCACCCACCCAGGCCGCCTTGCGCAGGAACGCCTTCCGGGCATCCTCGCTTGCCCCCGGCAGCTCGATCAGGTCGGGCCGGCGCAGCGGCAGGAACAGCGCGGCGACGCCGCCGGCCAGCAGGATCAACGCGAAGAACAGGCTTTGCAGCGCGACGATGCTGCCGAGGTTGACCAGGCTGGTGAGGAAGCAGAACGCGATGCCGATCACCAGCACGATGCCGATGGCGACGTTCGGCGCGTGGTTCCGGTCGCCGATCTTGGCCACGCTGACCGGCAGCAGCCGGTCAAAGGCCTGCGCGAACAGGACCCGGGTGGTGACGGTCACGAAGGCCAGGTTGACCGCGATCTCGGCGAACGGCACCGCCGTCGCGAACAGGATCTTGGTGATCGGGTCGCCGGACAGCAGCAGGCCGTAACCCAGGCCGCCGGAGACCGAGGGCATCGTGGTGATCTTCGCGTATGCCGTGGGGTTGAGGACGCCGAGGTTGGCCTGCGCCTGCATGAAGGTCAGGCCGGCCCGTGCGCGCAGCAGCGCCCAGACGCCCACCCAGAGCACCACCAGCACGACGATGCTGATCGTGGACGCGTACAGGTAGGTGCGGCCCGGGCGGCGCAGCTCGCCGCCCACGTAGTAGGAGTACAGGACGCCGTTGTAGTTGAGCACCATGAACGGGATGATCGCCACCGCGGACGCGATCGAGGTGCCGAAAAGGACCCCGTTCGTGTGCGCGGCCGTGATGGTCGCCTGGTAGGCGCCCGCGTGATGGCTGAAGCTGCCGTACGCGGCGACGAAGTCCCCGTGGGACTTGAACGCCAGGATCGCGATGAGGGCGACGAACGCCACCACCTGCAAGATGATGAGGGTGAAGATGATGCGGGCCACGATCTTCACCTTGAACAGTGACAACGCCGCGACGATCAGCATCAGGATGACGCTCAGCCACGCGATCGACAGGTTGCTGCCGAAGTGGTTCCCGAAGTTCGCGATGGCCGTGCTGTGGAACGCCAGGCCGAGGCCGGTCAGCATGAACGGCGTGAACTGGGCGGCGAAGTGCGCGTTGGTGGACAGCACGTAGGTGAACACCACGGCTATCCCGAGCCCGGCCATGGCCCCGATCGCGGGTGACACGATCCGGGACAGGTAGACGTACTCACCGCCGGCCCGCGGCACCGCCCGGAGCAGGTAGCGGTAGGCGAACATGGCGACGAGCCAGATCACCGCGGCCGCCACCAGCGGCAGGTACATGTCGGACTTCGGGAAGTCCGTCAGCCCGGCGTTGAAGTTGATGAAGGTGTTGACGACGGCGACCGACGCCAGGGAGATGCCGATCGCGGCCGGGATCCCCAGCTCGCGGACGAGACCGGACGTCTGCCGGATGAACAGCTGTGTGGAGGCCCCCCCGGTCTGTACCTCACTGCTTGCCACTGACCTACCTCCAGTCTTGGCGCACAACGCGAGGAATGAAGCGCAGGACCGGGCGGTGCCGAGGCGGCCGCGCGGCCCTCACGCTGCACCCCAATGCTTAGGCTCTGACAAGCAATTGTCAATATCTATGGACATATGTCAGTTCCGGGCAAGACAGCAGCTCAGCCGGGTCCGGTGAGCCGCACCGCGACGCGGGCGGGCTCCGGCGCCCGCCCCGCTCGGCTGTGAACTCCGGGTGAATCTCGCCACGGGGGTGGCTGGGAGGCGGGTCGGGCCTGGATGCTGGGATAAGCACAAGCAGCACAGGACACGGATGGGGCCGGTATGACAGGTGATGGGCATGCTCGCGCGGGCACGCCGGGCAGCAAGAACGTGGTGCCGCCGGGCGTATGGGTGGACGACACGGACGAGGATGACCCGGTGCTCCGCAACGCCGACGGGAGCCAGGTAGACACCTGGCGGCAGGACTATCCTTACCCCGAACGCCTGAGCCGCGAGCAATACGACCATGAGAAACGGCAGCTGCAGGTCGAGCTGCTCAAGCTGCAGTACTGGGTCCAGGACACCGGGAGCCGGATCGTTCTGGTCTTCGAGGGCCGCGATGCCGCGGGCAAGGGGAGCACCATCAAGCGCTTCATGGAGCACCTTAATCCCCGCAACGCCCGGGTCGTCGCGCTCGACATCCCGACCGAGCGTGAGCGCGGGCAATGGTACTTCCAGCGCTACGTGGCGCACCTGCCGACGGCCGGGGAGATCGCCATGTTCGACCGCTCGTGGTACAACCGCGCCGGGGTCGAGAAGGTCATGGGCTTCTGCACCGACGAGCAGTACGAGACCTTCTTCCACGAGGTGAACCCCTTCGAGCAGATGCTGGTCCAGGACGGGATCACGCTGACGAAGTTCTGGTTCTCCGTCACGCCCGGCGAGCAGCACACCCGGTTCGCTATCCGCCAGATCGACCCGGTGCGGCAGTGGAAGCTCAGCCCCACCGACATCGCCCTGCTGGGCAGGTGGGACGCCTACACCGCGGCCAAGGTCACCATGTTCGAGCGCACCCACACGGACGTGGCGCCGTGGACCGTCATCAGGAGCAATGACAAGAAACGTGCCCGGCTGGAGGCCATGCGCAGCCTGCTCCGCGGGATCAACTACGACCGCAAGGACGTCGAGGTCGTCGGGCAGCCGGATCCGCTGATCGTCGGCGCTCCCGCGGACATGCGGGAAATGGATCCGGGGCAGTTGTCCCCCACGCCGTTCGCCAGGATCCGGCTGGGACGGCCGGCCCCGGAGTAGCGGCTGGGGGGCCGCCGGCCCCGGCCGCTGACCCGGATCCGGCCGGTGACCTAGCTCCCGGCCGGTGACCTAGCTCCCGGCGGGCGGATACGCCATCACGGATCGGGACAGGCTGCCTGCCGCCCGGCCCGGGGGGGCCGGCCCGTCGCGCCGCCAGGTCTGGGGGGCGGGGCGGCCGGATGGTCGCGCCACCGGGTCTCCGGGGCGAAGAGGCCGAGCACGGCCGCCAGCCCGAGGACGCCGGCGGCCAGCCCGAAGGCCGCGCCGTAGGAGGCCACGTCCACCAGGTAGCCGGCGCTCACCGGCCCGGTGACCGAGCCGATGTCGCCGGCCATCTGATACGCGGCGACGACCGTCCCGCCCTGGCCGCCCAGGATGTCGCCGAGCATCGCCGCCGGCCCGACGTCGAGCAGCCCGGATCCCAGGCCGAAGACGGCCAGCGCGGCGAGATACCCGCCCAGCCCGGGGACGAGCGCGAGCATGAGCATGCCGGCCGCCGACACGAGGCAGCCGGCCACGATCACCGGCCGCCGGCCGAGCCGGTCGGCCAGCCGGCCGGCGGGCAGCAGGGTCGCGGCGTTCAGGACGGCAACCACGCCGAACCCGATGCCCGTCCAGACGGCCGACCGCTGCAGCACGTCGCGGACGAACAGCGGCACGATCGCGGCGCGGACCCCGAAGGCGGCGAACCCGTCCGCGAGATTGGCGGCCGCCGCGGCCCGGTACGCGCGGTCCCGCAGCGCGCGGGCGATCTCGGCGAATCCGCGCCCCGCCGGCGGCCGTGCCCCATCCGCGGGGCGGCGGGACCCGTCCCGCAGCACGGCGATGGCGATGGCGGCCGGGACCACGAGCAGGCAACCGTAGATGATGAACGGCGCCCGCATCGACCAGGCGGCGATGAGCCCACCGACCGCCGGGCCACTGATCCCGCCGACCAGGAACCCGCCGGCGTACACGCCGCTGGCCCGGCCCCGCTGCTCGCTGGGCACGCTGACCAGCAGCAGCGTCTGGGCGCTGACGCCGTACATCGCCGAGCCGAGCCCACCGGCGCCGCGCAGAAGGATTAGCTCAGTGAACGAGCCGGAAAACCCGGCCAGGATGCTGCTCACCGCCACGATCGTGATGCCCGTCGCCATCACCACCGGCTCGCCGAACCGGTCTACCAGGCGGCCCGCGGGCAGCGCGCCCACGATGCGCATCAGGGCGAACGCACTGACCACGCCGGCGGCCGCGGCGGTGCTGACCCCGAAATGACGGGCGAACGCCGGGATGTCGGGGGCGACGATCCCGAACCCGAGCGCCACGGTGAACGCGACGGCGGTGAGGATGGGCACCTCGCGCGGCAGGCCGCGGAAGGGCCCGCGGTGAGAGCGAGGCACGGACGGCATTCTGCCAGCCAGGCCCCTGACCTGCCCAGGCGGGCAGATCGCGGCACCCGCCCGGGCCTGGCGGACCAGATCGCGGTGGCCCCTCACGGGCGCGGTGGCGCCGCTGGTACTGTCGTGAGCCGACTCGGCAATTTGCCCGAGTTTGGCAGTACCCGGGGGGAACGATGCGCAAGTACGTTGCCGAGTTCATCGGCACGTTCGGCCTGGTCTTCACGGTCGGCTGCGCGGTCATGACCCGCTCGGCCTTAGCGCCGCTGGCGATCGGCGCGTCGCTGATGGTGTTCGTCTACGCGGGCGGCCACATCTCCGGGGGCACTACAACCCGGCGGTGAGTCTCGCGGCGTTCATGCGCGGAAGGCTCGGCCGGAAGGACCTGATCCCCTACTGGGTGGCGCAGCTCGCGGCGGCGGTGATCGCGGCCGTGCTCGCCCGCTTCGTGGTCAATCCGCGATTGGTGATCGCCCTGTCGCTGCACGGGCGCGGCATCGTGGCCGCCTTACTGGCCGAGTTCCTGTTCACCTTCGCCCTCGCCTACGTCGTGCTGAACGTGGCGACCAGCAAGGACCACCCCGGCAACTCGTTCTACGGGCTGGCGATCGGTTTCACGGTCTTCGTCGGCGCCGCGGCCGTCGGCCGCATCAGCGGCGGCGCGTTCAATCCCGCGGTCGCCCTGGGCGCCTCCGTGATGGGCCTGTTCTCGTGGTCGGACATCTGGATCTACCTGGTGGCCGACCTCGCGGGCGGTGCGGTCGCAGCCCTGACGTTCCTCTATCTCAACCCCGGCGACGGCCGGACGGCCGGGTCCTGAGCCGCCGGTATCCCGGCGGGGAGCCTCAGCGCAGCCAGTCGAGCAGCAGTTCGTTCAGCCGGTCCGGTGCGTCGAGGGGGATCCAGTGGCTGGCGCCGGGGATCACCTCGTGGCGCCAGGGCCCGTCGACACACGCGCCGGACTTCTCCATCCGCTCCCCGTCGAGATAGTGGTCGCCGGTGGACCAGATGCCGAGCACCGGCATCGTCACCGGCGGGAGCTGGCGAGGGCTCCCCGGCATCCGCGGCGGCAGGTTGGCCCGGTACCAGTTCAGCGACGCCGTGAGCGCGCCCGGCCGGGACAGGTCCTCGATGTAGCGCTCGAGGTCGCCGTCGCCGCGGCTGAACTCGCGCAGCCAGGCCCAGTCGTTGAACTGGATCGTCGCCTCGGCGATGCCCTCGAACTGGAAGAGCAGCTGATACCACGCCATCTCGTTCTGCGCAGTCCTCCTCGTCGAGCAGCACGTGCACCTGGCGCTCGAGGTCGCGGACCGCGGCTACATCCTCTCGCACGGCCAGGTCGTCCTCCACAACAAGGCCGCCGAGCTCCGGGC
>DATINY010000446.1:0-14772 GCA_035473755.1 Streptosporangiaceae bacterium
ACCCAGAGCAGCAGCGAGGTCTGCTTGGTGAAGATGTAGCCGAGGCTGGCCAGGGCCAGTATCGGCGGCAGCGGCCAGAGCGGCATCTTGTACGGGCTGTGGCTGGTCGCCCCGGTGGGGCGGGCGAACAGCGCGGCGATCTCGATCAGCGCGTAGTCGGCCACGAGGCTCGCGCCGGTCAGGTTGACCAGAGTGTTCAGCGAGACGGTGAGGCACAGGATGGCGCCCAGAACGCCGACGATCGCGGTCGCGAACCACGGGGACCGGAACCGCCCGCTCCGTGCGGTCATCCAGCCGTTGACCGGGCCGGGCCAGGCCCGGTCCCGGCCGGAGCTGAAGAAGATCCGCCCGTAGGACAGCACGATGGCGATGACGGCGTTGAGGATGGCGACGACCACGCCCAGGCTGACGATCGTGTAGACGGTCTTGTTCGAGGTCGCCTCGATGAAGTACTGCATCGGCACCGCGGAGGTGGTCAGCTTGGCCAGCGACGGCGAGCCGACGATCGTGAACGTCAGCGGGATCAGCTCGGCCGCGACGGTGATCACCAGTGACCAGAGGATGGCCCGGGCGATCCGCCTGCTGGAGCCGGTCGTCTCCTCGGAGAAGTTGACCGCGTTGGCATAGCCGTTGTAGGAGAAGACGGCCACCGCGGTCAGCGCCAGCACGGCGGTGAAGGGGACCGTCATCAGCCCGCCGTGCGTGGTGCCCACGACCGGATGGAACAGCGAGCTCCAGTTCTTGGCGTGGGTGATCCCGAGGATCGTGACAACGGCCAGGGCGGCCAGCTCGATCGCCAGGAAGATGCCGGTGATCACGGCGTTCAGCCGGATGTTCAGGATCGCGATGGCCGCCGCGACCAGCATGACGACGGCGCCGATGACCTTGAGGTTGACGTTCACGATCACGGCCAGGTAGGTGCCGGTGCCGAGGGCGATCACCGCCGGGATGAAGGCGATGAAGTCCACGTACAGCG
Organism: Streptosporangiaceae bacterium; assembly: GCA_035473755.1. Taxonomy (GTDB): domain Bacteria; phylum Actinomycetota; class Actinomycetes; order Streptosporangiales; family Streptosporangiaceae; genus UBA9676. The sequence continues at coordinate 977 of DATINY010000446.1, forward strand.
CGAACGTGACGAAGCTGACGGGGCCTGCCAGCCACGAGGTCCGCCCCTTGAACGAGTGCCAGACCAGGGCGTAGTCCCCGGCCGCGATCGGGTAGGCGGCCGACAGCTCGGCCCAGCAGAACGCCATGAACACGCCGACGATCGCGGCGAACACGAACGACAGGAACGAGCCGCTGCCCACCGCCACCAGCGCCACCGGCACGATGATGAACACCGACGACGCCGGGGTCACCCCGGACAGCGTGATGAAGACGTTGCCGAGGATGCCGATCGACCGGCTCAGGTCCTGCTCGTACCGCGCGGCTTCGGGGGCACCGGCCGCCGCCTCCGCCCCCGCGCTGACGGGCCCACCGCTGGTCGTTTCGTCCACCTGCGGGACCTCCCGTCAGCCGGGCGCCAGCACCGGGCGGCGGCGCCATGGGGTCAGGACCGCGAACTTGTATCCAGAATGCACAGATTGTGCAGGCTTGTCGATAATGCGCGGGCGGGGCCGCCGGCCGTCATCCTTGCAGCGCCTGCCGGATGGCGGTGCCGAGCGCGCGCGCGACGGGCGGGGGGAACGCGTTGCCCACCTGGCGGTAGGCGGCCGTCTTGCGGCCGGAGAAGGACCAGCCGTCGGGGAACCCCTGCAGGCGGGAGACCATGGCGACGGTCAGCTTGGGCGGCTGGCTCAGTGGGAAGTCCGGGCCGGGGGGGTGGTCGGCCACGCCGAGACCGTCCACGCCGAGCGCCGCCCAGGCCTGGCGCGCCCGGGTGGGACCGAGGTCGGGGCCGCCGTGCTTCTTGCTCCCGCCGACGATGGTGGGCGCGATGCCGCAGGCCCGCCCGGCCCAGGCGTCCGCCCCCGGCCAGGCGCCCGCGGCCATCAGGTCGCGCAGCGTGTCGCCGACGGTGGGCGGGCGCCGGGACGAGGGGGCCGGCCAGCTGAACTGCGCCGACCACGGGCGCCGGATGGCGACCAGCACGAACCGGGGCCGCAGCTGAGGCACTGCATGCTCGCTCGCCTGGATCTGCCGCCACCAGGTCTGGTAGCCCAGCACCCGCAGGGTGGTGAGCACCTGGATGCGGTAGCCGTCGAAGCGCCGCGCGGCCAGGCCGCGCACGTTCTCAAGCAGCACCGCCCTGGGCCTGGCCTCACGGACCAGGCGGAGCGCGGACGGGAACAGGTCACGGTCGTCGCCGGCCCCGAGCTGCTTGCCGGCGATGGAGAACGGCGGGCAGGGGATGCCACCGGCCAGCAGGTCGAGGCCGGAGAAGCCGCGCCCGTCCTGGTCGCGGATGTCCCCCTCGATGATCTTCCATTCCGCGCCGCGGTTGAGACGGAGGGTCTCGCAGGCGTCCGGGTCGAGCTCCACCACGGCCTCGTGCGCGAAGCCGGCCTGTTCCAGGCCGAGCGCCTGCCCGCCGGCCCCGGCGCAGATCTCCAGCGACGTCAGCCCGTCCACGATCCCTCCAGCCTGCTGTTACTGCCAGTAGTCTGCCCGCCGGCACCGCCGTGACGTGCGCCCCACGCCGGCATCGTGATCTACCCGATGGCGGCGGTGCCGGTCCGGCCGGCACCGGATGCAGCGGCGGGCGGGCCGGGAGTGCCTTATTTGGTGGTGCGCTTTACGGTCAGCCGGAATTGCACGAGCCGCATGGTGTGGCGACAAAAGCCGCATAACGAGAACGACATAGACCGCATTCGTAGCAGAACGCCCGAAATTCCCGCGGCGCGTCGCCGGTGCATCCGATTGCGCGCCGGCGCCGCGCGTCGCGAAATAGCCGTGGCGGATCATTTGGGCTGATTGACGGATCATTAAGCCCACCGGCCGTCGATGTCCGCCCCGTACATGGCCGCGGAACAGCTCGTCCCACGGCCGCAACACGGATCCTGGCCCCGGAGACCCGGCTAACGGTGCGCTAACGCGCCCCGGGGGACCGGTGAACCGGTACCAGGCAAGAGACGTCAATCCCCTAGGGGGGTGCTGCTATCGGCAGTTCCGTAGAGAGGAGCGGGGTCATGTATCACAAGCGATGGGCGCTGGCCGGCGCGGCGGCCACGGCATTATCCGTGCTGGCCGGGCTGGCCATGGCCGCCCCGGCGGCGGCCGCGGCCGGCTGGACGTCGGTGAGCGTGCCGCGGACGGGGAACAACACCGAGCTCAACGGGATGTCCGCCCGCACCAGTACCGATGCCTGGGCGGTGGGCGTCCAGTTCGGCGCGGCGGGCCAGACCCCGCCACCCCCGGTCGCCTACCACTGGAACGGCAGCGCGTGGTCGCTGGCCGCCACGCCCGGCCTCGGCGTCAACGCGGGGCTGAACGCGGTCAGCGCGAGCAGCGCCAGCGACGCCTGGGCGGTGGGGTTCACCCTCCCCAGCGGCTACCGCGTCCGGCAGCCTCTGTATGAGCACTGGAACGGTTCCGGGTGGAGCGTCGTCTCCGGTCCCGGTCTCGGGCTCAACGGCGTGGCCGACCTGAGCCCGGCCAACGCCTGGGCGGTCGGCATCCGCGGCACGGTCGAGCACTGGGACGGCACGGCGTGGAGCAACGTCACGGTGCCCAGCCCGAACCCGTCCTACCCGGCGGGCGCCAACCTGAATGCGATCACCGCTGTCAGCGCCAGCGACATCTGGGCGGTGGGCTCGTTCTACAACGCCAGCTTCACCATCTCGGCGTTCGCGCTGCACTACAACGGCACGGCGTGGAGCGTGACGGTCTTGCCGCAGCCCGCCGTGACCGGCCCGAGCAGCCCCATCCTGCACGGGGTGACGGCCGTGGCCTCGAACAACATCTGGGCGGTCGGGGAGAACGAGGAGGTGCCCGGCCTGGGCATCACGACCCTCATCGAGCACTGGAACGGTTCCGCGTGGAGCATCGTGCCCAGCCCGACGCCGGGCGCCTACCCCACGCTGAACGCCGTCGCTGCCCGCTCGGCCAGCGACGTGTACGCCGTCGGGTTCAACGAGCCCAGCGTCAATGGCGGCGTCCAGCAGGGACTGATCCTGCGCTGGAACGGCAGCACCTGGTCGGCCGACACCAACCCGGCGGCCGGGACGTTCAGCCCGCTGTACGGGGCGGCAACGCTGCCGGGTGCCACCAGCGAGTGGGCGGCCGGAATCAACGCCGCCGACCAGGCGCTCATCCTCAGCCACGGCTGACCGCGCAGGCACAGGCAGCTGGGGTGGCGGAGCTTGGGCCGTCACCCCAGCTCTGGCTGCGGCGCCGCGGACTTGGGCCGCGCGTGGCTGCCCTTGGGGGGTTTCGGGCGTAATGCCTGCGAGCCGCTGCGAGCCGCCGCCGCGACGGAGCCGTTCTTGATCCTGCTGGCGAGGACGTGCTCGACCAGGGTGATCAGGACCTGCTTGACCGAGTCCCGCTGACGGGCGTCGCAGAGCAGGGCCGGGACCCGTGGGTCGAGGTCGAGCGCGATCCGCACGTCCTCCGGGTCGTAGTGCGGGGCACCGTCGAAGCAGTTGATGGCGACGATGAACGGGAGCCGGCGCTTCTCGAAGTAGTCAACGGACGGGAAGCAGTCGCCGAGCCGGCGCGTGTCGGCCAGGACCACGGCGCCGAGCGCGCCGAAGGACAGCTCGTCCCACATGAACCAGAAGCGTTCCTGGCCGGGCGTGCCGAACAGGTACAGCACGAGATGGGTGCCCATGGTGAGCCGGCCGAAGTCCATCGCGACCGTCGTCGTCGTCTTGTTGCCGACGCCGGTCAGGTCGTCGGTGCCGACGCTCGCCCGGGTCAGGGCCTCCTCCGTGTGCAGCGGCCGGACCTCGCTGATCGCGCCGACGAGCGTGGTCTTGCCCGCCCCGAAGCCGCCCGCGACCAGGACCTTGAACGCGGCGAGGGGGACGTCGGAGCCATCAGAGGGCGCGGAGCCCATGCAGGACCTCCTTCAGCAGGGCAGTACTGGGCTCCTGGCCCACGGGGCGCTCAGCAAGCACGGTGATCCGGCCTTGCCCGATGAGATCGGCGATGAGCACGCGGACCACCCCGAGCGGCAGCGCGGTGGTGGACGCCACGTCGGCCACGGTCGCCGGCCCCCGGCACAGCCCGAGGATCCGGCGGTGCTCGGGGGACAGGCCCAGCGAGTCGTCGGGCCCGAGGCTCAGCGAGGAGGCGACGATGACCGTTATCAGGTCCAGCAGCGTGCCGCTGGATGGCCTCGTCCGGCCCCCGGTCAGCGCGTAAGGGCGGACGACCGGGCCAGCGTTCCGGTCGACCCACTTGTCTCCTACGGGCATGCCGTGATCACTCCGCCTGGATCTGCACGGCCGGGAACCTAGGATGTGCGGCCAGGTGCGGCCCGGCGCGTTTCACCAGCATCGCCATCTCGTAGGCCATGAGGCCCGCGTCGGCACTCGACGAGCAGAGCACGGCCAGGCAACTGCCGTGACCCGCGGCGGTGACGAACAGGAATGCCTGTTCCAGCTCGATGATGGTCTGCCTGACCTCACCGACGCCGAAGTGTTCTCCCGCGCCCCGGGCCAGGCTCTGCACGCCGGCGGCCAGCGCAGACAGGTGCTCCGCGTCCTCGCGGCTCAGGTTCTGCGAGGCGGCGACGGCGAGCCCGTCCCGGGACAGGATCACGGCCTGCCGGAAATGCTCGACCCGTACGCCGAGGTCGTCGAGGAGCCAGCTCAGCTGCTGGCTTGGCCCGGCCAGTCCCTGCTCATCCATAACGTCTCCTCGCCTCGCGGGGCCTCGGAGTCCTGTCGCCCTGTTCCCTGCGCAGTATCGGCGGGTTCCCCGTCCGGGACATCGCTTTCGCGGCCGCGTTGCCAGCCGCTCTGCAAGGAGGCTACGAGGCTGCGTGCCTCCTCCGGGCTCCGGGTCGAGGATGGCGGGGTGCCGTCGGCATCAGCCCCCCGGGCGGCTGCCCGTGGGCTGTCTCGCAGATGTGGGTTCAGGCTTGCCTGGCGGATGCGGCGCGGAAGGCCGCGGTAGGTGCCAGCGGTCTGCGGGCCGGGCGCCGCGCCCGGGTCCGCGCCGGCGTCGGTGGCGGGAATGGGGGTAGGGGTGGGGGTTGGGTCCGTGGCGGGACCCCTCAGGCCGAAGGGGTCTGGGTCCGCGGCGGGACCCCTCAGGCCAAACGGGTCTGGGTCCGCGGCGGCCGGCTCCTCGCGGCCCGGCCCGGGAGGAGCCAGGCCGGGGGTGCTGCGGCGGGGAAGGGGCGGTGGGGGGGTGCCCTGGCCGGGAGGGGCCAGCCCGGGGGTGCCGGGGCCAGGGGGGGCCAGCTCGGGGGCGCCCGGGCCGGGACCGGCCAGCCCGGTAGTGCCCAGGCGAGGAGGCGGCGTGCCGAGGCGGAAGCTGGGCGGCGGGACGGCGGGGACGGGGTCCCGGGCCAGGCCGAAGAGGTCGTCGGGGGCCTCCGTCCTGCGGGTGGTGCCCTCGGGCAGGGACGGCGGGGCTGGACGCCGGCTGGTCAGCGCGAGCGCGTCGGCGTGGTCCAGGTCCAGCCCGGACATCCGGTCGGTCCCCGGGCGGAGGTCGGGGTTGGTGTCCGTACCGGTCTCGTTCGCCGGCACCACGATGCTGTTGGGCATGAGCGCCACCGCGGTGGTGCCGCCGTAGGGAGACGGCCGGAGCGCGACCCGGACCGCGTGCCGGGCGGCGAGCTTGCCCACCACAAACAGGCCGAGCTGGTCGGCGTTGGCGAGGTCGAAGTCGGGCGGCTTGGCCAGCTGCTGGTTGATCGTGCGCAGCTGGCCGGCCTCGATGCCCAGGCCCCGGTCATCGATCTCGATGGCGAAGCCGTTGGCCACCCGCTCGGCCCGGACCTCGACCCGGGTGCCGGACGGCGAGGACAGGGTCGCGTTCTCGATGAGCTCAGCCAGCAGGTGAATCATGTCCGCGGCGGCCAGGCCGGTCACGGCATCCTCGGCCCTGGTGAGCACCGTGACCCGCTTGTAGTCCTCGACCTCGGCGACCGCCCCCCGGATGACGTCGATGACGGGCACCGGCTCGCTCCAGGAACGCCCGGGCGCCGCGCCGGACAAGATGATGAGGCCCTCGGCGTGGCGGCGCATCCGGGTGGTGAGGTGGTCCAGCGGGAACAGGTCGGCCAGGGTTGCCGGGTCGGAGGCCTTCTGCTCCAGCGCGTCGATCAGGCGCAGCTGCCGCTGCAGCAGCGACTGGTTCCGCCTGGCCAGGCTGACAAAGACCTGCCTGATGCCGTTGCGCAGCCGGGCTTCACCGGTGGCGGCGACCGCCGCCGTGTGCTGGAGGCTGGTGATGGCGGCCTCCGCCTGGGCGATCTCGGCCGTCTTCGTGCGCAGCCGCGGGGGGCCCGGTTCGGGCATCGGTTCCTGGTCTCCCTGGCGGAGCCGCTCTATCAGAGCGGGCATTTCCTCGTCGGCCAGGTGCCGGGCCGTCGCCTGCAGGCCGGAGACGTCCCGCGCGAGACGGCGCGCGAACAACCCCATCATCGTTGCCCCGACGACGACGATGACGAGGCCGATGCCGATCACGACCACGAAATCTACGACGACCTCGTGGTCGTGGTGGGGGGTGTCAGGACCACCTATCGCCCCACCAATCACGAGGGCCAAAACCAGTCCCCATAGCACCACCAGGCACGTGACCGGCACGGCGACCATCGCGGAGAAGGTGGACCAGATCGTACGGCGGGTGCCGCGCTGCCCCTCCGTGCCTTGGGAACTGAATACGCCCATGTGGAGACACTCCTGGATCGACGCGGGGGGCGGGGAACCCGATGTTGCTCCGACTGGTCGCTACCGCTCGCCATACCCGGTCGCCACCGAAGAACTATCCTGGGCCATTGCGCGTCAATTGTCATCGTGCTTGGAGTGAATCACCGTATTGTGATGCCGGCGGCAATACAGGATCACGCGGGAGGTTCTGGTGCGCGGGCGTATATGGGCGCAGGCGAGGCGACCGTGGAAAGCCACCTTCTAGCTGCGGACTCGCCCGGCGCAGGCGATGAGAAAGCCGTCACCATGGTCCGGTCAGGCGAGGTCCCTCCGCTGGCCGACTGCTTCAGCACCAGGCCCGAGACCGTCCCCGGCCTGGCCGGCGCGCTGGTGCCGGGCCGTCCGGTCGTCCTGACCGGGCCGGAGTCCCGGCGGCACCAGTACGACTGGCCCGGCGGCACCGGCAAGACCCAGCTCGCCGTGTACCTCGCCGAGTCGCTGTGGCGGGCCCGCCAGATCGAACTGCTCGTCTGGGTGACGGCGACCAGCCGTGCCTCGGTGCTCGCCAGCTACGCCCAGGCTTTCGCCGACCGGGCCGGAGCGTCGCCCGCGGGCGACGCCGAGACGGCCGCCGGCCGCCTCGTCGGCTGGCTGGCCACGACCGGCCAGCGCTGGCTGGTGGTCCTGGACGACGTCGCCGCCCCGGCGGACCTGGAGGGCCTCTGGCCGCAGGGCCCGGCCGGCCGGGTCGTGGTCACGACCCGCAGCCCCGTGGTGCTCAAGAGCACGCCGGGCCCGCTCGTCCTGCCCATCGGGGCGTTCAGCTCACATGAGGCCCTGACCTACCTCATGGCGCGGCTGAGCTCCGATCCCGACCAGCGGATCGGGGCGGTCGACCTGCTTGAGGACCTGGGCCGGGAGCCGCTCGCGCTCGCCCAGGCCAGCGCCACGATCGCCAATTCCGGGCTGACCTGCCGCGATTACCGGGATCTTTTCGCGCGCAGGAAGGATCAGATCGCCCGGGCGCTCGGCGGCGAGCCCTCCGCCAAGGCGGTCACGTGGACGCTGTCGGTCGAGCAGGCCGACCAGCTCCTGCCGGGCCGGCTGGCCCAGCAGTGCCTCGCGCTGGCCGTGCTGCTCGACTGCCACGGGATCCCCGGCGACGTGTTCAGCACCGCGGCGGCCTGCGAGTTCATCGCGGGGCACAGCAACGGCGATGCGCCCGACGCCAAGCGCAGCGGCAGCGCCCTGCACAGCCTGGAGCGCACCGGCCTGCTGACCATCGACCCTGCCAGCACCGCCCGCACGGTGCAGGTGCACCCGGTCGTGCAGGCGGCGGCCAGGTCGGCTACGCCCCAGCCGATGCGGGACCAGGCGGCGCGGGCGGCGGCACGGGCGCTGCTGCAGGCATGGCCCGCCGATGGCGGGCAGCCGCTGCTCGCCGACGCGCTGCGCTCCTGCGCGGCCAGCCTCAAACAGGCCGCGGCCGAGTCGCTGTGGGCGGGCGGGTGCCAGGCCGTCCTGTTCCAGGCCGGGCGGAGCCTGGACAGCGCGGGCCTGACCGGCCCCGCGGTCGTCCACTGGCGCTCGCTGGCCTCGGCCAGCGAGCGGGTGCTCGGGCCCAGCCACCAGGACAGCCTGCTGGCCGCCGACCGGCTGGCTAACGCCATGCTGGCGGCCGGGATGGGCGCCGAGGCGGTCGCGCTCCGCCAGCGGACGGTGGAGGCCCAGTCGGGCGCCCAGGGGCTCGACCACCCGGGCACCATCGCCGCCCGCGCCGACCTCGGCCAGGCGCTGCTGGCGGCCGGGCGGCCCGCGGACGCGATCATCGTGCTGGAGGCGGCCCTGGCCGCATCCACCCGAGGGCCGGTTCCCGACAGCATCGATCCGCTGATGCTCCAGGACACCCTTTCCGCCGCCTATGCCGGGGACGGACGGCACCAGGACGCCATCCGGCTCGCCCGGCGCACGCTGGCCGACCGGGAACGGGGGCAGGGAAGCGGCCATCCCGACACGATGGCCGCCCGGGCGCACCTGGCCGGCGTCTGCCTGGCGGGCGGCCGGCCCAAGGATGCCATCAGCCACGGCAAGCGCACCCTGGAGGACCGGGAACGGGTGCTGGGCCCCGACCACCCGGACACCATTGCCTCCCTGAGCGCGCTCGCGACCGCCTACCAGTCGGCCCGGCGCCTCAAGGACGCCATACCGCTCTACGAGCGCAGGCTGGAGAGCCGGAGCCGGCTCCAGGGGGCGGATCACCCGGACACGATCACCGCCCGCGGCAACCTCGCGTCCGCCTACCACTCGGCCGGGCGGCTGGCGGCCGCCATCCAGCTCTACGAGCAGACCATCGCCAGCTGCCAGCGGGCCCACGGGCCGGATCACCCGGACACCCTGACCCTGCGGGCGAACCTGGCGCAGGCGTACTACGCGGTGGGCCGCCTCAGCGACGCGGTCGCGCTGCTCCGGGGGGTGGCCGCGGACTGCGAGCGGGTGCTGCCGGACGGCCACCCGCTGACCAAGAGCGTGCGACAGAGCCTCCAGGCCATCGCCGACGACTGATCCCCGGGCGTCTCACTGGTTGCGTGGAGCCCGATGCCCCCGCATGATTCGAGATGCCCCCAGATGATGCGAGACAGAGGCCGATGCCTGGATTCACCGTCTACTTCGCGACAGATCTGCACGGCTCCGAGCAGTGCTTCCGCAAATTCCTCAACGCCGGGAAGTTCTACGGCGCGGACGCGGTGATCCTGGGCGGGGACGTCGCCGGGAAGGCGCTCATACCGGTGGTGAGCGGTCCCGGCGGCAGCTTCGAGGCCCACGCCTACGGCAGGTCGTACCGCGCCGAGGGCGAGGACGGGCTGGCCAGCCTGGAGGACCGGATCCGCGGGCTCGGCTGCTACCCCTACCGGACCACCCCGGATCAGCTGCAGGCGATGCGCACCGACCCGGAGCAGCTGAACCGCGCGTTCGAGCAGGTGATCAGCGAGACGCTCGAGCGCTGGATCTCGATGGCCGAGGACCGGCTGCGCGCCGCCGGGCTGCCCTGCCTGGTGATGCCCGGCAATGATGACCCGCCCTGGGTGCGGCGGCTGCTGGATCAGGCCGAGTGGCTGCAGCAGGCCGAGGAGCGCATCGTCGAGTTCGGGCCCTACCAGGTGCTGAGCCTCGGCTATTCGACGCCGACGCCGTGGGACTCGCCCCGGGAGATCACCGAGGATCAGATGCGCGGCAAGCTGAGCATCCTGGCCGGGCAGCTGGATCCCGGCCGCCCGGTGATCTTCAACTTGCACAACCCGCCGTTCGGGACCGCGACCGACCGCGCCTTCAAGCTGGACGGCGAGCTGCGGATCAAGACCGCCGGCGGCGAGCCGCTGCAGGAGCCGGTGGGCAGTCACGCCATCCGGGAGTCCATCGAGGAGGTGCAGCCGGTCGTCGCGCTCTGCGGCCATATCCACGAATCCCGCGCCACCAGCAAGCTGGGGCGCACCGTCGTGGTGAACCCCGGATCCCAGTACCCGGAGGGGGTCCTGCAGGGCTCCGTCCTGGTCCTGAACCGGGCCAAGGTCAGCTCGCACCGGTTCGTCACCGGGTGAACGTGATCGTTGACCCGCTAATGGCGGCAACGGCAGCCGCGCCCGGTCCCGGCTGCGCTAAAATGCCGCCGAGTCAAAAGGGTAGAAATTCCTGACATTTACTCACAAAACAGGAGGCTGGCCATGGCAGTACATGACGAGGCTGGGCTTTATGTCAGGCAAGCGACCGGCCTCGTCCGCGCAGCGGGCAAATGGAGCGTGCTGGTCTACAACATTATGTTCGTGAGCATCGGGCTCATGACCCTGTTCGCCCTCTCACTGATCCCGGCCTTCTATCCCGGCTCCAACATCCAGCTCACGTTTGTCCTTGCGCTCGTCATCGTGCTGCCCACCTCGATGGTCTTCGCGATGCTGTCCGTGGCGATGCCCCGCTCCGGCGGCGACTACGTCTACGTGAGCCGCGCGCTCGGGCCCGCGTGGGGGATGATGTCCAACTGGAACCAGACGGTCTGGTGGATCCTCTACGGTGGGGTGCCCTCGGCGTTCTTCGCCTACTACGGGCTCACCCCACTGCTGCGCTCGCTGGGCGTGCTGACCAACAACCCCGGGCTGATCACGTGGGGCGACCGGCTGTCCACGCCGACCGGGGCGTTCCTGACCGGCACCGCGCTGATAGTGATCCTGGTCGTCATCTTCGCGACCGGCATGAATTTCTACTTCCGGATCCAGAATGTCCTGTTCGTGGTGGCGATGGCGGGTGTCGTGCTCACCATTGCGGTACTGCTGCCCAAGAACCCGGCCAGCTTCCAGGCCGGATTCAACCACTCGCTGGCCAGTACCGCCGGGACCCCTAACCCCTACCAGGCGGTAATGACCGCCGCTAAAAAGAACGGCTTCGTCACCGCCCCGTTTAGCCTGTACTGGACCATCATCCCGATCACCTGGATCTACCTCGAGCTGGTGTTCAACCAGTCCTCGGCCTATATCGGCGGCGAGGTGCGCCGGCCGGGCCGGGTGCAGATCTGGTCGATGCCGGCCGCGGCGGTCATCTCGACGGCCGGGGCCATGCTGCTGGTCTGGGTGCTCCAGCGCACCGCCGGTACCACGTTCCTCGGCGCCCTGGCCTACGACAACGGGGCGGCGCTCCACTTCAGCACCGCGCCGACCTATAGCGAGGTGGCGTCCTACGCGACCGGGAACGCCGTCGTCGCCTTCCTGCTCTGCTTCGCGTTCATCTTCTGGGCCTACGCGTGGCTTCCGGGCCAGATCCTCAACGCGTCCAGGAACCTGCTCGCCTACGGCATCGACGGGGTCATGCCGTCCTGGCTCGCGAACGTCAACGAGCGCCGGCACACCCCGGTGAACGCCCTGACCGTCATGGGTCTTGGCTCGATCGCGGCGCTGTACTTCTATACCCGCCCGGATTCCCCGTTCAAGACGCTGACCGGGATCTTCGGCTTCATCCTGTCGTTCTTCATCACCTCGGTCGCCGCGATCGTCCTGCCCTACCGGCAGCGCAAGATCTGGGAGAACTCCTCGGTCAACTGGCGGCTGGGCAAGATACCGGTGATGTCGATCGTCGGCGTCCTGTCGCTGATCGCGGTCGGCTTCATGGGCTGGGACTACCTGCACGACCCGCTCTCGGGGATCACCTGGAGGCCGGAGGGCGGCGGCGGGATCCTGTTCGGCAGCCGCTCGTTCGACATGTTCCTGCTGAACATCCTGATCCTGCTGTCGGGGCTGGTGATCTACCTGGTGGCACGGTGGGTCCAGCGCCGCCGCGGGGTGAACCTGGACGCCGCCTACGGCGAGATCCCGGTCGAGTAGGCAGCCGGATGGCAGTGGCGGCCGCTGGGGCCGGCCGCCATTGCTAGCTGCCTCCGGGGATGCCCGCGCGCGCCTCGGCCATCGACATCGCCCGGTCGAGGATGCCGAGCGCCCGGTCGATCAGTTCCTTCTCCATCACCAGCGCGGGGATGAGCTGGAACCGGTTGTAGTAGTAGCCGCCCTTCTCGAACAGCAGCCCCTCGCGCACGCAGAAATCGAGCATCCAGCCGGCCTCGTCGGCGGCCGGCTCCTTGGTCGCGCGGTCGCGGACGAACTCCAGGCCGACGAACAGCCCCCGGGCGTCGATCCAGCCCAGAATCGGGTGCCGTTCCTGCAGCGCCGCCAGCTGCTCGGCGAAGTAGCGGCCCAGATCGGCGGCCCGCTTGACCAGCTGCTCCGATTCGTAGACATCCAGGGTGGCGTTCGCGGCGGCGCAGGCGAGCGCGGTAGCGGTGAACGTGCCGACGTGCGCGCCCGGCCCCCACGACGCGGCGACCTCGTCGTCGGCGATGACGGCGGAGACCGGCAGCCCGCTGGCCAGGCCCTTGGAGACCAGGATCATGTCCGGCACGACCTGCTCGTGCTCGCAGGCCCAGAACCGGCCGGTCCGGCCCATGCCGGCCTGGATCTCGTCGTCGATGAGCAGGAAGCCGAACTCGTCGCACAGCGCGCGGATGCCGCTCAGGTAGCCCTCGCCCGGGATGATGTAGCCCGCGCTGGCCTGCATCGGCTCGAGCAGGACGGCCGCGACGTTGGAGATCCCGGCGCGGTGCTCGGTGAACGGCGACTCCTTGCCGAGCAGCATCCGCCGGGTGAAGTCCACGCAGGCCTGCGCGCAGTCCGCCGGGGGCGCCCCGACCGGGCACCGGTATGGATAGGAGTACGGGATCTTTGCGTGGCCGCTGTCGGCCGGCAGTACCGGGTAGTGGTAGGCCCACATGCCGCCCTTGGCGGTAGTCGGCATGGTGGCGCCGGTCGTGCCGTGATAGCCGCCGTAGGCGGACAGGATGATCGGTGCGCCGGTGTACCAGCGGGCGAGCCTGATCGCCAGCTCGGCGGCGTCGGCGCCGGTGGTGCCGAACACCACCCGCCTGCGGCGCTCGCCGGGTGCCAGCGCGGCCAGCCGGGTGGCCAGGCGCTCCCTGGGCTCGCCGGGCAGGTCGAAGTAGTGCAGCAGCCGGCCCGCCTGCATGGCCAGCGCGGCGGTGACGGCGGGGTGGCAGTGCCCGGTGTTCGATACCGAGAACCCGGCCAGCATGTCGACGTACTCCTTGCCGTCGGCGTCCCAGACCAGGGCGCCGTTGCCGCGCACGATCGCGGGCGGGCAGTCGAACAGCGCGAAGCCGACCTGGCCGGTCGACTCGCTGCGCACCTGCTCGCGGAGGATCTCTTTGCTGGCCGGCCCGTACGGCGACCGCTCCACCCGCTCCAGCAGCTCCTCCGGGCTGGTGCGCATCCGCTCCCGCTGCTGGACGAGCCGGTGGCTGAAAGCTCGCTGATCCACTGTGCCCCCTCGGGCCTGTCGTGTCCGGTGCCTTGCCACGCCTAGCCGACGGGCAGCTGGTAGTTCGTGATCCCCTTCCTGCCGTCGAGGTCGATCAGCGCCCCGCGCAGGATCCCGTCGCCGTACTCGCTGCCCGGGTTGATCGACAGGGTCCGGCCGAGCCGGACCGTGCCCCTGGACTCGTGGATGTGCCCGTGCAGGCCCAGCATCGGCTGGTGCCGCTCCAGCACCCGGCGCACCGCCTCGGAGCCGACCGGCTCCATCACCACGGCACCGCCCCTGACCC
>DATINY010000447.1:0-3220 GCA_035473755.1 Streptosporangiaceae bacterium
TAGGAGTACGGCGCCGGCAGCGCGGTGGTGAACTTGTTGAGGTACGGGACCTTGTCAATGCCGGCTGCGGTGAGCCAGGCGGGGACGAACACGAGGATGCCGAGCACCGGGATGACCCCGTGCAGCCAGGGGTTGAAGCGGTGACCAGGCCGGGCGAAGAAGCCGATGCAGGCGGCGTTCATCAGGATGTAGACGGCGACGATGACGATGACCAGCGCGGTGGCGACCATGACGAACGCGGTCACCGGGTCGTAGCCGAGGCCGAGGCCCAGGGTCACCGCCACGGTGATGACGAAGGCCAGCAGGATGGCCGGGACCGGGGACTTGTGCTTGGGGTGCACCCGCGCCAGGAAGTGCGGGAAGGCGCTGATCCGGCCCATCGCGTAGGCGGTCCTGGTGGAGACGTTCACGCCGGCGTTCGCGTTGGCGATGGTGGAGTTGACGATGGCCAGGAACACGAAGAACCAGAAGGCGCCGTACAGCGAGCGGGCCATACCCTCCCAGGACGCGGCCCCGGTGCCGGTGGTGAAGTTGTGGAACTGCGCGGGCCCGTACGCGACGTCCACCGCGTAGGTGGTGAACACGTACAGCAGGCCGATGCCCAGGGTGGCCAGCAGGATCGCCCGCGGGATGATCCGGCGCGGGTTCCTGGCCTCCTCGGCCAGCGGGGCGGCGCCCTCGAAGCCGCCGAACGCCAGGATCGTGTACACCGAGCCGGCGATCACCCCGGTGAGGCCGCGGTGCCCGACCGGGGTGTACTTCGTGGTGAACACGCTGAGCGTGTTGTTGCTGCCCGCGTGCACGATGAAGAAGACCGCGAGCACGACGAAGACGCCGATCTCGAACACGCCGAGGGCGGTGCCCAGCCGCGCCGAGGTGCGGATGCCGTAGAAGCCGGCCGCGAGCACGATCACCGCGCCGAGCAGCGCCCACGGCCACCACAGGTTCGCCGGGTATCCGTGGAACTCCGCGTTCAGCGTGGCGGCGGTGGTGAACCCGAGCTGGAGCAGCACCAGCGGCGGGATCAGGAACCCGACCAGCACATAACCCCAGGCCACCAGGAAGCCGACGGCAGGGTGCAGGCCCCGCGCGGCGTAGGTGGCCACCGATCCAGCAGACGGCAGCTCCCGCGCCAGTTGGCCGATGCTCACCGCGCAGAGCAGGCACGCGATCAGCGCGAAGACGACCGCGAGCGGCAGCGCGCCGCCGGCGAAGGCGACGCCGGCCGGGATCGACGCGGCGATCGCCGCGCCGGGGGCCATGTCGGTGATGCTCTGGAACGTGACCTCACGAAGGCCGATGGCGTTCCGCCGCAGGCCAGTCGTGGTAGTGGTGGCAGTCTCCGTGGCCATTGAGCCCTCCCAGGCCGGAGCCAAGTCGTTGCCCGGATATTCTCACGGGTGACCTGCGCCACACCAGGGCCTATACGGCGCAGATCATTTCGTGTCCCAGCCGTGATAAATGCGCCGCCGGTGCCGGGATAGCCGACGGCGCGGGGGCGCCTGCGGACCGGCTGCGGGCTATGCCCGGCCCGCGCCCGCCGGGTCCCGATTCCCTGCTCAGCCGCCCCGGCCGTGGCTCAGTTGCGGTCCTCGTGGCCGTTCGGGCTGAACGCGGCCGGATCCAGCCCCTGGTGGGGAAGTGAGACCTCGGCCGTGACATCGGCGGCCAGCCTGACCCTGTCCCCATCACGCAGGCGCGCCTCGGTGCCCGGCAGTACCCGGTCCCCGTTGATGAACGTGCCGTTGGTGGACTGCTCGTCGCGGATGGTCGCATCCCCGGCGTCGCTGACGGCGACCGTGGCATGACGCCGCGACACGTTCTCGTACTCGAGGAAGGCGGCGGCGACCAGGGATTCCCCGGGGTCGCGGCCGAGCACGAGCGAGGTTCCCGCGGGCACATCCACGTTCCCGGTCGGGAACGACAGGCGCAGGACGACCGGCGAGATCGGGCCCGACGAGCGGGGGAGCCGCCGGTGGCAGGCCGGGCAGGCCAGCATCGACCGGTCGGGGATGGCCGCAGCGCAATTGGGGCAGACGGCCGGGGCCAGCGACGACGCGGTGGCGCCCTCGCGGCGGAGGGACTCCTGCATCACCGTTGGCGGGATAGTCGGCTCGTCCGGCTGCTCGGCCCGGGGCAGGTTCGCCCCGCAGGTGAAGCAGATGAGATCGTCCTGCTGAACCGCAGCGGCGCAGCCGGGGCAGGTGAGGGTCGCCAAGACGTCCTCCGGAGGGCGGCAGAGCGGCTAAGAAGTGTCCCTCCGAGACTAGGGCATGTCCGGGGCACGTCTGTGCCGGATCCCGCCGGACGGGCGGCCATCTCCGGGTTCCGTACGGGCCAGTAGCATCACAGACGTCGGGACCTGTTTCCCGCAACCCATCGGGGGCAGGTCGGCGGCGTCCAGAGCAGCGATCCTGCGGAGGGCAGCCATGATCAGCTTCCGGCTTGAGGACTACCACGAGGAACTGAGAGCCACCGTCGCCGAATTCGCCCGCGACGTGGTGGCACCGGTGATCGGCGGCTATTACGAACGGGGGGAATTCCCCTACGAGATCGTGGCCCGAATGGCCAAGCTCGGCCTGTTCGGCCTGCCGTTCCCGGAGGACTACGGCGGCATGGGGGGCGACCTGTTCGCGTTCTGCCTCGCGCTGGAGGAACTCGCCCGGGTCGACTCGTCGGTGGCCATCACGCTGGAGGCGGCGGTGGCGCTGGGCGCCATGCCGATCTACCGGTTCGGCACCGAGGAACAGCGGCGCCGGTGGCTGCCCGACCTGTGCGCGGGGGAGCGGCTGGCCGCGTTCGGGCTGACCGAGCCCGGGGGTGGGTCGGACATCCCCGGCGGCATGCGCACCACGGCCAGGCTCGACGGCGATCAGTGGGTCATCGACGGGTCGAAGGCCTTCATCACCAATGCCGGCACCGCCATCACCTCGCTGGTGACCGCGCTCGCCATCACCGGCGGGCGGCCGGGCGGCAGGGACGGCGGGCGGCCAGAGATCTCAGCGATCATCGTCCCGGCCGGCACGCCCGGCTTCACCGTGGGCCGCGAGTACTCCAAGGTGGGCTGGTGCGCCTCGGACACGCGGGAACTGGCCTTCGCGTCCTGCCGGGTGCCCGAGGATCATCTGCTCGGGGAGCGCGGCCGGGGCTACGCCCAGTTCCTGCGGATACTCGACGAGGGGCGGGTGGCGATCGCGGCCCTGGGGACCGGCCTGGCGGC
>DATINY010000448.1:0-7941 GCA_035473755.1 Streptosporangiaceae bacterium
GCGGGCCAGCTACGGTTCGGTAACATGACGCAGATACATGATCTCACCGTGCTGGAACTGGCGGCTGCGGTCCGCGGGCGTGAGCTCTCACCCACCGAGATCACCGGTCATTACCTGGACCGCATCGAGAGGCTGAACGCCGAGGTCGGGGCCTTCTACACGGTCACCGCCGACCTCGCCCGCGAACTGGCGAGCCAGGCCGGGAAGGCGGTCACTCAGGCCGGCGACCCGCGCGACCTCCCGCCCCTGACCGGGGTGCCGATCCCGATCAAGGACCTCAACATGGTCGCCGGGGTGCGCCAGACGCTCGGCTCGCTGGCCTTCGCGGAGAACGTCCCCGCCGAGGACGACCACGTGACCGCCGCGCTCCGGGCGGCGGGCGCGGTGATCACCGGCAAGACCGCCACCCCCGAGTTCGGGCTGCCCTGCTACACCGAGACGGCGATCGGGCCGCCCGCCCGCACGGCGTGGGACCTGTCGAGATCGGCGGGCGGGTCCAGCGGCGGCGCGGGCGCCGCGGTCGCGGCCGGGCTGGCACCGGCCGCCCAGGGCAGCGACGGGGGCGGGTCGATCCGCATCCCGGCCAGCGTCTGCGGCCTGTTCGGCCTCAAGCCGACGCGGGGACGCATCTCCCACGCGCCGCTCGTGCCGGACATCGCCGGGCTCAGCACCGACGGCCCGCTGACGCGCACGGTCGCGGACGCGGCGCTGCTGCTCGACGTGATGACCGGCAACCGGCCCGGCGACATGTACACCCTGCCACCGCTGCCGCCCGGGGAGACCTTCCTGGGGTACGCCCGCCGCGAGCCGGGCCGGCTGCGGATCGGGCGGACGCTGCGGCACCCCGTTGGCGGGGGAGAGGTCCACCCGGACTGTGCGGCCGCTTACGAGGAGGCCAGTGCGCTGCTGGCCGGTCTCGGGCACGAGGTGGAGAACATCGAGCCGCCGTACGGCCCGGACGTGGTCCCCCCGTTCGAGACGCTCTGGTACGCGATGGCGACGCTCACGCCGGTCCCGGCGGCCGACGAGGAGCGCCTGCTGCCGCTCACCCGCTACCTGCGCGAGCGCGGGAGGGCCACCAGCGCCGCCGACCTGATCTTCGCCCAGGCGTACCTTCAGTTCGTGGTCCGCGGGGCGTGGAAGGTGCTGAACGAATACGACGCGGTGCTCACCCCCACCCTGGCCATGCCGCCCGCCCCGGTGGGCTACTTCGAGGAAGTGGACCCGCCGGAGAACTTCGAGCGGCAGAAGCGGTTCACGCCGTTCACCCCCCTGTGCAACGTGAGCGGGCAGCCCGCCGTGAGCCTGCCGCTGCACTGGACCGACGGCGGGCTCCCGATCGGGGTCATGCTGGCCGGGCGGATGGGCGACGAGGCCACCCTGATCTCGCTGTCCGCCCAGATCGAGGCGGCCAGGCCATGGCGGGACCGGCGCCCGTCCTTGTGGTAAGCCTGATGGGCCCGTGATGGGCCCGATGGGACGGCGGTGAGCTCGGTGGGACGGGTCATCAACGTGCTGGCGGCGCTGCTGGTGTCCGCCGCCGTGCTGGCGCTGTTCGCGGTCGGCTACGGTCCCGTGCCCGCGCTCGGCCGCGCGCTCGTCCCCGGTCACGGGGCCTGGGCGTCGGCTCCCGGCGGGCAGCCGATCCATTCGCAGACGCTGTCCCTGCCCGGCCTGGCCCATCCGGTCTCGGTCGCCTTCACCAGCCACGGCGTGGCCTCCGTCCGGGCCGCCGATGAGGCCGACGCCTACCTGGCCCTGGGCTACCTGCACGCCCGCTTCCGCCTTACCGAGATGGATCTGGAGCGCCGCCTGGGTGAGGGCCGCATCGCCCAGCTGGCCGGCCCGGCCGGCCTCTCATCCGACAGGTTCGAGCTGCGCCTCGGCCTGCTCCGCACCGCCCAGGCCGAATGGGCCGCCACCCCCCGTACCAGTCCCGCCGCCCAGGTGCTCATCGCCTACTCCCGCGGCGTCAACGACTACCTCGCCCAGGCCCGCCGTACCGGCCAGTGGCCCTCCCTCTTCGGCCTCACCGGCGTCTACCCGACCCCCTGGACCCCCACCGACAGCCTCGTCCTCCAGGGCGTCCTCACCCAGGAGCTCGACTACACCACCACCCCGCTCGACTACGCCATCCTCGCCCGCACCCTCGGCCCCCACCACACCATGGCCTGGTTCCCCCTACTCGCGCCCGGCCGAGGCACCCCCTACGACCCCGGCCCGTACAAGTACCACGGCCTCGCGCCCATCGCCCCCCAGTCCACCACGGCCTTCACGAGGGCAGCAGGTCGCGCCGCGAGCCCCCCACCGACGAGCCAAGCACAGGCTTCAGGGGGAGGTGCGGCAGCGGAGCGGCCGGCCGGGGGAGAACCGGCAGCAATGGCAGCGGGGCTGGTGCCGGGGCCAGCGGCAAAGGGGCCGGTGCCGGGGCCGGCAGCGCGCGTAGCGTCGCTGTCGGATCCGTCCTCCTCACGCGCCTCGGGCACTACGGCGGCCACCACCGCCGACGACCGCCAGCGCGCAGAGGCCCCGGTGTCCGGCCCCGGCTCCAGCAGCAACCCGATCACCGCCCACGTAGCGACAGCAGCCGCGGCCATGCTGGCCCAGGCCAACGCGCTCCCCGCTGGCCTGATCCATGAGTACCCCGACAGCAACGCCTGGGCGGCCAACGGCCCCAAGGTCTCCGGGGCGAAGTCGATGCTCGCCGGCGACCCGCACCTGCCACAGACCGTGCCGTCCATCTGGTACCAGGTCGCTCTGTCGGCACCGGGCCTGTCGGTGACCGGGGTGAGCGTCCCCGGCCTGCCCGGCGTGCTGATCGGCCACAACGCCCACATCGCCTGGTCCCTCACCGACACCCAGAACCAGGCCACGCTGTTCTACACCGAGCGGACCAGCAAGACCCGTCCCGGCCAGTATTTCTGGCGGGGCGCCTGGCGGCGGATGCGGCAGGTGCACTACACGATCCCGGTTCGCGGCGGCCCGGCGGTCCACCTGACGGTGAACATCACCGTGCACGGCCCGGTGATGACGCAGGCGGGCCAGACCACGTCGGTGGACTGGATGGGCAACATCCCCTCACCGGACATCTCGGTGATCATCGGCGTCACCCACGCGCGCGACTTCGCGCAGTTCCACGCCGCGCTGGCGGATTGGCGGGCGCCGTCGCAGAACTTCGTCTACGCCGACGACCGGGGGAACATCGGGGCGATCTCGGCCGGCTACTACCCGCTGGTCCGCCACGGCGACCCGTGGCTGCCGATGCCGGGCACCGGGGCCGACGACGTGGCCGGGGTGATCCCGTACGCGTCGGTCCCGCAGGTCTACGACCCGCCCGGTCACGTGGTGGCGACCGCGAACCAGCGCCCGGTCGGGCCGTCCTACCCCTACTACATCGGGACCAGCGCGAACTTCTTCGACCCCGGGTACCGGGCCGGTGAGATCTACGCGTCGCTGCGCGGGCAGCGCGGCATGCACCCGGCCAGCTTCGCCGCCATCCAGCTCAGCCTGACCGACCGGCTGGCGCAGCAGATCGTGCCGCGGCTGCTGGCCGCGCTGCGGGGCGCGCACCTGAGCGCGCAGCAGCAGGAGGCGGCCGCGCTGCTGCATGGCTGGGACGCCACCATGGCGCAGCACTCGGCCGCCGCGCCGCTGTGGTGGACGTTCTGGGGCGACTACCTTGATGCGGTGTTCCGGCCGTGGTGGAAGGCGGCCAAGGTGCCGGTGCACAAGGACCCGCCCGGGCTGGCGATCTCCCCGCAGAACCAGTTCAGCCTCGACCAGGTGCTCGCGTCATGGACGACCGGTGACCCGGCCAACAGCGCGTTCAGCCCGCCTGGCGGCCCGCACCGCACGGCGCCGGAGGTGATGCGGGCCGCGTTCGCCACCGCGGTGGCGCACCTGGCCGCCACCTTGCACGGGGCGCCGTCGAGCTGGGCCTGGGGCCGGATTCACTCCCGGCAGTTCCCGTCGGTGACCCAGGCGGACGCGCTCGGGTACGGGCCGCGGGCCTCCGGCGCCGACTCCTGGACGGTCAACGCCGCCGACGGCGGGCTGGTCTCGCACCAGGGGCCGAGCTGGCGGATGATCGTGGCATGGGCCGGGCATGGGACAGCCACGGGAGAGAGTGTGTACCCGGGCGGGCAGAGCGAGAACCCGGCCTCGCCCTGGTACGAGGACCAGATGGCGGACTGGTGGGACGGCCGGTACCTGGCCCTGCCACCGGCCGGCGGGTACCCGGCCGGCCAGGTCCGCTGGAGCCTGCGGCCATGAGCGGGGGCTGGCGTGGCTGACCTGCGCAGGCTGGGCAAGCGCGGCTCCTACCGGCTGGGCCGGCTCGGCGGGCCACGCCCGGCGCCGTCCGCGCCACCGGCACCGCACTACCCAAGCTTCGCGCCGCATCACCGGGGACCGATCGGCCTGTGGCTGCTGGCCTGCCTGGCCGGGGTGGTGATCGTCGCCGCCGGCGCCCTGGCGGGCTGGTGGTTCCTCCCGTTCCTGGCCGGGCTGGCGGGAGGGCTGATTGCACATTACGGGCGCTGGCGGCTGCGGGTCTCGCTGCCCGCCGTCATGCTGATCGCCGCGGCCGGCTGGGGCGGCGCCCTGTGGTCGCTGGTGCGCGGCGGGCTGCCCGAGGGTGCGGTGGCCCGGGAGATTGCGGCCCTGGCCGGCCTGCCCGCGTCTTCGGCCGTCGCGATCGCGGTCACGCTGCTGGTGGCCGTGATCCAGGCGGCCGTCGGCCTGTGGCTCGGCCGGGCCCTGGCGCCCGGGTACGGGCTGCGGTAGCGCATCAGCCATGGTCACGGGCGATTCGCTACGGATGGGACAGGGAGCTTGTCCGTGATCATGGGGTGATCAGCGGCGAGCTGTTGCGCGAGGCCGAGGCGCACGGAGTCGCGACGTCCTACCGGGACTGGCATGGCCGGCGGGCCGAGGTGGGCGAGGAAACCCTGCGCGCCGTGCTGGCCGCCATGGGCGAGGCTCCGCGCCGGAACGTGGGCGCCGCGGCCCGCCGCCCCCTGGCCGCCAACCTCTCCCGCGCCCGGGCGGCGCCGTTGCCGTCCGGGCGGAGCTGGGGGTTCACGGTCCAGCTGTACTCACTGCGTTCCCGCCGGTCGTGGGGCCATGGTGACCTGCGTGATCTGGCCGAACTTGCCGCCTGGAGCGCCCGTGAGCTCGGCGCGGGCTTCGTTCTCATCAACCCGCTGCACGCGGCCGAACCCACCCCACCGGTGAGCCCGTCCCCGTACCTGCCGATGAGCAGGCGGTTCATCAGCCCGCTCTATCTGCGGGTGGAGGACATCCCCGAGTACGCGCAGCTGCCCGCCGCCGCCCGGGGCCAGATCGGGGAACTGGCTGCCCCGCTGCGCGCCGCCAGCGGCGGCGGCGGCCTGATCGACCGGGATGCGGTCTGGCGGGCCAAGCGCGCCGCCCTGGAGATCATCTACCGCCAGCCGCTGGCCCCCGGCCGCTACGCCGCGTTCGAGCGGTTCCGCGTCCACGAGGGCCAGCCGCTGGATGACTGGGCCGCCTGGTGTGCGCTGGCGGAGATCCACGGACCCGACTGGCGCGGGTGGCCACAGCCGCTGCGGAGCGTACGTTCTGCCGCCGTGGTGGCTGAGCTTGCCCGGCTGCGGTCCCGGGCGCGGTTCCACGCCTGGCTGCAGTGGATCGCCGATGAGCAGCGGGCGGCGGCGCAGGCCGCGGCGCGGGCGGCGGGCATGCGGATCGGGGTTATCGCCGACCTCGCGGTGGGCGCGCATCCGGGCGGCGCGGACGCCTGGGCCTACGCCGACGTGCTGGTGCCGCAGGTCAGCGTGGGCGCCCCACCCGATGAGTTCAACCAGCGGGGCCAGGACTGGGGGCAGCCTCCCTGGCATCCCGGCCGGCTCGCCGCGGCCGGCTACGGGCCGCTGGCGGGCCTGATGCGGGCCGCCTTCGGCCACACCGGCGGCCTGCGGGCCGACCATGTGATGGGGCTGTTCCGGCTCTGGTGGGTGCCGGCCGGGATGGCCCCCGGCCAGGGCGCCTACGTGCGCTACCCGCACGAGGCGATGGTCGGCGTCCTCACCGGCGAAGCCGCGGCGGCCGGCGCGCTGGCGATCGGGGAGGACCTTGGCACGGTCGAGGACTGGGTCCGCGACTACCTGGCCGCCCAGGGTGTGCTCGGCACGTCCATGCTGTGGTTCGAGCGCGGCCCGGACGGCCTGCCGCTGCCGCCCGGGCGGTGGCGCCACCGCTGCCTGGCCACGGTCGGCACCCACGACGTCCCGCCGGTCGCGGCGTTCGTCACCGGCGAGCAGGTCACGCTGCGGGCCGGCCTCGGGCTGCTCGCCCGCGAGCCGGCGGCCGAGCAGACCGCCGCCGAGGCGTCCCTGCGGGCCTGGCAGGATGCCCTCGCCCGGGAGGGGCTGGCCGTGGCGGCCGCCCGGCCGGACCCGGCGGAGTTCACCGTCGCGCTCTACCGCTATCTCGCGCGCACCCCGGCCGCGCTGCTGGGGGTCTCGCTGGCGGACGCGGTCGGTGAGCGCCGCCCGCAGAACCTGCCCGGCACCACCACGCAGTACCCGAACTGGTGCATCCCGCTGGCCGACGGCGACGCGCGGCCGGTGCTGCTGGAGGACCTGCCGGCCCACCCGGGCGTGCGCGCCGTCGCGGCCGCGGTCAGCCCGCCTGGCGGTCGCGCTCCTGGCAGCGCAGCGCCCGCTCGAGACCGTCCCGCCCCTCGATGAGCAGGCGGCGCAGCGCCGCCGGCGGGCTGGTGGTGGCGATCAGGTCGTCGGTCGCCTCGATCACCGAGCGGTTGTCGGCGACCGGGTAGGCGTTGGCCACGAACCACTGTGCCATGTCGCTGCCCCAGTCCCGCCAGATGCCGCCGACCACCTCGAAGTAGCGCCGCTGGTATGGCTCCAGCAGCTTGGTCTGGTCGGGATCGGCGAAGCCGTCCAGCACGGCCCGGAACACGGCATTCGGCAGCGTGCCGCTGACGATCTGCCGCCAGGCGGCTTCCTTGGCGGCAGGCTCGGGGATCGCCGCCCGGCAGGTCGCCGCGCGGCGGGCGCCGGCGTCGGTGGCGTCCCGCGCCAGTTCGGCCTCGATGTCGGCCTCCCCGGCCGCGCCCCGGCTGATCAGCCGGCGCAGCAGCCGCCACCGCAGCTCGGTGTCCACGGTGAGCCCGTCGATCGGCCCCGACCCGTCCAGCAGGCCGGCCAGCAGCGCGAGGTCGCCGGGTGAGGTCGCCACGCCGGTGAAGGCCTGCACGTAGGCGAGCTGGGCGTCGGAGCCGGGCTCGGCCCGCTCCAGCAGGTCACGGAGCGCGCCGGCGGTGAGCTTCAGCCCCGCCGGGCGCCAGGCCGGATCGGCGTAGCGGCGCAGCGCCGCGCTCGCCTGGCGCAGCAGGGTCTGCGTGACGGAGATGTCGGTGACCGAGCCGGCGCCGGCCAGGACCAGGCGGACGTAGTCACGGGCGGCCAGTTCGGCGTCCCGGCACATGTCCCAGGCGGCGGCCCAGCACAGCGCGGCGGGGAGCGACTCGGTGAACTCGCCGATGCCGGTCATGAGCGTGGCCAGCGAGTGGTCATCCAGGCGGATCTTCGCGTAGGTGAGGTCGTCGTCGTTCACCAGCACCAGGTCGGGGCGCTGCTCCCCGGCCAGCGCGCCGATGTCGGTGCGCTCACCAGAGACGTCCGTCTCCACCCGGAGGCGGCGCACCAGGCCGCCGGAGGTCCGGTCGTAGAGCCCGATCGCGATCCGGTGATCCCGCAGGACGGGATGGGACGGCGGGGCCTCCTGCACGATGGCGAACCCGGTGAACCGCCCGTCGGAGTCCGTGGCGTACTCGGGGCGCAGCGTGTTCACCCCGGCCGTCTCCAGCCACTGCTTGGACCAGCCGGCCAGGTCCCGCCCCGAGGTGCCGGCGACCGGCGCCAGCAGGTCGGCCAG
>DATINY010000449.1:0-22396 GCA_035473755.1 Streptosporangiaceae bacterium
ACCCGCTGGTCCGTGAGGCGCTTGAGTACGCGACCGACCGGCCGCAGATCATCAAGATCGCCTGGCTCGGCTTCGCCCAGACCGGTAGCACGATCGTGGCGCCCTCCGACGGCCAGTGGCACGATCCGCAGATCAAGCCGCTGCCGTTCGACCTGGCTAAGGCCAACCAGCTGCTGGACCAGGCCGGCTACAAGATGGGCCCGAACGGGGTGCGGATCGCCAACGGGCACCCCATGTCCTACAACGTGATCTTCCCGCCGGACGAACGCGGCGCTGGCGACCGGACGTTCGCGATCATGCAGACCGACTTCAAGAAAATCGGAATCGTCATCACCCAGCAGAACCTGGACGACAACGCCACCACCACCGCGATCACCGCGCCCAACAACAAGTACCTGACCTTCGACATGGCGATGTGGGACTGGGTTCCGCCGGTGGACCCGGACTTCATGCTGTCGGTGGTGACCTGCGCCCAGTACGGCGGATGGAGCGACTCCGGGTTCTGCGACCCCGCCTACGACAAGATGTATGCGCAGCAGTCCACGCTCACGGCCGTCAGCCAGCGCCGGGCACTGATCTGGCAGATGCAGCGGGTCATCTACAACGCCCGGCCCTACCTCATCCTCGACTACCCGGACATCATCGAGGCGCACACCAAGCAGTGGACGGGCTTCGTGCCCGCGCCGGTGATGGGCTCGGTCAACTCGCTGTCCATGCAGACCCTGCTGCAGGTGCACCGGACCGGCTGAGGGCCGCCACGGGGGGCCGGCGGGTCCTCACGATCCTGCCGGGCGGGCCTCCAGGAACCGCAGCAGCGCCCGGGCGGGTGACCCGGTGGCACCCTCCGGCCAGAGCCCGGTGCCGTATTCCAGCCATGCGGTCGAGCCGTTGTCGATGTGCACCCACGGGATGCCGCCCGCGAACTCGCGCAGGAACATCGCGGCCATGACCGTGGAGTCCGGGCCGTGCGTGGGGGTGTTGCGCACGTCGGCGGCGGGCGAGGAGAGAAGCTCGCGGTAGCCGCCGGGCAGCGGGAGCTGCCACCCCGGCTCGCCGGCCGCCTCGCCCGCCCGCAGCAGCCCGGCCATCAGCTCCTGGCCGGTGCCCATCGCCGCCCACAGCGCCGGGCCGAGGCCGGCCGCGTCGGTCAGCGTGGCCACGTCGATCAGGGCCGCGGGGCTCCGCTCGGCCAGGTAGCCGAGCGCGTCCGCGACCACCAGCCGGCCTTCGCTGTCGGTATCGATCACCTCGCTGGTCCGGCCGCCCCGGTGGGTGAGCACATCACCCGGCCGCAGGGCGCCGCCGCCCGGCATGTTCTCGGCCAGCGGGACGACCGCCACCGCGGGCACCGGCAGCGCCAGCCGCGCCGCGGCGATCACCGCCGCCGCGACCGCCGCCCCGCCGGCCATGTCCGACCGCATCCAGGAAATCTCGGCCGGGTCGCGCTTCAGGTTCAGCCCGCCGGAGTCGAAGGTGATTCCCTTGCCCGCGAACGCCCATTGCCGTCCCCCCGGCCCGGCGTGGGTGACCTCGACCAGGCGCGGTGAGTTCCGGCTGCCCTGGCCGACCCCCACCACGCCGCCGAATCCCTCCCGGGCCAGCTCCCCGGCGGTCCAGATGCGTGCCGCCGCGCCGTACTCCACCGCCCGGGCCGCGATCGTCTCGGCCAGCATCTCCGGCGTGGCCACCCCCGCCGGGGTGTGCACCAGGTCCCGCACCCAGCCGGCCATCTGACCGGTGGCCAGCCCCCGCGCCAGCGCGTCCCGCAGGTCAGCCGGAGCGCGGTCCCCGCCGGGGTCCCCGGTCAGCAGCGTCAGCGTCTCCGGCGGGGCCGGCTGCTGTCCCGCCACGGGCCGGCTGCCCGTCCGGGGCACCCGGTAGCTGCCGAGCAGGAAGCCCTCGGCCGCCGCCCGCACCGACGCGGCCCGGTCGGGGCCAAGAAGGCCGAGGGTGGTGGCGACGTGCACCGACCCGGCCGCGAGCGCGGCCAGCCGCTGCGCCGCGTCGCGGGCGGTGGAGGCCGAGGCCTCACCGGCCGGCCCGGCCCCGACCGCCACGATCTGACGCGGCCCGCCGCCGGGCACCAGGAACGTGGCATCGTCGCCCGGCCGCCCCCCGAACCCCTGCCGGTCCAGCAGGCCGGCCAGATCGACGCCGATGACCCGGGCCGCCTCCGCCGCGCCGGGGCCCGGCTCCGGCCCCCTCGGCCCCTCGAAGAACGGCACGGCCAGCAGGTCGTCCGGGGTGCTCCCGGACGGCGCGGACGAAACTTCGATGATCACCGTGTTCACACCCGTTCCTGTTGTGATCCCATGCGAACGGGATCATAAGACCATGAGTGAAGTGCGGTCTGGCGTGGAGGTACTGCTCGAGGTCCTGGCGACGGAGCGGGTCCGGCACATCTTCGGGAACCCGGGAACCACCGAGCTCCCGCTCATCGGCGCCCTGGCCGGGCAGGACCGGTTTCACTACGTGCTGGCCCTGCACGAATCCGTCGCGGCCGGCATGGCCGACGGCTATGCGCAGGCCACCGGGCGGCCGTCCTTCCTCAACGTCCATACCGCCACCGGCCTGGGCAACGCGATGGGGAATCTGTCCAACTCGCGCGCCACCGGCTCGCCGATCGTGGTGACGGCCGGGCAGCAGGACCGGCGTCACCTGCTGGCGGAGCCGTTCCTGTCCGGCAACCTGACCGGCATGGCGGCCGGCCTGGTGAAATGGGCCCACGAGGTGCACCGGACCGCCGACCTCGGCCCGGTGCTCCGCCGGGCGTTCCACGACGCGGCATCGCCCCCCACCGGGCCGGTGTTCGTGTCGATACCCATGGATGTCCTGCAGGACGAGGGCGAGTTCGCGGTGCCCGTTGCGTCGCGGATCGAGCGCCGGGCGGTTCCCGCCGCGCTGGCCGACCTGGCCTCGGCCGTCCTGGCCGCCCCGCGGGCGCGCTTCGCGGTGGTCGCCGGCGACGAGGTGGCCCGCTCCGGGGCGACCGGCGCCCTGGCCGCGCTGGCCGAGCGGCTCGGCTGCCGGGTCTACGGCACCGCGATGCACTCCACGCTGGTGTTTCCCACGGATCACCCGCTGTGGGCCGGTGCGCTCCCGGCGGACGCCGAGCAGGTGCGCGCCCACCTGGCCGGGCTCCACACCGTGCTGCTGATCGGCTCGCGCGGGTTCATGACCTTCGGGTACCGGGAGACCTGGCCGGTGCCCCCGGAGCTGCGGCTGCTGCACCTCTCCCCCGCCGCGGAAGACATCGGGCGGACCTACCCGGCCTGGCTGGGGCTGGTCGGCGACCCGCGTGCCACCCTCGAGGCGCTCCTGCCGCTGCTGTCCGGGATCGACGAGACGGAGACCAGGGAGCTGACGCGGGCCGCCGGGGCACAGGCCGGGGAACAGCTGCGCCGGCTGCACGAGCGGGCCCGGACGGCCGGCCCCGGCGAGGACGGGCGCATGCATCCGCTGCCGGCGGTCGAGGCGCTGCTGGCGGCGCTGCCGCCCGAAACCACGATCGTCGACGAGGGCGTCACCAGTGACCCGTACGTCCGGGCGTTCCACCGGGTGCGGAACCCGGGCCGGTTCCTCTACTCGCGCGGCGGCGGCCTCGGCTGGGGCCTTCCCGCCGCCCTCGGGGTGTCGCTGGGACGGGACCGCGAGCCGGTGGTGGCCGTGGTGGGAGACGGCTCCTTCCTTTACTCGCCGCAGGCGCTCTGGACGGCGGTCAGGGAGAAGCTCCCGGTCGTGGCCGTCGTCATGAACAACCGTGGCTACCTGATCCTGCGGCGGTTCCTGGCCGAGATGCGCGGGCCGGCCGGGCCGGACGCGCCGCGGGCCGGGCTCGACATCGCCGACCCCGGCGCCGATCTGGTGTCGATCGCGCGGGGGTTCGGCGCCGACGCCATCCGGGTGGACACCGGGCCCGAACTGGGGGACGCCGTGCGCGCGGCGCTGGCCGCGGCCCGGCCCACCATGATCGAAGCGCAGGTCACCGCGCCCGCGGTGGGCTGAGCCGGGGCCCGGGGGATAATCGCCCCTGTAACCGGAGGAGGGCGGCACGAATGGATCCGCAGGAGCAGTTCATCCGCAGGCCGGAGGCCACCGCTCTGCTGGTGATCGATATGCAGAACGACTTTCTCGTGCCCGATGGACCGCTGCCGGCCGCGGGCGGAATGGCGCTGGTGCCGGTCATCGCGGGCCTGGCGCGGCGGGCCCGGCGGGCCGGCGCGCCCGTTATCTTCACCCAGGAAGCCCACCGGCCCGGGTACCAGGACTTCGGGATCGAGCGCTTCTTCGAGCCCATCCACTGCGTCGAGGGCGGCACCGGGATCGACATCGTGGACGGCCTCGCCCCGGAGCCGTCCGACCTGATCGTCGGGGCCAAGCGCCGGTATGACGCATTCCTCGGCACCGAGCTTGACCTGTTGCTGCGCCTGCACGAGATCGAGAACCTGGTCGTGGTGGGCGTCGACACCGATGTGTGCGTCTCGGCCACCGTCCAGCACGCGCGGAACCTGGACTACCGGTGCCTGGTCCTGCGGGACGCGACGGCGGGGACCAGCGTGGAGCGGCACGAGGCGGCCCTGCTCTGCCTGGAGGTGGCGTTCGCGCGGATCGAGACGGTCGACAGCGCCTGCAAGCTCGTCGGCTGGGCCGAGGCCGCCTGATCCCGGGCCGGCCCGCTCACGGCAGCATCTGGAGCGTGTCGCCGGATATCTCGTCCATGCGCAGGATCTGCAGGGCGACGCCGATCCGCAGCGCCGCCGCCGCGTCGTCCGCGAACGCGCCCAGCATCCGCTCCAGCTTGGTCACCCGGTAGCGCATGGTGTTGTAGTGGTAGTGCAGGATCCGGGCCGATTCGGCCACGTTGAAGCGGGTGCTGGACAGCACCGCCAGCGACTTGAGCAGGTCCGAGCGGGCCGGCTCGGGCAGCTCGAGCACGGGCCCCAGCGTGTCCTGGACGAACGTCCGCAGTTCGGCCTGGCTCACGTTGCTGAGCAGCCGGTACAGACCGAGCCCGGCGAAGTTGGTGACCGCGCTGCTGCCGCTGAGCCGCTGGCCCACCCGCAGCGCCACCCTCGCCTCCTCGTACAGGCGCGGGATGTCCAGCGGCCCGGCCGCGGCCTGGCTGACGCCGACCGAGTAGGGCCGCCCCGTCGACGCCGTCATGTCCGCATGCGCCTTGCCCGCGATCGCCTCCGCGCCGGCGGCGCCCACCACGGCGACGAGCTCGGTGGCGAACCCGGCCACCGCGGCGCTGCGGTCCTTGTCCCGGATCGCCAGGGTCCACAGCTCCACCGCCCGGAGCCCGGATGCCTCCTGCTGGCCGGCCGGCTCGTCGCTGTGCTCGGCGCCGGACTGCCGGGCCACCAGCACGGCCAGCGGCCGCTGCAGGTCCCAGCCGAACCTGACGGCCCGCGCCAGCGCGTGGTCCATGTCGGCCGCCGTGCCGGTGACCAGGTCGTGCAGGGCGTTCGACGCGAACTGCTGCTCGACCGCGAGCACGGCAAGATCACGGGTGATCTCCAGCGCGGCCACGAGCGCCGCCTGCTCGACCGCCAGGCCGGCCACCCCCGGCAGGTCCTGCGCCCCGCCCACCGCGAGCACGAACCCGTACTGCATGTCGCCGGCGCGGATGACCGCGGCCGCCCAGTGCGTCCCGGTCTCGTCATCGGAGTGCACGCCCGCGGCCAGCCGGGCGGTGTCCACCAGGCCACTGGCGTCGCGGAGGCCCCCGGCCGGGGCGCCGGACCGGGTGGTGGCGGCCAGCGGGTAGCCGGTCGGGTCGCAGATGACCACGTCGGCGCCGGGCAGGACCTCGGCCAGCTCGTCTGACAGCCGGGCCAGGCCGCCACCGGCCAGCGCGATGCCGAGGAACGCGTCGTGGATCTGCTGCCGCCGGGCCAGCGCGGCCGCCTGCCGGTTGACGATCGTCTCGAACGGCTGGCTCAGCACGTCATCGAGCGGCGAGGTGGCCGGGATCACCACGATCGGGAAGGCGGCCCGGTCGGCCAGCTCCACCGCCGCCGGCGGCACCTCGGCGAGGTACTCGTCCAGCTTGACGCCCAGGCCAGCCAGGCCGTTACCGGCCAGCTGCTCGATCAGCCGGCAGAACTCCTCGCTCTGGCGGGGCAGCGGGTACCCGGTGGTCAGCAGGAACTCGTCCTGCTTGGTCCACCGCACGATGTTCGGCACCGTCATCACGTTGAGCCGCCGGACGGGGCGGTCGAGCCCCTCGGCCCCGGCGATGATCCGCGCCCCGCGCATGGCATCCTCGGCCAGCATCTCGCGGACCGTCGGCGCGTCGGCCGTAACCTGGCTGGCCCGCCGACGGCGGCCGGGCAGCGGGACGACGGTCCCGCGCCCGCCCCCGGATTCCGCGTGCGGGGCTGACCGGCGGGTCACCGCCGGCCGGCCGGTGGCCGCGCCGCGGCCACGCCGGATGGCCACCGGCTCAGCCCGGATCGCTGGCCGGCAACGGCGCCGCGCACGGATCCTCGACCAGGCCGCGGGCCCAGGCCAGGTCCTCCGCGCTGGGCCCGGTGTCGGCGTCCACGTCGAGGAGCTGCATCGGGTTGTCGCTGATCATCTGGATCACCTGCTCCATCGGCACCCCCTTCTCGAAGATCGTCTGCGCGAAGATGCGCAGCGCCTCCGACGGCAGCGGGTTGTGCCGCTGTCCGGTATCGGAGACGAGCAGGCAGCGAGATGCCCCGATCCGCTCCACGCTCGCTGCGATCTTCTCCGGGGCGGCATACTGCCATGCGGGCGACACCGTGCAGTAACCGAATTCCGGCATGGCGCCCAGGCGGGCGATCTCCTCCAGGGTGTCCAGGTCAAGGTTCGGCACCCGGAAATAGGGGTGCGTGACGACGATCTTCTCCACCCCGACCGAACGGGCCTCGCGCACGAGCGACACGATCTCCCGCGGGGCCAGATGCGAGGTGCCGAGGATCGCGCCGTGCTCGGCGACCAGCTCCAGCACCTCCTTGACCTCGGGCCGGAGCTTCCCGTCCTTGTCCTCCACCCAGATCCCCTCGGCCTGGCTCCGGCCGCCCTGCTGCGAGTCGTAGCCGCCGGTGCCGCCATGAACCTCGGCGTGATAGCCCGCGTCCACCGTGGGCATCCACACCTCCTTGCCGCCGAGCCGCAGCGACGCCTCCACGGCTGCGGGGTTGATGCCGCCCACGTAGTAGTTCAGGACGATCCCGCCGAACACGCGGATGCCGGGGATCACCCGCTGCACCAGGTAGGCGCGGGACACCGTGTTCTCGTGATGGCACTTGAGCAGGATGGCCTTCATGCCCGCGTCGCGGGCGGCCCGCACGATGTCGAAGTCGTCGGCCAGCCGCGGGAACAGGTCGGGATACGGGTGGCAGTGCAGGTCCACCGCACCAGCCACGTCAATGAGCGGCCCGTTATACGTGCGCCTGGTCATGCTGTTCCCTCCCGCCGCCGGCCGTGACCGGCCAGCCGTGCTGGTCAGAATCGGGTGATGACGGAGAATCCGAGCGTCTCGTAGGAGTCCATCGCGCCGAGCACCTCGCTGGCCCGCTCCAGCGGCAGCGTCTGGCCGACGATCCGGGCCGGCTGCAGCACTCCGGTCTCCACCAGCCCGAGCAGCCGCGGGTAGTCCACGTGCGGGTTCCCGACGCTCCCGGCGATCTCGATCTCGGCCTCGATGATGTGGTCAAGCGGGATGCTCACATAGCCCCGCTCGGCCTGGCTGGTCAGGCCGACCTGCACCAGCCGACCGCCCTTGCGCAGCGACAGCACCGCCGACTCGACGAGCGCGGCCACGCCGATGCCGCCGATCGCCAGGTCGGCGCCGCCGCCGGTGAGCTCCTTGATGGCCGCGGCGACATCGGCCGTCCTGGCGTTGACCGCGTGCAGAGCGCCCTCGGCCTTGGCCTTCTCCAGCTTGGCCTCATCCAGGTCGACCGCGATGACCCGGCCGCCGAGCGCCGCGGCGATCTGTACCGCCGACAGGCCGATGCCGCCCGCGCCGTGCACCGCCACCCACTGGCCGGCGGCCAGCCTGCCCTGACGGGTCACGGCGTGGAACGCCGTCATGTAGCGGCAGCCGATCGCCGCCGCGGACAGCGCATCGATGCTGTCCGGCAGCTTGATGCAGTTGAAGTCCGCGTTGCGGATGGCGGCGTACCGGGCGTAGCCGCCATCGTGGGTGAGGCCGAGGAACTGCATGTCGTCGCAGAGATTGGAGCGGCCGATCATGCAGTAGCCGCACCGCCCGCAGGATTCGTGGAACGGGGTCGTCACCCGGTCCCCGGGCCGGACGCGGGACACCCCCGGGCCGACCGCCACCACCGTCCCGCCCAGCTCGTGCCCCATCACCAGCGGCAGCGTCGGGACCAGGCCCACCCAGTCCCAGTCACCGTTCCACACGTGCCAGTCGGTCCGGCAGATGCCTTCGGCCTCGACCTCGACGACCACCTCGCCGGCCGCCGGCGCCGGATCGGGGAGGTCGGCGAGCTCCAGCGGCCGCCGCCGCTCGACCAGCCTGGCCGCCTTCATGCCCGGGCCTGCTCAGCTGCCATCGGTGACTCCTCACGGGCTCGCTGTTACATGCGCGATGCTGTGGCGCGTCGTTCGGGGGACATAACGCGTGGTCTCACACTAAATGTGGGCGTCCCGGGCGCGGTATGTCAAAGTTTGCCGTATGGCCGCCGGATCTCCTGGCAGCTGCTGCCCAGACCGGCGCTCAGGTGGCGCGCATGTCGATCAGCGCGAGCACCCGCTCGGGGGTCATCGGCAGCTGGGCCGGGCGGACGCCGATCGCGTCCTGGATGGCGCTGGCGATGGTCGCGGCCACGTTCCCGATCGGCGGCTCGCCGATCCCGCGCGCCCCGAGCGGGCCCTTGCCCTCGCCGCTCTCGATGATGCCGACGAGCACGTCGGGGAAGTCCTGCGCGTTCGGGATCAGGTAGTTGGCGAACAGGCCCGCCTGCACGTAGCCGTCGTCGATGCCCATGTCCTCGGTGAGCGCGTAACCGAGGCCCTGCATGGCGCCGCCCTGGATCTGCCCCTCCACCCGCATCGGGTTGATCGCCCGGCCGACGTCGTGGCAGGCCGCGTACCGCAGCACCCTGACCTGACCGGTCTCGGTGTCGACCTCCACGTCGGCCGCGTGCGTGCCGTAGGTGTAGTCGGGGAAGGTGTCGCCCTGCCCGGTGCGCGGGTCGAACGAGCCGGCCTCCCCCCGCCAGGTGGACAGGTGGGCCGTGCTGATGGACCGCTGCTCGCAGGCGGCCGCCAGTTCCGCCAGCGTCACGCTCACGCCGCCGCCGTCGCCGCCGTCGGGCGCGCCTCCCGCTCCGGCGGGCGCGTCCCCCGCGCCGGCCGGCCGGACCCGGCCGGCGGCGAACTCGAGCTCGCCGGGTGGCACGCCGAGCAGATCGGCCGCCACCGGCGCCATCCGGTCGCGCAGCTCGCGGGCCGCCTGCAGCACCGCGTTCCCGGACATGTACAGCTGGCGGGTGGCGAACGTGCCGCCGGCCGGCGGGTTGAGCGCGCTGTCGCCGATGTAGATGCTGATGTCGTCCAGCGGCGCGCCGAGCACCTCGGCGGCGATCT
Organism: Streptosporangiaceae bacterium; assembly: GCA_035473755.1. Classification (GTDB taxonomy): domain Bacteria; phylum Actinomycetota; class Actinomycetes; order Streptosporangiales; family Streptosporangiaceae; genus UBA9676. The sequence continues at coordinate 9,589 of DATINY010000449.1, forward strand.
GGCACAGGCTGGCCGCCTGCCCCGCGCCGAGGTCGGTCACGCCGCAGCGGATCAGCAGCGTGCCGTCCGCCTGCAGGCTGAGCCAGGCCGCCGCCTTGTCGCGGAACCAGATGGCCCGGCCGTACGGGTGCCGGTTGCAGCCGATGCCGCGGCCGGTCACCTTGCCCGGCCCGGACGGCGGGGGCGGCTCGCCGAGCAGCGCGAGCGCCCGGTGCATGGTCGGGCCGACCTCCACGCAGGTGCCGACCCGCTCCCCGCTCGGCAGCAGGTCGCCCTTGGCCAGGAAGTTGCGCTCCCGCAGCTCGGTGCGGGAGATGCGCAGGCGCGCGGCGAGCTCGTCCATCTGCGATTCGTAGCCGAGCACGATCTGCATCGCGCCGAACCCGCGGAACGCGCTGGACGGCACGTTGTTGGTGAACATCGCGCTGGAGGTGATGCTGGCGTTCGGCACCCGGTAGGGCCCGCACGCGCAGGCGGCCGCGGCGAACAGCACCCGGGGCGACAGGTTGGGATAGGCACCGGCGTCGCCGAGGATCTCGACCTGCTGCGCGGTGAGCGTGCCGTCGCTGGTCGCCCCGGTCCGGTAGCGCATGATGAACGGGTGCCGCTTGGTGCTCCCGGTCAGCGACTCCTGCCGGTCCCAGATCATCCGCACCGGCCGCCGGGTATGCCAGACCAGCAGCGCCAGGTACGGCTCGACCGTCATATCCTCCTTGCCGCCGAAGCCGCCGCCCATGTACGCGGCGATGACCCTGACCTTGCTCTGCGGCACCTGCAGGATGCGCGCGATGGTGACCGCGTGCTCGATGACCTGGGTGGACACGCGCAGCGTCAGCACGCCGTTTTCCATCCAGCCCACCCCGGCCTCGGGCTCAAGGTAGGCGTGCTCGACGTGCTGGCTCCGGTACTCGCCCTCCACCACCACGTCGGCGGCGGCCAGTGCCGCCGCGGCGTCACCGCACCGGATCTGCCAGCTCACCAGCGTGTTGCCGACCTCGTGCACCCGCGGCGCCCCGTCGGCGCGGGCCGACTCGGCGTCGAACACGCCGGGCAGCTCCTCGTAGTCGACCGAGACCAGCTCGGCCGCTTCGGCCGCGATCTGCTGGGTCACGGCGGCGACGAGGGCCACCGGTTCGCCCAGGTACCGGACCCGGTCGGTGGCCAGCACCGGCATGCTCACCTCGAGCTCGGCCAGGCCGCCGCTGGCCATCTCCACGATGCTGTTGCTCGGCACGTCGGCGGCGGTGAGCACGGCGACGACGCCGGGCAGCGCGCGGGCCGCGCTGACGTCGATGCCGGTGATGCGCGCGCTGGGCAGCTGGCTGCGGACGATCCTGCCGTGCAGCATGCCGGGCAGCCGCCAGTCCGCCGCGTAAAGCAGCGCGCCCTTGACCTTGTCGACGAAGTCGTGGTGCGCGGGCGACTGCCCGACCACCCGGTACGGCTGCCCGGTCAGCTGCCGTTCGCCCGCGGGCGGCGGGCCGACGGTGGTCATGACCGGACCTCGGCCGGCGCCGCTTCGGCCGCCTGGCCGGCGTACTCCTCGACCGCATCGAGGATCTTGGTGTAGCCGGTGCACCGGCACAGGTTGCCGACCAGCGCGTACCTGATCTCGTCGCGGCTCGGCCGGCCGCGGCGCCGCACCAGGTCCAGCGCGGTGAGCACCATGCCGGGGGTGCAGAACCCGCACTGCGAGGCGCCGCGGCGCAGGAAGCATTCCTGCAGCGGGTGCAGCGTCTCGCCCGGGCCCATCAGCCCGCGCAGCGTAGTGATCTTCTGGCCCGCCGCCTGCACCGCGAGGATCAGGCAGCCGTTCACCGGCTCGCCGTCCAGCAGCACCGTGCAGGTGCCGCAGACCCCCTCGCCGCAGCCGTAGCGGACGTCGGCCAGGCCGAGCTCGTCGTGCAGCACGTCGAGCAGCGTGTCCGAGGGCAGCACCCAGACCTCGTGGTCGCCGCCGTTGACGCTCAGCACGAGCCGCCGCCGGGTCATGCCACCGCCCCCGTCGCGCGGGCGTAGGCCTCGCGGAGCGCGCGGGCGGTGAGCACCCGCACCAGCCGCCTCCGGTAGTCCCCCGATGCGTGCACGTCGTCCGCCGGGTCCAGGCTGCCCGCGATGCGCGCGGCAACGGCGTCGGCCGCGTCATCCCCGCCGGTCAGGACGCTGCCGGTCAGCCCGGTGAGCAGCTCCGGGCCGGCCAGCACGACCCGGTCGGCCACCCCGGCCAGCGCCACCCGGGCGGCGGCTATCGTGTCCGCGCGCTCGTCCAGCTCGACCAGGGCGGCCACGGCCACGATCGCGAAGTCGGAGGTGCGCCGCACCATCTCCTGGAAGGACCAGCCCTGCCGCGGCCGGCCCGCCGGGATCAGCACGTCGGTGATGATCTCGGACTCCGCCAGCGCGGTGGTCCAGTAGCTGACGAACAGCTCACTCGCGGGCACCGTGCGCTCGCCGCCCGGGCCACGGGCGATGACCTGCGCGCCGGTGGCCAGCGCGCAGCTGCCGATCTCCGATGTCGGATCCGCGTGCGCCAGGCTGCCGCCGACCGTGCCGCGGTTGCGCACGCGCACGTTGCCGACATGCCAGACCGCCGCCGCGAGCAGCGGGCAGTGCCGGCGCACCAGGTCATGCTCGAGCAGGACGCGGTGCCGGGTGAGGGCGGGCAGGACGAGCATGCCGCCCTCGACGGACGGCTGCCGGTCGTCGGCGGCGTTGATGTCGATGAGCAGTTCGGGGTGGGCCAGCCGGAGGTTGAGCATCGGCATCAGGCTCTGGCCGCCGGCCAGGATCTTCGCCTCGTCGCCACCGTCGGCCAGCAGGCGCACCGCCTCGTCGTAGCTGCCGGCAGCCACGTACTCGAAGGCCGGCGCGACCATCAGGCGGCCAGCGTCTGCAACCGGGCGACGGCCGCCGCCAGCACCGCCTGATTGCTGGTGACCACCGGCAGGCCGAGCCGCTCGGCGATGGCGGCCCGGGCGGCCATCGCGCCGAAGTTCGTGCACGAGGCGAAGGCCAGGTCAATACCGCCCCCGGCGGCCAGCGGCCCGAGTGCGCGTGCCGCGAACGCCACGATCTCGTCCTGCCCGACCTCCGCGATCGCGAAGTTGTCGGTGATGCCGAGCCCGGTGATTCCGGCCACCTGTATCCCGTCCGCCTCGATGCTGGCCCGGATTCTCTCGTTCAGCTCGTCGACGTACGGCGTGATCACGCCGATGCTGGCGGCGCCCGACTCCTCGATGGCCTCCCGCACCGAGCGGATGGTGGACACGACCGGGGCGCCGGTCAGCTCGCCGATCCGCTCGCACAGCTGCGCGTCGTAGTCGTTGCCGCGCAGCGCGCCGGCGCTGGTGCAGCCGAACACCACCACGTCGGGCCGCGCCGTGCCCAGGTCGCGGGCGGCCGGCAGCGCGAACTCATCCAGCATCCGGTTCTCGCCCGCCGGGGTGGTGTCCTCCATGAACATCCGCGCCGTGTGCAGGGCGGTGCCCGGCGGCAGGTAACGGGCGAAGTCCACCTCCATCATCGTGTTGGAGGACGGGATCATCAGCCCGACCCGGGCGGGCCGGGCGCTCATCTCATTGCCTCCCTCGCGGGCGCTTCGCTGGCTTCGGGAGGCGGGTCCTCGGCCCCGGGACACCGCTGACGCGGCGTTCGGCCCGGTGCCTGCGGCATCCGTGGCTGACCTGGTGTGGAAAGTGGATGTCTCATGCTGGCCCCGCCGGGACGCGGTCGGCCAGGTCGCCAGCGTCAGCGGCGGGCTCGGCAGTCGCTGGGCCGTCGCGCAGCTCCCGGTAGATCGCGAGCTCCTGCGCCGACGGCGGCACGAGCTCCTCGATGTCGTCGCCGACCAGCAGGTCGAACCCGGTCTGCTCGCGGACCTGGCCGACGGTCACGCCCGCCTGCAGCCCGCGCAGCCGCATCCGGCGGCTGCCCGGCTCGAAGTCGAGCAGCGCCAGGTCGGTGACCACGGCGCCGAGCCGGCCGCCGACGAGCCCGGCCCGGGCCCGGCTGTCCCCGCCGGACAGGTAGCCGGGGCTGGTGATGAAGTCGACCCGCTCCACGAACCGCCGCGGCTCGTGCTGGGTGACGATCAGCACCTCGTTGCAGAGCGAGATGATGTCGTTCGCGCCGCCGCTGCCGGGCAGCCGCACCCGCGGCCGCTCCATGCTGCCGATCACGCTGGTGTTGATGTTCCCGTACATGTCGACCTGGGCGGCGCCGAGAAAGCCGTAGTCGAAGAAGCCGCGCTGCGCGTACAGGAAGATGTCGGTGATGTCGGTGAGCATCTGCGCCCCGTAGGCCGCCCGCATCTCGTTGGTGGAGATCGGGAGCTTGCCCGGCAGCAGCGTGGTCCCGATGATGCCGCCCTCCAGGACGATCGTCAGGTGCGGCGCCTGCCGGTGCCGGGCGACGGCGGAGGCGAGCAGCGGCATGCCGACCCCGGCGAAGACCACCTTGTGGTCGGCCAGCAGCCGGCTGGCGGTGACCGCCATCAGCTCCTCGGCCGTCACGTCGCTCATCGGGCCACCCCCACGGCGGTCATCGCCCCATCAGCTCCCCCGCGTCCGCCGCCAGCGCGGCGAGCCGCTCCGGCCCGGCCGCCGCGATGAACCCGGCGAACCCCGTATGGCCGTCGACGTTCTCTTCCACATAACGCAAGGCCCCGGCCGGCCCCTGCTCCTTCGTGGCGGCGGCGTAGGCGGTGAAATGCCCGAAGTCGGGCCCGTAGAGGCCGTAACACTCGTGCGGGTATGAGCCGTACGGCGCCGCCACGACCGCGTCGACGGCAAAATGCGGCAGCATCGTCTGGGCCGGGCTGGCGGCGATCTCCTCCGGGCTGACGATCCGCTCCGCGCTGACGATCACCGTGCGGGCGGCCTTGGCCATGTCGGCATCCATGTGCCGGTACCCGTCCACCTGCACGTTGCCGAACATGTCGGCCCGGTGGGCATGAATGAGCGCCACGTCAGGGTTGAGCGCCGGCACCGCGGCCAGTTGTTCCCCCGTGTAGGGGCAGTCCACGGTCTGCAGGCCGAGCGCGCCGGCCAGGTCGGAGCCGAGCATGGTCAGGCTGGGCAGGAACGGCACGCCCATCGCCCCCGCCTTGTAACGCAGGCCCATGGCCAGGTGGCTCCACTCGTCGTAGCGGGCCTCGCCGCGCTCGACGTAATGCCGGAAGACCGGGGCCAGCCCCCACGGCAGGCCGATCCCGACCCAGCTGGTGACGATCCGGTCGAGCGCGCCGGTCGCCAGGAACAGCTCGATCTCGTAGCAGGCCAGCGGCCGGGACACCGTCAGGTGCCGGCGCCGCTGCCGCAGCAGCGCGAACACCAGCGCCATCGGCGTCCGCGAGTACAGCGTCCCGCCGATCGCCACGTGGTCGCCGTCGCGGATCAGCGCCGCGGCGTCCTCGGCCGTCATCCGCTTGTCCGCCACCGGGCGCCCGGCGGCCTCCCGCTCGGCCCGCGCCGCCATGACCGTTACCGGCTCCATCAGGTGACCCCCGCGCGGATCCCGCTGAGCAGCGGCAGCACCTCGGTGGCCAGCCGGTGCACCTGCTCGGCCTCGTAGTTGTACGGGCAGAAGACCAGGTGCCGCACGCCGGCGTCGATGAGGGCGGCGATCTGCTCGGCGCACTGCTGCGGGGTGCCGCGGACCGCGGAGTCCGGCGTCGCCTCGCTCCAGGCCGGCACGTCGAAATACTCGCCTACATACTCGCCCGCACGGCGGGTGGCCTCCTCATAGGAGGAGCCGATGCACAGCGGCACCTGCGCGACCACGTTGAGCTGGGCCGGGTCGCGCCCGGCCTGCTCCGCGTAGCCGCGGATCGCCGACCAGGCCCGGGCGATGGACTCGGCGGTGTAGAAGTACGTCACCCAGCCGTCGGAGCGGGTGGCCACGCGGCGCAGCACCCGGTCCACGTACCCGCCGATGAGCAGCTGCGGCCGGGGCCGCGGCAGCGGGAGCATCCGCACGTGCGTGAGCACCCGGCCGTCCCATTCGCCGGTCACGTCGTCGTCGGCCCACAGCCGGAGCATCAGGTCCAGGTTGCGCTCGAAGATCTGGCCGCGCTGGCGGAACGGCACCGCGGTGGCGTCGAACTCCCGCTCGTACCAGCCCGACGCGACGCCGAGCATGAGCCGCCCGCCGCTGGCGAGCTGGAGCGTCGCCGTCGTCTTGGCCACGATGGCCGGCTCCCGGATCGGCAGCACGAGGACCCCCGTGCCCAGCATGATCCGGCTGGTCCGCGCCGCCACCCAGCTCAGTGTGGTCAGCGCCTCCAGGAACGGGAACGGGCGCCTGGCCCCGAGGAACAGGTGGTCCCACGCCCAGACCGACGCGAAACCGAGTTCCTCGGCGGTGGCCGAGTACGCCGTGATGGCGTCCATGTCCGGAACCTTCCGTTCCGGGGTGAAGTTCTCAAGGGCCAGGCCGAACTCGACGGTCATGGCAGGCCTCCAGCGGAGGTGGGTGGGCGCGCGGGCGCCCGGGTACGGCGGGCGGCGCCCGCTTCCGGCTCTTCAGGATGGTATGCACGCACCAGCGGCCACTTCATTGGCGAACGCTGACAGCAACTCACGGCGATCTTCGGCATCAGGTGCCATATCTCTCACCGGCCACAACCCGGATAGTGAAAATGCCGGATCTATATCCTCCATGACCTGCTGGATCGGGAGGGTGTCATGACTTCTGCTGCTGCGGACGCGCCTGCCGCACGTGATGGGCCGCTGACCCGCGAACGCCACGGGACCGGCAACTTTGCTTGACCGGGCGGTCGTCGGCATCGCGCAGTGGCTGCCACGTCCCGGTGACGCGGCGGGGAATCTGGCCACCGCGCTCGAGTTGGTGGCGGAGCTCGGCCGGCGCCGCTGCGACCTGATCCTGCTGCCCGAGCTGTGGCCGTCCGGCTACAGCCCAAAGACCCTGGCCGAGGACGTGGCCACCAGCGCGGAACCGGTGGACGGGTCGCGGACGGCGGCGCTGGCCGCCGCGGCCGCCGCCGCGGGCGCATGGCTGGCGGCGGGCAGCATGCCCGAGCGCGACGGTGCCGACGTCTACAACACCGCCCTGCTGTTCGGCCGCGACGGGGAACTGCGGGCGGTGCACCGCAAGGCCCACCTGTACGCCCCGCTGGGCGAGGACGAGGTCTTCTCCGCCGGGCAGCGCCTGACGGTCTGCCCGACCGAGGACTTCGGCGTGCTGGGCCTGCCGGTCTGCTTCGACGGCGACTTCCCGGAGACGGCCAGGGCGCTGCGCCTGGCCGGGGCCAGGGTCGTGGTGCAGGCCAGCGCGTACGAGCTGGAGGCTGAGAGCTGGTGGGACGGGCTGTATCCGGCCCGGGCGCTGGAGAATGGCCAGTGGTGGGTGATGTCGAACCAGTGCGGCCAGACGCCGTCGGGAACGCTGCTCGGCGGCAGCCAGATCATCTCGCCGTCCGGCCGGGTTGTCAGCCGCGCCGTCAAGGTGCACGAGCTCACCGGGCCAGCCGGCCCGGCCCTTCTCGTAGCCGAGATCGCGCTGGCCGGGGAGCTGGCCGAGGCCGACCGGCTGAACGCCGCGCTGTGGGAGAACCGCCGGGAAGAGCTGTACATCCGCGCCGGCGCCTGGACCCCGGCGCATGACCCGCAAGACCAGCCCTAGGAGGCCGCCGCCATGGATACCGCCGGAACGCGCACCACCGCACCGCCGCCCGTGACCAGGCTGGAGACCAGATCCATAGACTACGTGCCGGTCGCCGAGCGGCACGGCAAGGTGTGGCATCTCGGCCCGCTGTGGTTCTCCGGGAACGCGCAGCTGGCGACCCTGGTCATCGGGGCGGCGGGCGTGGCCAGCGGGCTCAGCTTCAGCTGGTCGCTGGTGGCCATCTTCCTCGGCGCGGTGATCGGCACGCTGTTCATGGCGTTCCACTCGGCGCAGGGGCCGAAGCTGGGCCTGCCGCAGATGATCCAGTCCCGGCCGCAGTTCGGCTACTACGGGGCGCTGCTGCCGGTGATCGTCGCGGTGCTGCTGTTCATCGGCTTCAACGTCTTCAACACGCAGATCGCGGAGCAGATGGTCGTGGAGACGCTCAACGTGAACAAGGTCGTTGGCGCGGTCATCATCACCGTTCTCGCCTTCGCCTTCGCGCTCCTCGGCTACCGGCTGATCCACAAGTTCTGCCAGTGGGCCGCCGTCCTGTTCATCGTCGTCTATGTGCTCTTCGGCATCGGCCTGCTCGCGGCCGTGCACCTGCCGGCCGGCTTCTACTCGTTCGGCACCTTCAAGGGAGCGCCCTTCCTGCTGGAGATGGGCATCATCTTGAGCTATCAGCTCACCTGGGCGCCGTACGTGTCGGAGTACTCCCGCTACCTGCCCCGCAGCTCCACCACGGCCGCCACGTTCTGGTGGACCTATATCGGCTCCGGGGTCGGGGTGCTGTGGCTGGCCGGGCTCGGTGACTTCCTGGCCGCCGCCTACCCGAAGATCACCTCGTCGGTGAGCGCGATCCATGTGGCCGGGAACGCGTGGTTCCACGGCTGGGGCTACATCGTCCTGCTGTGCTCGTACCCCGGCATCATCGCGGTCATCGGCATGAACATGTACAGCGGGGCGCTGGCCACGCTGACCACGATCGACACCATCAAGCCGGTCAAGCCGACGCTGACGATCCGGGTGGTGGCCATCGCCTTCGTCACCATCGCGGCGTTTGTGCTCGCGCTCGCCCTGCCCGGCTCGTTCCTGACCAACTTCGAGGCCTATCTGTTCATCATCCTGTACTTCATGATCCCCTGGACCGCCATCAACCTCGTCGACTTCTTCTTCGTGCGGAAGGGCAACTACGCGATCAAGGAGATCTTCAAGCCGAACGGCATATACCACCGGTGGGGCTGGCGCGGCCTCACCGCGTACTGGATCGCGTTCGCCGCCATGATCCCGTTCATGAGCACCGCGGTGTTCACCGGTTTCGTCGCCACCGATCTGGGCGGGGGCGACATCTCCCCGTTCATCGGCTTCCCGGTGGCGGCCATCCTGTACTGGATCTTCACGCGCAGCCTCAACGTGCCGGAGGAGACGCGGATCGCCGAGCAGCAGATGCACGAGATCGACCCGCAGGGTGCGATCGGCCTGGGCAGCAGCTAACCAGAGCAGCAGCTGGCCGGAGCAGCAGCTAGCCGGACAGGCCACCCGGGGCGGGGCTGCCTCCCCCGAACAGCCCCGCCCCGGGCCGGCCACCTAGATCTTCACCCGGCGCTAGCCGTGGGCTGCCCGGCCGTCCCGGTCAGCTCGCGCTCGGGCGCGACGGCGACCTTGCCGCGCATGCCGATGAGGTAGACGCCGCCAGCCACCACGATGCTCACCAGCCAGGACAGGTCACCATCGGAGAGGAAGTGCCGGGAGACGTAGCCCTGCAGCGGCCCGACCAGGCCGAACTCGAACAGCCAGCCGCACACCAGGCCCAGCAGGAACGCCCCGATCCCGACCCAGTTGACGTCTCCGTAGATGCTGGCCTTCGGGTCGGCATACAGCTGGGCCACGTCGATCTTCTTGCGGCGGAGCAGGTAGAAGTCGGCCAGGACCACGCCGGCCCACGGTGACATCCATAGAACCAGGCTGGACATCCAGTTGTCGAAGTTCGCCGCGAAATCCGGGGAGTGCAGGAAGTACAGCGTGACCACGTACCCGACGACCCCGGCGATCAGCCCCAGCACCCGCCGCGGGAGCTTGATGCCGCCCGACCGGCCGGCCAGCGCGGAGGAGTAGACGTTGAGGATGTTGGTGGCGATCGGCCCGTGCAGGACCAGCAGCATGACGAGGATGGCGACCACCCCGCCGAAGACCGAGGACACTATCCTGGCCGGGTCCGCGGACTGGGTCACGCTGGCGATGCTGGCACCGAGGATGGCCAGCCACACCGTCGGGACGAACAGGCCGGCGTAGCTGTACCAGAACACGGCCCTGGACGACACCTTCGGGCTCACGAACCGGGAGTAGTCCGAGGCCCAGGTGACCCACGAGATCGCCCAGCCGACGCCGATCGCGGTTATCAGCCCGGAGATGGCGGAGAAGTGGGCCGCGCCGTGCAGGTGCGAGGTCAGGCCCCAGTTGACGATCCCGTGCCTGGTCCAGGCCAGGATGCTCATCAGCGCCATGATCGCGAAGATGACGGGGACCGTGTACTTCTCGAACGACCGGATCAGGTAGAAGCCGTACACCCCGATCCCGACCTGGATGATCATGATGACGGTGACCACGATGAACTTGACGCCGAACGAGCCGCTGATCCCGAAGTGCCCCAGGATGGCGACGGCGAGGATCACCGGGAAGTAGGTGTTGACCCCGATCCAGCCCATCGTCAGCAGGAACTGCATCCAGGACGACAGGTACCCGCCGCGGCGGCCGAACGGCGCTCGTGAGAGCACCATCTGGTTGACGCCGGTCTTGTGGCCCATCACGGTGAGCGAGGCGAAGATCGCACAGCCGACGATGTTGCCGATGACGATGACCAGGATCGTCTCCGCGAGCCCGAGACCGAGCACGACGCCGAGCGCACCGAGGATCCAGTTGATCGGCGAGATGTTCGCGCCGGCCCAGATCCAGAACTGCTGCCAGCCCGTGGAGTCCCGGTCGGCTTCGGGAATTTGCTCAATCGAGTGGGCGTCCAGCCTGGCTTCGCCCCTCGCGACGTCCTGTGCCATTTTTAGTCTCCTGTCGCTTACGGTCCCGGGAACCTGGCGCGGACACGCGGCACGGGATCAGCGCCTCCGGCCGGGCCGCGGGCAACGAACCGGATCCGCTGGTCGCGCCCGCCGGGCTCGGCCGCCCGGGCGAAGCCATGCGGAGCGGCCGTCCCCCTATTCCGGCCAGCTTGGCCGTGCCTTGCCGTCAAGATGACTGTCAAGGTAAAGTCGGGGGTTTTATTGCACAAGTGGCCACAAGTGACAAGCCGGTCGGCGGGGTTTTGTCACAATGTGACAGGCGGCCGCCGGACGGCACGCCAGGTCCCCCGGCTGGACCTGGCCTGCGGTGCTAACCCCCGCCGCACTGGCGTCATGCCGGTCCAGCCGGCCCACGGCCGGCCTAGTCCCGCTGTATTCCGGTCAGGAGCACGGCGGCACGGCCGGCGTCGCCGATGGCGCCGGAGCGCCGCAGCTCGAGCAGCCCGGCCAGACCGGCCGAGCCGGTGGGGTCGGCCCGGATCCCGGTCGCGGACACGGCCAGCTGATTGGCCTCGCGCAGCAGTGCCTCGCTCACGACCAACGGCCGCCCCCCAGTCGTCAGCATGCCCTCCGCCACGGCCCGCCAGTCGTAGGTCTCGTCGTCGAGGATGCCCGTCGCCACGCTGTGCGGCGTCTCCTCCCACGGCTGCATGAACGCCGACCGGCGGGCGGCGGCCTCCGCCATGGCCAGGCGCACCGCCTCCGGGCCCGGCTCCGGCGGCAGCAGTGCCCGCACCCTTCCGTACGCCCGTTCCAGCGGGTGGGCGCCGGCCGTCTGCACCGTGTGAACGCGGGGAAGGCGGTCCAGGGCGCCCAGCCCCACGCCCTCGCGCAGCGCCTGGATGCACGAGGAGGCCAGGGCTCCCCCGCCGACCTGGATGATCAGGTCATCCAGGCCACCGGGCAGGCTCGCGAGCGCAGTCACCAGCTCGTAGCCCAGCGTCTCGCCGCCCTCGATGGTCAGGCCGTTCTCGTTCCCCTGGGTGGTGAACGGCAGCGCCCCGCCGGCCAGCTTTTCCCGCAGCCGCAGGTATGCCGGGTCCCCCCGTCGACCGGGCTCGCGGGGGCAGGCCACGACCTCGGCATGCAGGACGCCCAGCCGGCGGACGATGGCGGGGTCGGCATCGGCCGGGACGAACACCGTCAGCCGCCATCCGCCCGCCCTGGCCACCACGGCCGCGGCCAGCGCCGCGTTCCCGCAGCTGGCGATGGCCAGGTCGCGGCGGCGGGCCGGGTCGAGGAGGCCGGCCTCCTCCATGACCGCCAGATGGATGAGCACGCCCATGAGGTGCCTGCCCTTGTGCGAGCCCGACACGCTGCGCGTCTCGTCCTTGACCCACACCCCGCCGTCCGGCGAGAAGCCCAGCGACTCGCTCAGTTCCCGGCTGCGGCAGAACGGCGTGACGGCGAAGCCGTGGCCGTCCACGGCGGCGACCGCGGCGTCGAGCGAGGCCACCAGGCCGCGGTAGCGCTCATCGGAGATCCCGCGGGCCGTGGCCACGTGGTGGGAGTGCATGAGCGCGCGGTAGCGCAGGAACGGGTTCTGCTCGCCGCCGCGGGGGAAGTGGGTGCCGGGCAGGCGGAGCACCCGGGTCATCACATGGTCGGTGTCGTCGGTCCCGGCCCGCGGGCACCGGAACGGGTAAGGGTCGTCCGGATCGGCGGTGTGGCCGCACCCGGCGCAGCAGATCGTGCTCGGCGGGCTCATCGCCCCGCCGCGAGGCCGGTCCGCTCGTTGAACTCCTCGATCATGGCGTCCCAGGCGGGCAGCAGGTCGCGCAGACCGGCCCAGAACCGCTGATCCCGCCGGCGCTCGAAGTCGGCCAGCGACACCCCCTGCTGCTCGACCCAGGTGTAGTAGCCGAGGTTGAAGATCCGGTCCCGGTCCGCCAGCGTCGTCTCCAGCAGGCCATCGGTGCCGGTCCCGAGCATCCACCGGCCGAAGACCTCGGCCGCGTCGGTCGTCCCGAACCCGCCCGGGAAGTCACGGGTGGCGATCCGCTCCCGCTCACTCCCGTACATGCCGGCGCCGTCCGTCGCCACCGTGATGACCACGTCGTCCGGCCCGAGGCGCAGGTACTTCGCCGTCTTCACGGCGGCCAGGATGTTGC
>DATINY010000450.1:0-11104 GCA_035473755.1 Streptosporangiaceae bacterium
GCTGCTTCTGGTCGTTCGTCTTGCTGGCCGAGCGGCAACGACGGTAGATTCACCTCGATGCACGCCAGTCCCGCCAGCCGCGTGACCTGGCCCGTTCGGTGCCTCTCGCTCCGCGCTGAGCCGGGCAGATCGCAGTGATCCTCGTCGTCACCATCAATCCGGCCCTGGATGTCACGCATCACGTGCCCGGCGTCGACTGGGATGGCGTCAACCGGCCGGCCGCGACCCGGGCCCAGGCGGGCGGCAAGGGGCTGAACGTGGCCCGGACATTGCGCGCGATCGGCGCCCAGGTCCAGGTGATCGGGCTCGCGGGCGGCATCACCGGCGAGCAGGTGGTATCCGCGCTCGGGGAGCTGGGGGTGCCGGCCGCATTCACGCGGATCGGAGACGAGACCCGGCGCACCTTCGCCGTGGTCGACACCGCCCGAGGCCGCACCGCGCTGTTCAACGAGCCGGGCCCGGCGGTCGGTCCGGATGAGTACGCCGAGTTTTGCGTTAGGTATGAAAAGGCGCTGGCGGGATGCAGCGCCGTCGTCCTGTCCGGGAGCCTGCCGCGCGGCCTGCCGGCGGATACCTACGCGGAGCTGGGCGCCATGGCCGCGGCGGCCGGGGTGCCGGCCGTGCTGGACGCCCACGGCGAGGCGCTGCGCCTGGGCGTGGCCGCCCGCCCGGCTATCGCCAAGCCGAACCTCGCGGAGCTGGAAGCCCTGGCCGGCCGCAGCCTGTCCACGGCGGGCGGCGCTGACAAGGCCGCGGTGGCCCTCGCCGCGCGGGAGCTGATGGCCGCCGGCCCACAGGCGGTCGTGGTCACGCTCGGAGCCGACGGGCTGTGGGCCGTCACCGGCGATGGCAGCTGGCAGGCGGTGCCGCCGGCCGACGTGGTGGGAAACCCGACCGGCGCGGGGGATGCCGTGGCCGCGGGCCTGGTGCACGGGCTTGTCCTGGGGCGCCCGTGGGAGGAGCGGCTGCGGCACGCGGCCGCGCTCGGCACCGCGGCCGCCGCCGCGCCGGTCGCGGGGGAGTTCAGCCACGCTGACTACGCAACGGCCCTGGCCGGCGTCACGGTGAGCCGCGGCGAGGCCGGCTGATGCCCGCGGCGGGGATGGCGGAGATCGTCGGCCCGGCCGCGGCGGCGGGCCGCGGCGTCGGCGCGTTCAACGTCATCGGCATCGAGCTGGCCGAGGCGATCGTCGCCGGCGCCGAGACCGCCGCCGCGCCGGTGGTCCTTCAGATCAGCCAGAACTGTGTCGCCTACCACGGCGCACTCGCGCCGCTGGCCCGGGCCTGCGCCGCCATCGCGGGCTCGGCCACGGTGCCGGTGGCCCTGCACCTGGACCACACCACCGGCACCGAGCTGGTCGCCGAGGCCGCCGGCCTGGGCTTCGGATCGGTCATGTACGACGCGTCAGCGCTGCCCTACGGCCAGAACGTCCGCGCCACCGCCGGCGCCGCCCGGTGGTGCCACGAGCGGGGGATCTGGGTCGAGGCCGAGCTCGGCGAGATCGGCGGGAAGGACGGCGTGCACTCGCCCGAGGCCCGCACCGACCCGGGCGAGGCGGCCCGCTATGTCGATGCCACGGGGGTGGACGCCCTGGCCGTGGCGGTCGGCAGCTCCCATGCGATGCTGACCCGCGATGCGGTCCTTGACACCGCGCTCATCGCCAGGATCCACGGCGCGGTGAGCGTCCCGCTGGTCCTGCACGGCTCGTCGGGAGTCCCCGACGCGGCCCTGGCCGCGGCGGTCGGCGCCGGGATGACCAAGATCAATGTCGCCACCCAGCTGAACAAGGCGTTCACGGCCGCCGTCCGCGCCTGCCTGGCGGCCGATGCCACCCTGGTCGACCCGCGGCGTTACGGCGCGGCGGGGCGCGAGGCGGTTGCCGCCGAGGTGACCCGTCTGCTGAGCGTGATCGGCGCCGGGATGCCCGGCCGGGATGAATCGCCGGGCCGGCCGTGACGGCGCGCGGAGCCGGCCGGGGCACCGATCTGGTCGTGGTCGGCGACTGCAACCCGGACGTGCTGGTGCTCGGCGGCGACGTCACCCCGTCCTTCGGCCAGCAGGAGAAGCTGGTGGACGGCATCTGGATGGTCGTCGGCGGCTCCGCGGCGATCACGGCGGTGGCCGCGGCGCGGCTGGGGCTGAGCGTCGAGCTGGTCGCGGCGGTGGGAGACGATCCAGCCGGGGACTTCATGCTGGCCCAGCTGGCCCGGGAGGGGGTGGGCGCCGCGGCCGTCGCCGTGCGCGATGGTGAGCCGACCGGCATGACCGTGGCGCTGTCCCACGGCCCCGACCGCGCCATCCTGACCGCCCTCGGGGCCATGGCGTCGCTGACCGCCCAGGACGTGCCCGCCGCGCTGCTCGCCCAGGCCCGCCACGTGCACGTCAGCTCCTACTTCCTGCTGGAGCACTCGCTCGGGCCCGGGCTGGCGGCCATGCTGGCCGGCGCACGGGCCGCGGGCGCGACCACCTCGCTCGACACCAACTGGGACCCGGCCGGGACATGGGGCGACGGTCAGCTGCGTGCCTCGATGACGCAGACCGATGTCATGCTCCCCAACGAGCGGGAGGCGGTGCGGATTGCTGGCGAGCCGACCCTGTCGGCCGCGGCGGGGGCCCTCACCGCCGCCGGGCCCAGGCTGGCGGTCAAGCTCGGCGAGCGGGGGGTCCTCTGCGCGGACGGTCCCGTGTGGCACCGGGTTGAGCTGCCGCCGGTGACGCCCGTCGATACCACCGGCGCGGGAGACTGCTTCAACGCCGGGTTGATCGCCGGCCTGCTGCGCGGCCTGGCCCTGCCCGACGCGGCCGCGCTAGGCTGTGCCGTTGGCGCGCTGTCGACCCAGGCGCCCGGCGGCACGGCGAGCTCCCCGGACCTGGCCTCAGCCCTGGCCCTGGCCCAGACCGCCACCGTCTGGAGGGTCAGCGGAGAGATGCCTTCCTCGTGATCGCGAGGGTCAGGGGTGACCGCGGGATCAGGGCAGGAGCAGCGCCTTCAGCGGACGCAGGCCCCCGTTCATCAGGTCGGTGAAGATCTCCGCCGCCGCGGCCAGTGGATAACCGGCCGCCCAGGTGAGGTCCCAGTCGCCGATCCGTGCCACCGCCTGAGCGAATTCCTCGTCGCGGTAGGCAAAGGAGCCGAGGACCCGCTTCTCGCTCCTGATCAGCGCGTTGGCGTCGAAGCCCGCCTCCTCCTCGGCCAGGCCGAGCCAGACGGCCACCCCGCCAGGACGCTGGTGGGCGACGGAGGCCGCGCGGGTCACGGCCGACCCGACGGCGTCTATCACCACGTCGTACTCGCCGGACAGGCCGGAGCCGGCCACCTGCGCGCCGAGGCGCTGGGCGGCGGCGAGCCTGGCCGGCGACAGGTCGGTCACCTCGACCCGGGCCGCCCCACCGGACAGCGCCGTGGCCGCGCACAGCAACCCGATGGCGCCACACCCGATGACGGCGACCCGTGTGCCCACGGCACCCTCGGCGCCCAGGTCCCCGCCGCCGCCAAGATCCCCGCCGGCGCCAAGGGCACGGCCGGCCTGGTTCCAGGCATGGACGGCGTTGGCGGCGGGCTCGATCAGCGCCGCCGCCTCCCACGGCAGCCCCGGCGGCAGCGGGCGGAGCGCCGACGCGGGCACGGCGACGCGCTCGGCGAAACCGCCGGCCCGGTGCACACCGATGATCTCCCGCTCCCGGCACACGTGGCGCAGCTCGCGCCGGCATTCCGGGCAGCGGCCGCAGGACACAATGGGGTTGACCACCACCGCCTCGCCCCCGGCGATCCCGGCGAATTCGTGCCCCATGATCAGCGGTGGCTGCCGGAACCCGGGGCGGCGGGCGCCGTGCAGCTCGCTTCCGCAGATCCCGGCCGCGCGGACCTCGACAACTACCTCGCCGGGGGCCGGATCGGGCTCGGGGACGTCGAGCAGTTCCACCTGGCCCGGCGCCGTGAAGACGAGCGCCTTCACCGGGCCGCCCCGTACGTCTGCATGGTCGCCAGGTTATCGGTGGACCGGGGCGGCACGGGCTGACCGGGCGTGACGGCGGCCGGCCGGGATGTCGTGATGCGCCATTGCAGAGGCTTTATATCGGCGTGACGGAGGCATGGGAACCGACTTGCCATACTGGCCGCCATGAGCAGAGGCGAGCTCCGCGCTGCCCGCTGGGTGGCGCCCAGGCGGCATCCGCTCACCAAGGTCCCGGAGGTGACGGCCTACTTCTGGATAACCAAGGTGCTGACGACCGGCATGGGCGAGGCGACATCGGACTACCTGGTGCACCGCTTCAACCCGGAGATCGCGGTCGTGGCCGGCTTCACGGCCTTCGTCGTGGCCATGGCGCTGCAGTTCTCCGTCCGCCGGTACAACAGCTGGGCCTACTGGTTCGCCGTGAGCATGGTCGCCGTGTTCGGCACGATGGCGGCCGACGTCCTGCACGTGGGGCTCGGTATCCCGTACGCGGTGTCAACGGCGTTCTACTCGATCGTGCTGGCCGTGATCTTCGTGCTGTGGTACCGGTCCGAGGGGACGCTGTCCATCCACAGCATCTACACCCGGCGGCGCGAGTTGTTCTACTGGGCCACCGTGCTGGCCACGTTCGCGCTCGGCACCGCCGCCGGTGACCTCACCGCGAAGGTCATCGGGCTCGGTTACCTCGGCTCGGGTGTCATGTTCGCCGTGGTGATCGCGATCCCGTACGTGGGGTACCGGTGGTTCGGGCTGAACCCGATCGTGGGCTTCTGGTTCGCCTACATCGTGACCCGGCCGCTGGGCGCCTCGTTCGCGGACTGGCTGGCGTGGCCACCGAGCGTGAGTGGCCTCGGGCTCGGGCACGGCATGGTCAGCCTGGTGTCGGCGGTCATCATCATCGGCCTGGTCGGCTACATGGCGGCAACCGGCAAGGACGTCATGGTGCGGAACGCGGGGCCGCGGCCGCCGGCCCGGTCCGGCCGGACGGCCCGGCCGGGTTCCGGGCCGCGGCCGGGTCCTCCGCCGAGGTCCGGATCGCCCGCCCGGCCGGGTCCGTCGGCCCGGCCGGACGGCGGGCTGCGGCCCGGCCCGTACGACAGGCCGGTCCAGTCCGGACGGCACCGCCGCCCCGGCTGAGGCCACCGGCGGGCCGCAGCAGTGGCTGCGCCCCGTTCGGATGTGGAACCCTGATCCCGTGCCAGTCACAGCTGCCGGCGACGCCGCACCCGGGGACGCCGCCGGATGAAATCGTCTCCGGGGGTGACGGGTGCGCGGGAGCGGGCCGGCCAGGTCATGCGGCGGGTCGCCGAGGTCCGCGCCTGGGCCGAGCGCACGATCTTCTGGCGCGTCTGGGAACGCATGCTGGAGAACGAGTTCATCGACCGGGGCATAGCGCTGGCGGCGAAGGCGTTCGTGTCGTTTTTCCCGGCGGTCATCGTGGTGGCCGCGTTCGCGCCGCCCGCGGTCCGTGCGGCGATCGCCGGGACGCTCGCCCATCGCTCCGGCTTGTCGGGCTCCGGTCTGGCCACCTTCCGCGCCGCATTCACCACAGCTTCCAACATCAGGCGGGCGACGGGCGTGCTCGGCCTGGTGTTCACGGTCTACTACATCAACTCGTTCACCTCCGCGCTCCAGCGCGCGTACATCAGGGCATGGCGCCGGCCGCCCTCGAGCCTGGTCTACGGCTACGCGCTCGGCGCGACCTGGCTCGTCGGCATCCTCGCCTACTTCACGCTGATCGGGGGCATGCGGGCCGCGTTCGGCCGGGGTCCCGGGCTGGTGCTGTTCGTGGTCCTGGCGCTGGCGGCGGCGATCGGGCTGTGGTGGGTCACGCCGTGGGTGATGCTCGGCCGCCAGGTCCGGCTGCGGGTCCTGCTCCCGACCGGCGTGCTCACCGGGCTCGGCATGACCGTGTACGGCGCGGCCTCCTCGCTGTGGATGCCCACCACGCTGAGCCAGAACCAGCAGCAGTTCGGCTTCTTCGGCGTCGCGCTGGCCATGGTGACCTGGCTGTCGGGCGCGGCCTTCATCATCGTCGCCAGCGCGTGCGCGGCGCCGGTGCTGGCGGAGGACCGGGGCGTGCTCGGCCGCCTCGTACGTGGCTCCGACCCGGCGGTGCTGGTGCCGGGTGCGGTCCCGTCGCTGGGCGCGCCGCTGCGGGCACCGACCCTGTCCAACGCCATTGGCATCGGGCCCGAGGCCGGGATCGAGCCCGGGCCTGCTGCCGGGGCAGCGCCGGCCGCTGGGACCGGACTACCTCCCGGTCCCGGGCCTCCTCCCGCTACCGAGCCGCCGCCGGAGGCGGAGCCTGCCCTCGGAGGCGAACCGAAACCAGGCTCCTGACCCCCACGCGGCCGGCCGGGTCACAGGCCGTGCTCGCCGAACCATCCGGCGAGCCTGCCGCCGCGGCTCACCGCGCGCAGCCGCCGCTCGGTCCGCTCGCGCACCCCCGCCGCGGCGACGACCAGCAGCCGGTCACCGGCCTGCAGCGTGGTGGCGGGATCGGGGACGAATCCGCGGGAGTCGCGGACGATCAGGGCAATGTTCGCCTCGGCCGGCAGCCGGAGCTCGGCGATCTCCACGCCATGCAGCCGGGAGCCCGGCGGGATCTGTGCCTGGAGCAGGTCGGCCGGGATGGCCTCGAGCGGCGCCGCCTCGACGTCGATCTCCAGGGGTTCCGCCGGTGTGATCACCTTCAGCCGCCGGGCGACCCACGGCAGCGTCGGGCCCTGCAGCAGGGTGAACACCACGACGACCACGAACACCAGGTCGAACAGCTTGGTGGCGCCCGGCAGGCGGGCGCTGACCGGGATCGTCGCGAGCACGATCGGGACCGCCCCGCGCAGCCCGGCCCAGGACAGGAAGGCCTGCTGACGCCAGGGCACCCGCAGCGGCAGGGTGGAGACGATCACCGCGACGGGCCGGGCGACGAGCACGAGCACGGACCCCACCACCAGGGCCGGCAGGACCGCCGCGGGCAGCCGGCCAGGCGAGGCGAGCAGCCCGAGCATGACGAACAGCCCGATCTGGGCGAGCCAGGCGACCCCCTCGGCGAACCCGCGGGTGGCCGGCCCGTGCGGCAGCCGCACGTTGCCCAGCACCAGCGCGGCCAGGTAGACGGCCAGGAACCCGCTCGCATGGGCCAGCGACGCGGCGCCGTAGCTCGCGACGATGAGCGCGAGCACGGCGAGCGGGTACAGGCCGGAGGCGGGCAGCGCCACCCGGCGCAGCATGAACCAGCCCAGCAAGCCCGCGAGCAGCCCGATCGCGGCGCCGGCGGCCAGCTCGTAGACCACGATCCCGGCGATCAGCGCGGGCCCGGACACGTGCGGGCCCGTCCCGCTCAGCAGCGTCACCGCCAGCACCGCGGGCGGGTCGTTGAGCCCCGACTCCGCCTCGAGCATCCCGGCCAGCCGGGGCGGGAGCGGCAGCTTGCGCAGGACCGAGAACACCGCCGCCGCGTCGGTTGGCGCCAGCACCGCGCCGAGCAGGAAGGAGTCCCGCCAATCCAGCGGCAGCAGCCAGTGGGACACCTCCGCGACGACCACGATCGTCACCGCCACTCCGACGGTCGCGAGGAGCAACGCGGCCGGGGCCGCGGCCCGCGCGTGCCGCCAGTTGGTGGTCAGGCCGCCCTCGGCCAGGATCAGCACCAGCGCGCTGAGCCCCAGGGCCTGAGCCAGCTCGGCGTTGTCGAACCGCACCCCCAGGCCCGCCTCACCCAGCGCCAGGCCCAGGCCGAGGAAGAGGAGCAGGCCGGGCAGGCCGATCCCGTGCGCGATCCGGGCCGCCACGATCGCGGCGATCACCACCGCCGCGCCCACAAGCAGGATGAGGCTGGGGTCACCTGCCTTCACGGGTATCTCCGCATGGCCGTCCCGGGTCCGGAGCTGGTGGTCCCCAGTCTGCCGGATCAGAGATCACCAGCCTCACGCTCCGCGTGGGGCGGTGTTCTGCATGCGGCGCCGGGAGACGGCGTTACAGCGAGCGCTGCTTCAGCCAGTCGAGCACCTCCTGGGCGACCTCGCGCCAGCCGTGGTCGATCGTGAGTGAGTGGCTACGGTCGGGGAACTCCCGGAGGTCGGTGATCGCGGGTGACCTGTGGTAGAGCCTTCGGGTCGCCGTGGAAATGGCGTGCGGAACCGTGTGGTCCTTGCCCGAGGCGGTTATCAGCAGCGGCCCCCGGGTCTTGTTCCGCGTGTTGACCTGGGCGGGCGAGTGCGGGGTGAAGTTCGCGAAGGCGGCCTCGAACAGGGGCTTGCCCGGCGACGGGATCGCACAGCGGTCGTACAGCTCATCGGACTCCTGCGCGGGCAGCGCGTTGCCGAAGCCGTAGCGCCACTGTTCCCGGGTCAGCGGCACCGCCAGGTTCCGGTTGGCGGGCCTGCGCAGCGCGACCGAGGCGACCTTCAGCGACGACGGCGGCAGGACGAGCACCCCCTTGATGGGAGCCGGGTCGATCGCCACCGCCGCTGCGGCCAGATCCTCCCCGAGCAGCCGCTGAACGACGAGACCGCCGAAGGAGTGGCCGATGACGATCGGCGGGGCGTCGAGCCCGCGGATGATCTGCGCATAGTGCGCGTCCACGTCGTCGATGCCCTTGCCGGCGACCCGTTCGGGCTGGCGGCGGGTTTCCTCGACTGTGTCGGCGTCGCCCGGCCAGCCGGGCGCCAGCGGCGCGTAACCCGCCTCGCGGAACAGGTCCACCCACGGATCCCACGAGGTCGCGTGCAGCCACAGGCCGTGAACGAAGACCACAGGAGTGTTTGCTGGGCTCATCTTTGCTGCCCCTTTCATGCTCGGCGGCGGGCACCTGATGTGGGCGGCTTGACACCCAAGAATCGGTTTTACCCCTTTTCTCCCCACCTGTACAAGGTCCCTTGCCCGCCCTGCGGGCGGCTGCGACACAATGGCTGGCTGTGGCGAGCGCACAAGTCACTGGCGTGACCAGCAGGACCTACCGGCTGCCCATGCCCCGGCCGTGGGGCGCCGCGGTCGATGGGGGTCCCATGGTCACGAGCCAGTACCTCATCGCCACCACGGTCGACAGCAGCGACGGCGGCCGCGGGCAGGGATTCAGCTGGGCCGTCCGGGCCGGTGCGCAGGCGATCCAGGCCATGGTGGACGCGGACTGCCGCCCGGTCGCCGAGGGCGGCCCGGTGGCGCCGGCGGCCGCCTGGGACCGGCTGTGGTGGCACCTGCGCGAGGCGGGCGGGGGCGTCACCATGCTGGCGATGGCGGCCATCGACATCGGCCTGTGGGACCTGCGGGCCCGGGCCGCCGGGCTGGGGCTGGCCGACCTGCTCGGCCGCCAGCGTGACCGGGTGCCGGTCTATGGCAGCGGGGTGAACCGGCACCTGACGCTGGACGAGCTCACCGAGCAGGTGAGCCGCTGGGTCGCGGCGGGACACACCCGGTTCAAGATCAAGGTTGGCCAGCCCGGCCTGGATGAGGACGTAGAGCGGGTGGCCGCGGTCCGGCGGATCATCGGGCCCGGCCGGCCGCTCATGGTCGACGCGAACCAGCTGTGGGACCTGCCGACCGCCCGCCGGGCGGCCAAAGCCCTCTCCCCGTTCGACATCTTCTGGCTGGAGGAGCCGCTGCCGGCCGAGGACATCCAGGCCTACGTGGCGCTGCGGTCCGCCATCGACATCCCCGTGGCGGCCGGTGAGAGTCTGTACACCGAAGCGCAGTTCCGGGACGTGCTGGTGGCCGGCGCCGTCGACTACCTCCAGCCGAACGTCTGCCGGGTCGGCGGCATCACCCCGTTCTTGCGCATCGCCCGGCTCGCCCGGCTGTTCGGCATTCCGGTCATGCCGCATCTTCTGCCCGAAATCTCCGGGCAGCTGGCCCTGTGCCTGCCGCTGCCGGCCATGATCGAGGACATCGACGAGGGATCCTTCGCCGCGCTCGGCGCGCTGGCCGAGCCCAGCGGCGTGGTGATCGCCGGTGACAGCCTGCAGGCACAGACACCACCCGGGCACGGGCTGGTCTTCGCCACCGACGCCCTGGAGGACGTCACCGTGAGACAAGGAGGACATGATGAACCATGACGAGGCGCGAGCGCGGCTGCAGGCCGAGCGGGCCGAAGTAGCCGAGCTGCTCACCGGTGCCGAGTCGGAGGGACGCGAGGACCGCGAAACCGAGGATGAGGAGGCGACCGGTGACGTCTCCGACGCCGCGGCGCTCCTGACCGCCGAAGGCATGGACGACGCCATCGCGGACAGCCTGCGGGACCGCCTGGCCGCGCTCGACCGGGCCCTGAAGCGGCTGGACGACGGAACCTACGGGCGCTCGGTCCGCAGCGGCGTGCCCATCCCCCAGGATCGTCTCGAGGCGGATCCGGCGGCCGAGCTCACCGTCGAGGAGGCCAGCGCGGCCACCTGACCGCTGCCCCGGCGTTATCCGCGGCGCGGGTGCTGGTGCTGGTGCCGGTGCCGGTGCCGCGCCGGCGACGGTGCGGGATAGTGTCCTGCACCGATGGCGATCGTTCTGGTGTGGAGGAGGAGTCCCCGTGTCCCCACGGCCACCGCTGCCGCCCTTTACCGAAGAGACCGCCCGGCAGAAGGTCCAGGCGGCCGAGGACGCCTGGAACACCCGCCACCCGGAGCGGGTCGCGGGCGCCTATTCCGAGGACTCCGTCTGGCGCAACCGGGATGAGTTCCTCACCGACCGGGCCGAGATCATGGGGTTCCTGCGCCGGAAATGGGCCCGGGAGCTCGGCTATGCCCTGCGCAAGGACCTGTGGTCCTTCCACGGCAACCGGATCGCCGTCAGGTTCCAGTACGAATCCCACAACGCAGCCGGACAGTGGTTCCGCAGTTACGGCAACGAGCTGTGGGAGTTCGACAAAGACGGATACATGCAGCGCCGGGAAGCCAGCATCAACGACGTGCCGATAGCCGACGCCGACCGGCGCATCTTCGGCCCGCGCCCGGAGGCGGAGCGCAGCCGGTCCTTCCCGCTGCGCTGACCCGGCACCGGCCCATGTCGGCCCGGCGCACGGCCTGCCAGCGTGACTCGATGCTCCCGGTCCGGCCCGGCGGCGTCCGTCCGCTTCTCGTAGGCCTGGTCCGCCGCCGGGCACCAGGCCATCTACGCAGCGGCCGCGGCCCAGCGCACCGTGAGCCGGTCCAGGGTGTAGCCG
>DATINY010000451.1:0-5463 GCA_035473755.1 Streptosporangiaceae bacterium
CGGGGCGGCCACGTCCCGCTCGGCTATTACAAGGACCCGGCCAGGACCGCCGAGATGCTGGCCGAGGTGGACGGGAAGCGTTATGCCGTGCCCGGCGACCTGGCGCGGATCGAGGCCGACGGCTCGGTGACGCTGCTCGGCCGCGGCAACACGTGCGTGAACTCCGGGGGGGAGAAGGTCTTCCCCGAGGAGGTGGAGAGCGCGCTGAAGTCCCATCCCGATGTGTTCGACGCGCTGGTCATCGGCGTCGCCGACGAGCGGCTCGGCCAGCGGGTGGCGGCACTGGTGCAGCCGCGCGAGGGGCGGGTCCCCGACCTGGCAACGATCGAGGCCCATGTCCGTGGCCAGATCGCCGGCTACAAGGCGCCCCGCAGTATCTGGCTGGTCGATGCCATCAGCCGCGGGCCGGCCGGGAAGCCCGACTACGGATGGGCGCACCGCTACGCGGCCAGCCATCCGGTGGCGTGAGGAGGACCGTGCGGACGACGCTGTGCGACCTGCTCGGCATCGAGCACCCCATTGTCGGCTTCAGCCCGTCCGAGCACGTCGCCGCCGCGATCAGCCGGGCCGGCGGGCTGGGCGTGCTCGGCTGTGTCCGGTTCAACGACCCGGCCGACCTGGACGCCGTCCTGCGGTGGATGGACGCCAGCACCGGCGGCCGGCCCTACGGCGTCGACGTCGTGATGCCCGCCAGCGAGCCGGCCGAGGGCGCCCCCACCGAGCTGGGCGGGCGGATCCCGGCCGCCCACCGGGCGTTCGTCGAGGACACGCTGGTCAAGCTCGGCGTGCCGCCGCTGCCCGACGGCGCGCCGCCCGGCGACGGCGTGCTCGGCTGGCTGCACTCGGTGGCGCGGCAGCACGTCGAGGTGGCGCTGGCCCACCCGGCGCGGCTGATCGCGAACGCGCTCGGCCCCCCGCCGCCCGACGTCATCGCGCGCGCCCACGAGCGGGGCATGCTGGTGGCGGCGCTGGCCGGGAAGGCCGGGCACGCCCGTCACCACGTAGCGTCCGGCGTGGACATCGTCGTCGCCCAGGGCTATGAGGCGGGCGGGCATACCGGGGAGATCGCCAGCATGGTGCTGGTACCGGAGATCGTCGACGCCGTCGGCGGGCAGGTGCCCGTGCTGGCCGCGGGCGGGATCGGCTGCGGCCGCCAGATCGCCGCGGCGCTGGCGCTCGGCGCGGTCGGCGTCTGGATGGGCTCGGCCTGGCTGATCACGCAGGAGTACGCGCTGACCGCGGCGGCGCCCGCCCTGCGCGAGGCGCTGCTGGCCGCCACCTCGTCCGACACCGTCCGGTCGCGGATCTACAGCGGCAAGCCCGCCCGGCTGCTGCGCAACCGCTGGACGCAGGTCTGGGCGGAGCCGGGCGCGCCCGAACCGCTCCCGATGCCGCTGCAGAACCTGCTGGTGAGCGAGGCACACCAGCGGCTGATGAACTCGGGCCGGCCGGACCTGGTGCCGATGCCGGTCGGTCAGATCGTGGGGCGGATGAACGAGGTCCGCCCGGTCGCCGAGGTCATGTCCGCGCTGCTGCGGGAGACCGAGGAGGCAATGGACAGGCTCAACGGACTGCGCTGACCGGGCTCTGCCGGTTTCAGCTCACCCGATCGGTGGGAACCCCGCTGCGGGTGGGGCGCTGACGCGCCGCCTCCCGGTGGCAAGTTCATGATCACAGACGGCTGGAGGAGGGCAGATACTCATGCCTTACGTGGACGTGGGTACGGAGAACTCAGGCGCGATCGAGCTCTACTACGAAGACCACGGGTCCGGGCCGCCGGTGGTGCTGATCCACGGTTACCCCCTCAGCGGCCGGGCGTGGGACAAGCAGGTCCCGGTCCTGCTGGACATGGGCCGCCGGGTGATCACCTATGACCGGCGCGGATTCGGGAAGTCAAGCCAGCCCACCACGGGGTACGACTACGACACTTTCGCGGCCGACCTCAATGCCCTGATGGAGAAGCTGGACCTGCGGGACGCCGTGATCGCCGGGCACTCCATGGGGACGGGCGAGGTCACCCGCTATCTAGGCGTCTATGGCTCGGCCCGGGTGGCCAAGGGCGTGCTGATCTCGCCGATCCCGCCATTCCTGCGGCAGACCAGCGACAATCCCGAGGGCCTGCCCGCCAGCCTGTTCGATGGATTCGCCCAGTCTGCCAAGGCCGACACCCCGGCGTGGATGAAGGGATTCCTCGACAACTTCTACAACATGGACACCCTCGGCGGCACGCTGGTCAGCGACCAGGCGTTCCAGGCCAGCTTCAACCTCGCGACCGCCGCCTCCGGCACCGCGGCGGTGGCGTGCATCCCGACCTGGCTGACCGACTTCCGCGCCGACCTGCCCAAGATCGACGTCCCGATGCTGGTCGTCCAAGGCGACGCCGACCGCGTCCTGCCGTTCGACAAGACCGGCAAGCGCCTGACCGGCCTGATCAAGGACATGAAGCTGGTCGTGATCGAAGGCGGCCCGCACGCCATCTCCTGGACGCACGCCGACCAGGTCAACCGGGCGCTCTACCAGTTCCTCAGCTAGCTGGCGCGGATGCGGGAAGACTGAGGAGGGCAATGAGCAGGCTTAACGGATCGCGCTGACCGGGCCGTGGCCGGGTGCGCCGCCGCCGGGGGAGGAGCCGGAGATGAAGATCTCGACCATGGCCGGCTACTGGAGCTCCGGCCCGCCACCGGACGCGCCGGAACTGTTCGCCGCCGCGGACCGGCTGCGGCTCGATCAGATCTGGACCGCGGAGGCCTACGGCAGCGACGCCTGGACGCCGCTGGCCTGGTGGGGATCGCGCACCTCGCACGTACAGCTGGGCACCGGCATCTCGCAGCTGTCCGCCCGCCCGCCGGCCACGCTGGCCATGGCGGCCATGACGATGGACCACCTCACCCAGGGCCGGGTCATCATCGGGGTCGGCACGAGCAACCCGCAGGTGGTCGAGGGCTGGTATGGCCAGCCCTATCCGCGCCCGCTGGAGCGCACCCGCGAATACGTCGACATCCTGCGCGCGGTCATCGCGCGGGCGGGGCCGGTCGCCTACGACGGCAAGCACTACCAGCTGCCGCTGGCCGGCGGGACGGGCCTGGGCAAGCCGCTGCGGTCCATCCTGCATCCGTACCGGACCGAGATCCCCATCTACCTCGGCGCGGAAGGCCCCAGGAACGTCGCGCTGGCGGCCGAGATCGCCGACGGGTGGCTCGCCATGTTCTTCTCGCCCGCCATGAACGACTTCTACGCAACCGCCCTGGCCGAGGGCTTCGCCCGCCCCGGCGCCCGGCACACCAGCGCGAGCTTCGACGTCGTCGGCGGTCCCTTGCGCGTCATCGTCGACGACGACGTCGAGCGGGCGGCCGACCAGCTCCGGCCGGTCCTCGCCCTCTACATCGGCGGCATGGGCGCCCGCGGCGTCAACTACCACCACGAGGTCTTCGCCCGGATGGGATACGAGGCGCAGGCCGCCACCATCCAGGACCACTACCTGGCCGGCGACAAGAGGAGCGCCATCGCGGCCGTGCCGACCCGCATGGTCGAGGACGTCGCCCTGATCGGCCCGTGGGCCAAGATCGCCGACGAGCTCCAGCGGTGGCGGCAGACCGTCCTCACCACGTTCTCCGTCCCCACCGACCTGCGCCACCTGGACGCGGTAGTCGACCTGGTCCGCGGCTGATCAGGGGCTGGCGGCATCAGGGGCTGGCGGCATCAGGGGCTGGCGGCACCGCGGCGCCCGTGGTCATGCGGCCGGCCGTGGTCAAGCGGCTGCCCGTCGGTGCGGTAGTAGATGTCGGTCTGCTCGGCGACCGCCAGCCCGGAGCGGTCGGGCTGGATCAGGCCGAGCCGGACGAACTGGCGGTGCTCGATGATGTCGTTGAACCAGTCGGTGGCCACCCGCAGCCGGTTGGCGGGCAGGGCGTAGAGGTGATAGCCGCGGGTGGCGGCGCAGCGCGGCCCGGGTGAACAGCTGCCCCTGCGCGGCCACCTCGGTGCCGGTGTAACCGGCGCCGACCACCACGAAGGTGCACAGCTCCCGGCGCTGCGCCGGGTCGTCGCTGGCGTCGGCCTGCTCCATCTGCGCGAGCAGGTGATCGCGCAGATAAAGCGCCTCGGCGAGGTTCTTGAACCCCTTGGCGTGATCCAGCACCCCCGGGAGCCGCAGCGTGCGCGACACGCTCCCGGGCGCGATCACGAGCCGGTCCCAGCCGACCTCCCGCCGCCCGCCGTCCGGGCCGGCCACGGTGACGGAGCGGTTGACAAGGTCGGCGCCGATCGCGTGGCCGGGAACAAGCCGGGCATGGCGCAGCGTGGCCGGCAGCGACACCGCGATGTGCCGCGGGTCGACGATCCCCGCGCCGACCTCGGGGAGAAGCGAGAGGTAGGGCATGTAGTCGGTGGGAGAAATGATCATGATGTCCGCGGCCGGGAGCCGTCGCTCCAGGCCGCGGGCGCAGTGATATCCGGCGTAGCCGGCGCCGATGATCACGATCCGGGGCCGCGCCGCCCGCGCGCCGCTGCTTCGCTCACGCATCGTGGGTTCTCCTAACTCGGCATGGCCGGGGCGCCGGCCGTGGTCACCGCATGGCCGGCTCGGCGGCCCGGGCGGGTTGCGGGGCGTCGACGCGTGATCCGGGTGCAGGCTGGTCGTCCAGCCTGCGGCGCAGCGCGTCGAGCGCCGGGGTGGGCAGCACGGCGGCCAGGATCGCAAGACGCGGCCCGGCCCGGGCGTGGCGCGGCGGCCCCGGCGCTCATGTCGATGCCAGGAGCCAGGCCAGGGCGGCGGGCAGTTGCTGGTCCCACCAGAAGCCATCATGGCCGCCGATCCACTCCTGGTAGCGGCAGGGGAGCCCGGCGCGCTGCAGGCGCTCCGCCCATTGCCGGGTCGCCGACCGGAACCCGGCCTCGAGGGTCCCGGCGGCGAGGTAGTGGCGGACGCGGGCCGTGCGGGCGCGGCCGGTGATCCGGTGCGGGACGACCCCGGTGCTGAACGCGGCCACGGCGGTGAAGACGTCCGGGCGGCGCTGCGCGGCGGCGATCGCCCAGGCGCCGCCGTTGGAGAAGCCGGCCGAGATCCAGGGCCCGTCGGCCGCGCCTAGGTGACTGGCCGCCCAGGGGATGACCTCGCCGGTGACGAAGTCAAGATGCGCGTTGAAGCGCGGGCGGCTGTGGCCGGGGAGGTATTCCTGGCTGCGCCGGTCGGGCCACCGGCGGGCCGCGTCGGTTGCGTTGTGCACGCCCACCAGCAGGACGGGCGGGACGTCGCCCGCGAGGATCGCGGGCTCGAGCACCCGGGCGAAGCCGGAGACCGATTGCCCGTCCGCGAGGACGCAGCCGGGCAGCGGCCTGGCGGGCCCGGGCGGCCGGTAGACGGTCAGCCGGCGCGGCCCGCGCAGCGCGGCGCTGTGGAGGGTGTATTCGTCCAGCGCGCCGGCCGGCTGCGGCAATCTGTTGCGCGACGGGGCGCTGCTCGAG
>DATINY010000452.1:0-13597 GCA_035473755.1 Streptosporangiaceae bacterium
GGCCGTGATCGCGGGCGCGTGCCATGTTTACGATGGTGCGCACGGGTGAGACGCGGTCATTAGTCGGCCGCATGCCCATTCTTGAACAGTGGCGCGATAGGCATCAGAAAGCGCACGGGCCCATCGTGACCCGGGCTCCGCAATAGACACTTTCGTAACGTTCTGAGCTGCACAGACGCCGTTTCCGTGGTACCCGCGCCCGTGCCGGAAACATGATTGTTTATGCTCACTGAGTGGCTAGCCGAGAACGGGCCAAAGGAGAAACCCCGTGACATCCAGCAGTGCCCTCATCCAGCGGGGGCAGGAGGCTTTAGCGAGGATCACGCGCTAATAAGGCGGTCCCGGCCAGGTGTTGCAGCACGCGGCCGGGACCTTTGTCGGACAACCCTTAGGAGGAACCCCGACATGTCCAGTATTCCAGTTGCCGGCCTGGCCAAGGCCGCGATCGCGGTCACGATTTCGCTGCATCCCGCGGCGGCGCCCCAGGCGCACCAGGCCACCTCCTGAGTAGACAGCACCGGGGCGCCTGAGTAGCCGGCCCCGGCGAGATGAGTAGCCGCGCCGATGCGCGCCGGCGCCGGCCACAGAAACGTGGGCGGTATGAGCGCACCTGCCCCTCCCGGTCCTCCCCGGCCGGAGATCGCGGAGCTGACCTGGATCGCGACGGAACTGGAACGGCTGGAGGAATCCCGCCGCCGGCTCCTTGCCCGCCGGGCGCTCCTGCTGGCCGAGCTGGGCCGCCCGCGGCTGCCCGACGTGCCGGTGAGCAGCGCCGGCCCGCCCCCGTCTCCGCCGCCATCGGCGGCGGGAGCCGGCGGCGCGCGCCGCCGGCGCGAGATGTCACGGCGCATGGTGGCCCGCCTGCTGCTGGCGGCGGGCGGCGCGCTGATCGTGATCGCGGCGGCGGTCTTCACCGTGGCGAACTGGGCCAGCATGGGGCCCTCGGGCCGCGGCGCGATCCTGCTCGCGGTGACCGCGCTGGCGCTCGCGGCCCCCTGGCCACTGGCCCGGCGGGACCTGGCCGCCACCGCCGAGGCGGCCGCGGCGATCGGCCTGGCACTCACCCTGGCCGACGCCGATCTCGGATGGCGGCTGGTGTCGGGTGCCCCGGGCCTTGGCTTGGGGTCCGCGTCGCTGGCCTGTGCGGCACTGGCCGCCGCCTGGGCGGCCTACGGCGGGCGGGCGCCGGTGCGGGGCCCGCGGCTGGCGGCAACCGGGCTGGCCCAGTTCCCGCTTCCGCTCGCGGCCGCCGCCATCGTGCCGGGCGCCGGCCCGGTGGCGCTCGCCCTGGCCGCAACGGCCGGCGGCGACCTGATCCTGGCCGCGTGGGCCACCCGCCACGGACCCGGCCTGGCCGGGCAGCGGCGGGCGGGATGCCTGGCGGCCGTCGTTGCCTGGGCCGCCGCGGTCGCGACCGCGGCCGGTGCGGCCGCCACCGCTCAGGCCGGCCAGACGCCGTGGGCGGCCGCGGCGTTCACGCTGGCCGGCGCCGCCGGAATTGCCGGCGCGCGTGTGCGGTGGCTGCCGGGGGAGCTGGCGGGCCTGATCACAGGCTCGTCCGGCGTGCTGCTGGCCGTCGGGCCGGCCCTGCTGGTGGCGCCCGGGCTGCCCGCGGGCTGGCGGGTCGCGGCCTTCGCCGGCTGCGGTGCGGCCGTCGCCACCGCCGGGTGGTGGGCGCCGCCATTGGCACGCCGGGCGGGCCGGCCGGCGCGGAATGTGGCCGGGTCGGTGGCGGCCGGCGGGGCGGCCGTGCTGGGCGCCGCGGGCCTGGCGGTGCTGCCCGGCGCCCTGTCGGCGCTGTGGTACCCGCTG
Source organism: Streptosporangiaceae bacterium (assembly GCA_035473755.1). Classification (GTDB taxonomy): domain Bacteria; phylum Actinomycetota; class Actinomycetes; order Streptosporangiales; family Streptosporangiaceae; genus UBA9676. The sequence goes on from DATINY010000452.1 coordinate 1,813, forward strand.
GCCTGGGCGGGGATCTGGGCCGGCCCGGCGGTCTCCACCCGGGCCGGGAGGGCGCCCTGGGCGGTGTGGCATGGGTGGCCGGCCACGCCCGTCGTGCTCGCCGTGGCGGCCCTGGCCTGCTGGCTGGGGCCGGCCATGCCGCCGCTCACCCGGGGGGCGGCGGCGCGCTCGAAGGTGTGGCCGGTGGCGGTGGCCCTCACCGCGCTGGCCGCCGGTTCGGTGCCCGTCGTCGTGGGCATGCCCGGCTGGGCCGCGCTGGTCACCCTCACCGCGCTCGCGGCGGCGGCGCTCGCGACCGGGTCCGTGCTCGCCACCAGGTCCGTGCTGGCCGGTGGGGGAGTCGTGGGCACCGACGGGGCAGTCGCGGGCACGGCGGCGGTGACGGGCCTGCTGGTGGCCGTCAGCGCGGCCCTCTGGTCGCTGACCGGCCCGGCGGTCACGCTGGTGGAACTGGCGGCGCTGACGGTCATCTGCGCCGTCGCGGCCGGCCTGGCGCGGCCCGGGCTGCCGCGGCCCGGGGCAACGCGGTCCGGGACGGCGCTGGCGCGGCTGCCCGCCGTGGTGGCGACGGCCGGCGCCGTTGCCACGGCGGCCGGCCTGGCCTGCGCGGCCGCGCTGGCCGGTGGCCTGCCCGTCACGCGGGCCGCATTTGCGGTGGCGGGCGTGGCGGCCGCGGCCGTGGGGGCGGCGCAGCCGCTGCGCGGCTCCCGGCCGGTCCACGCGCTCGTGCTCGAGCTGAGCGCGGTGCCGCTGGTGCTGCTCGCGCTGGCCATGGCCTCGTCGCAGGCCGGTGCCGCTTCGGTCCTGGCCGCCCTGGTGGCGCTGCTCACCGCGGCCGTGGCCTGCTGCTGGCACGGGTCGCGGCGGGCCACCGCCCTGGCCGCGGCCATGGCCGCGGCGGTCGTGGCGGCCATCCCGCAGCTGCCCGTCCTCGTGCCCGCCGCGCTCACCCCGTTCCGGCACGTCGCCCGGCCGTGGAGTGGCATCCCGGCGGCGCCCGCGGCGATGGCGGCCGGGCTTCCGCTCGCGCTGACGGTGCTGACCGCCTGCGCCGTTGCCACGGTCGTGGCGGCCTGGGCCTGGCGCGGCCGCCGGGGCAGTCTGGATGCGCTGGCCGCCGCGCTGCCGCTGATGGCGGCGCCCGCGGCGGCGGGCGGGCTGCCCTACCCGGCCACCATCGGAGCCCTGCTCGCACTCACCGCTGGGCTGGCGGCCTGGACGGCGGTGAGCAGCAGCTACGTCCCGGCCGGCGCGGCGGTGGCGACGGCCTCGCTGACGCTCGCCTGGGCGCTCGCCGCACCGCCGCCGACCCTGGCCGCGCTCGGGTGCCTGGCCGCCGCCGGTGCGATGTGTGCCTGGCGGGCACCGCTGGCCGTGGTGCGGGCCGGTGCCGCGGCGGCGTCGGTGCTGGGTCTGTGTGCGCTGGCGGCGTGCGCGGCCCTGGCGGCCGGCCTGCCCGCATGGCAGGCCGGCCTGGCCGCGCTGGCCGCAGTCGCCGCCGCCCAGTCAGCCGCCGTCCGGCTGGCACGCACCCACCCAGAGGTCAGCCTGGCCGTCGAGATGGCCGGCTGGGCCGCCGCCCTGGTGGCCGCCGCGCCGGGCCTTCGCGCACCCGGCCACGCCAGCGTGGTGCTGACGGTGACCGGGACGCTCTGCCTGTGCGTGGCCCTGCGCCCGGGCCGGCGGTTCCTGCTCTGGCCCGGGCTCGCCCAGGGCCAGGCGGCGCTGTGCGCCTGGCTGATATCCGCGGGCGTCCACGCGCCCGAGCCGTACACGGTGCCCGCCGCGGCGGTGCTGCTCGCGGCGGGCTGGCGGCGGTCGCGCCGTTCGCCGCGCCTGAGCTCGTGGACCTGCTACGGGCCTGGCCTGGCGCTGCTGCTGCTGCCGAGCCTGGTGGCGGTGTGGCTGCTGCCCGGCTGGGCCCGGCCGCTGATGCTCGGCCTGGCCGCGGCCGGGATCACCCTGGCCGGCGCGCGGGCCCGGCTGCTTGCCCCGCTGCTGCTCGGCGGCGCCGCCGTGGTCCTGGACGCCGGGCATGAGCTTGCTCCCGCCGTCCAGCAGCTGGCCGGGATGCTGCCCCGCTGGGTGCCGATCGCCGTGATCGGGCTGGTCCTGCTGGCGGTGGGGGCCACCTACGAGGCACGGCTGCGGGATCTCGGCCGAGTGCGCACGGCGCTGGGCCGGATGCGCTGAGGGCCGGGCGGCGCTGGCCGGTCCTCGCGTCTGGCCGGTCCCGCGTCTGGCCGCCCCCGTCGTCTGTCCGGGCCTGGAATCTGCCCGGGGCCGCCCGGCTGGCTACCCGAGCCCGCCCGACTGGCTGAACTTGATGTTGCTGCCGCTGGCGTGGACGACCACACCCTGGCTGGTGACCTTCACGCTCTGGATCGTCAGGTGCAGCGGGAGGGCGGGGATGGGGATCGTGAAATTGCTCGGGATCGGCAGCGACACGGGGATCCCGCTCGGCGGGTTAAGGTGCACCTTCAGGGTTTTCGGGCCGGTCTGCTCGACGGTACCGGTCATGTTTACGTCGAAGCCCGCAATGCTCAGGCTCACCTTCACGTTGTTCCCGCCGGTCGACGAGATCGAAAGGCCGGAGCCACCCCCTCCGAACGCCGAAGCCACGCTGGAGAACGGGATCACACCGGTCCCGGTGACATGGCCGATCGTGCCGCTCTGATAGCCGGGATCGAGCCGGATGTCGGTCGCGTCGGCCACCATGCTGAGCGTGACCGGGCCCTCCTTGACGTTGTTCGCGGTGATGTGGACGTCGTTGAAGTGCCTGGCGGCCACCTGGGTGAGGAACGGGAATCCCTTGATGGTCACGTCCGGCTTGGCCGGGAATCCCTGGCTCTGCATCTGCTGAGCGGCCTGGTTCTCGGCGTAGGCGACCGCGACCCGGTCGAGCACGACGAAGAGCACCAGCAGCACGAGCAGGCTGGCCAGGACGATCCACGGCCACCTGCGGCGGCGCCGCGGGCGTTCCGGTATGGGAAGCTGCACAGTCGCGCCGCTAGTCATGGCTCCCGCCGTCCCCCGTTCGTTCGGCCTTGATGGGCCGATGTTAGGCCATTGAAGTCCCGTTGCGTGACCGGTGGCCGATCGCCGGGCCGGGCCGCCGCGCGGCCCCCCCGCCGGTCAGGGGATCTGGCCAACGTTCACCGCCTCCACCTGGCCGGAACCGGTGTTGGTGACCAGTAGCGTCTTCCCGTTCGGCTCCAGGGCGAACTGGCGCGGCGCCACCCCGCTCTTGATGGTGCCGACCAGGGCAGGCTTGCCGGCCAGCGCCTTGCCTACGTCGATCACCCTCAGGTCCGCGGCGGAGGTGCCGACGCTGTCGCGGTTGGAGTCGGCCACCACCATGCGCGTGCCGTTGCTGACGAGCACCAGGCCGAGCGGGATCTGGCCCACTGGGACCTTGGCCACCAGGGCGTGCCGCGCATCGCTGAGCAGCTTGGCGGCCGAGAACGCCTCGAGGGTGTTCCCGCCGCCGGAGGTCACCCACACGTACTTGCCGTCCGGGGAGGCGAGGACCCGGGCGGGCCCGCATCCGGCGTTGTCCTCCTTCACGACTGAAGTTCCCGCGCTGGTCTCCGCCTTGCGCATGTCCACGATGGCCAGCGTTCCCATGCCGGACTGGAGTGCGGTTCCGGCGAGCCCGCTCACCACGTACAGGTAGCGGCCGTCCGGGGAGGCGGCCATGCCGGTCGGATCCGAGCGCATGGGGATCATCCCAACGAAGTCGGCGGGGCCGAAGCCGGCCGTCAGGGCCTTGTGCAGGTTGAACACCGCGACGTTCCCGCTGTTCTGCAGGGCGACGAAGGCGAACTTGTCGTCCGGCGACGGGACTACCTGCAGCGCCCCTTTCCCCCCGGGGCTGGTCAGCGAGCCGACCGGGGTGGTCAGCCCGGCCTCGAGGTCGCGGACCCGGAACACGGTCATGCCGCTGTCCCCGGCGACCAGCAGGTACTGCCCGTTGTGGGTGAACGCCTCGCCCTCGGGGTTGGCCAGGGGAACCTGCTGGATGACGGTGGGCACGAACTTGGCGGTGTTCATGACGACCAGCGGCGCGTTGTTGCGCAGCGAGACGAAGCCGAAGTTGTTGGGGCTCACCACCACGTCGAACGGTTTCCCGCCCACCTGGACGAAATGGGTGCGGATGCCGCGCAGCGGCGCTGCCGCCGCGGTCGCGGTGGTGCATCCCGGCAGCGTCAGGACCCGGGTGGCGGTGCCGGTGTGCCCGCCACCGGTACCGCCGCCTCCGCCGCGGCCGAGCAGCAGGTAGGCCCCGCCGGCCGCGGCCACCACGACGCAGGCGGCGAGCACGACCGCGAGCGTGCGCCGTGAGCGCCGGGCCGGCGGCGCGGCCGGCGGCGCCGTGGGCCGGTAGAGCTGGCCGTAATCGCCCATCGGGTCGGTCAGGCCCGGCTTGGTCGGCCGCACCCCCGGGACGCGGCCCGCCTGGGTGGGCTGGCCACCGCGGGCCGGCCCGGCGGCGCTGCGCTCCCCGGGCCCGGCCGGGACCATGCCGGTGCGGGTCACGCCGGTGTCGGCCGCGCCGCTCCCCGGCGGGCCGGCGTCCGGCACGCTCGGGCCGGCCCGGCCAGTGGCAGCTGGCGGGCCCGGCGCGCTGGCCGCGGCCGCCCCGCTGGCCGCGGCGAGCTCGTCCGGCCGCACCGCGCGGGTGGCGCCGGGCCCGGGCACTATCTTGCCCGGGGCGGTGCTGCCCGTCCGGACGCCGCAGGCCTGCCGCAGGGCGGTGGCGAACGCCAGGCAGGTGCCGTACCGGTCATCGGGTGCCTTGGATAGGGCCTTGGCGATGACCCCGTCCACGGCCGTGGGCAGATCCGGGCGCATGCCGGTGAGGGAGGGCGGCGGGTCGGACAGCTGGGCCCACATGGTCGCGAGGCTGTCGTCCCGCCGGAACGGGGGCTGGCTGGCCAGCATCTCGAACGCGGAGCAGGCGAGCGCGTACTCGTCCGTGCGGCCGTCCACCGGCCGGCCCTCGATCTGCTCCGGCGCGACGTAGTTCAGCGTGCCCAGGAACTGGCCCTGCGAGGTGAGCGCGGCGCTGGTGCCCAGTGACTGCTTGCTGAGCCCGAAGTCGGACAGATAGACGTGGTCGGGCTGGGCGCGGCCGGAGGTCGCATCCCGCAGCATGTTGCCGGGCTTGACATCGCGGTGCACCAGGCCGTGCGCGTGCGCGGCGTCGAGCGCCGCCGCCACCTGGGTGACGATGTCGCAGACCCGCGCGGTCGGCAGCGGGTGCAGCTGGTTGATGAGCGTCTGCACGTCCCGTCCGTCGACGAAGCGCATCGCGATGAACAGGACGCCGTCCGCCTCGCCCGCCTCGTAGATCGGGATGATGTTGGGATGGTCCACGGCCGCCGCGGCCCGTGACTCCCGGATGAACCGCTGCCGGAACTCCTCGTCGCGGGCGAGCTCGGGGGCCAGGATCTTCAGCGCGACGCGACGGTCCAGGCGGGAGTCGTGGGCGCGGTAGACGACGGCCATGCCACCCCGGCCGATCTGCTCGTCGAGCCGGTAGCCGGCGACGTGGGACCCCACGCCGAAGTCGCCCGGCGCCGGGGGGGTCTGCTCACTCACCGTGCCTCCCGCATTCCGCTCCAGATATCTTGGTGCCGTCGTCGGACCGGACCGAAACCGCCCGTCACAAGATCGTGACGGGGGCGCAGGCCGGTACCGGGCTCACGAGGAAGGTACCGGGGTCGCGGGGATCACCAAGTATGGTGCCCCGTGCCCGCGCTGTCAGCTACGCTCGTCCGGCCGGCGATCCGTCACCCTCGCCGGCCGGTGGCGTGGGCCCGCCGATGATCACCAAAGCAAGTTCTTCTTCCGGCAAAATCGCTCTAGAGTTGGCAGATGGGGACCGAGAAACCACTATCCGCGAGCGCGCCGCCGCTGGCCGTGCGCGCCCAGGGGTCTGACCGGACGCTGCCGGCGGGCCCTTCCTACACCATCGGCCGCGACCCGAAGTCCGACATCGTCGTCGACGAGGACCGGGTCTCGTGGCAGCACGCGGTGCTCAAGCTCGACAGCGGTTCCTGGGTCCTGGAAGACACCGGCAGCACCAACGGCACCTTCGTGGGGTCACAGAAGGTCCAGAAGATCATCCTCGACGGGGAGACCACCGTCCGGCTCGGGCACCCGGTCGACGGGCCGGAGCTGGCCTGCTCCACCGGGGCGCCCCCGCGGCCCGCCACCGTTCTCGCGTCCAGGCCGGTCATGCCCGCCGGCGGACGAGGCGGCTCGGATGGGCCTGCCGTGGCGGACAGGCCGGCCATGACCGGTGGTGGCACGTCGACTGCCTCGCACCGCGAGCCCAGCGTGATCCGCCCGCTGCCGACCAAGGTGCTGCGGATCGGCCGCGCCCCGGACAGCGACATCGTCATCTCCGACCTGAGCGTCTCCCGCAACCACGCCGAGCTGCGCCGGACCGCCAGCGGCTACCAGATCGTCGACCTGGACAGCCACAACGGGACCTTCGTCAACGGCCAGCAGATCGGGTCCGCGCCGCTGACCGAAGGCGACATCGTGGGCATCGGGCCGTCCACGTTCCGCCTGTCCGGCAGCGAGCTGCAGGAGTTCGTCGACACCGGGGACGTCTCGCTCGTGGCCCGCGATCTGACCGTCACCCTGGGCAACGGCAAGGTCCTGCTCGACCACGTCACCTTCCCGCTCGGCGAGCGCTGCCTGCTCGGAATCATCGGTCCCAGCGGCGCCGGCAAGTCCACCCTGCTCGGGGCGCTGACCGGCATGCGGCCGGCCAATGGCGGCAGCGTCCTGTACGACGACCGCGACCTGTACGCGAACTACGCGGAGCTGCGCCACCGGATCGGGCTGGTCCCGCAGGAGAACATCCTGCACACCCAGCTGACGGCGCGGCGCGCGCTTCGTTATGCCGCCGAGCTGCGGTTCCCCCGGGACACGAGCAAGGCCGAGCGCAACCGGCGCGTGGACGAGGTGCTCGGGGAACTGTCGCTCACCCCGCACGCCGAGACGCGGACCGACCGGCTGTCCGGCGGCCAGCAGAAGCGGGTCAACGTCGCGCTGGAGCTGATGACCAAGCCGTCGCTGCTGTTCCTGGACGAGCCCACGTCCGGCCTGGACCCGGGGCTGGACAAGTCGGTCATGGAGATGATGGCCGGCCTGGCCAAGGACGGCCGCACGGTCATCGTGGTCACGCACAGCGTCGCCAACCTGGACATCTGCGACCGCCTGCTCGTCCTCGTGCCCGGCGGGAAGGTCGCCTACTTCGGCCCGCCGCAGGACGGGCTGAAGCACTTCGGCAAGCCGGGCTGGGCCGAGGTCTTCCAGTCGTTCGACGCCGAGCCGCAGCGCGACTGGGCGGGGGAGTACCGGCGGTCGGCCTGGTACCAGCAGTACGTCCTGTCCGCGGTGGACGGGCGCGGGCCGTCGGCCGCGCCGCGCCAGATCCCGCCCGCGCCGGCGTCCAAGAACCGGCTGGCCCAGTTCAGCACGCTGTGCCGGCGGTACCTGTCGGTGATCGCGTCCGACCGGGTCTACCTGGGCCTGCTGGCGGGCGCCCCGATCGTGCTGGGGGCCGTCATCCTGGCTATCCCGGCCCAGTACGGCCTGGGGCCGGCGCCACCCCCGGCGTCGCATTCCCAGCATCAGGGGGCGAGCCCGAGCGCTAAACCTAAACCCTCGGGCAGCCATAAGACGTCGCACCCGTCGCCGCAGGCGGTGGGTGCGCAGCAGGTCGGCCGGGCGTCGGCCGCCGCCCAGGCCAGCCCGTCGGCCTCCGCCCCGGCCAGCGCCCCGGCCTCCGCCCAGGGCAGCGCATCCGCCTCCGCCGCCCCGGCCAGCGCGCCCGCGTCGGGTAATGCCAGCGCGCCCGCCTCGGGTAACACCAGCGCTGCCGCCCCGGCTCCAGCCAGCGCTGCCGCCCCGGCTCCAGCCAGCGCGCAAGGGTCCGCTAAGGCCAGCGCGCGCGGGTCCGCCAAGGGCAGCCCGCAGCCTTCCGGCCATCCGACCGCGGCCACGAACGCCGCGACCCCGCCGCCCGCGAATGACGCGGCCTCATCGCTGCTGCTCATCCTGGTCATCTGCGCCTGCTTCGCCGGCGCGTTCAACGCCGTCAGGGAGCTGGTCAAGGAGCGCTCCATCTACAGCCGGGAACGTGCCGCCGGCCTGTCCACCGCCTCCTACCTGGGCTCCAAGCTGGCCGTGCTGGGGTTCATCAGCGGGGTGCAGGCCGCGATCATGGTGCTGATCGGCCTGGCCACCCGGAAGCTGCCGCCGAGCGGGTCGCTCCTGCATGCGTTCCCACTGGTGGAACTGATCCTCGCGCTGGCCCTGCTCGCCGTCGTGTCCATGGCGCTCGGCCTGTTCATCTCGGCCTCGGTCAACACCTCCGAGAAGACGATGCCGATCCTGATGGTGGTGGTCGTGGTCGAGGTCGTCCTCACCGGCGGGGTGTTCGCGATCGCCGGCAAGGTGGGCCTGGAACAGATCGCGTGGCTGTCGCCGTCCCGCTGGGGCTACGCGCTGACCGCCTCGACCGCGAACCTCAACAAGATCTTCCCCCCGGCGCCGGGGAGCGTCATCGACCATCTGTGGGACCACACCGGGCACCAGTGGCTGATGAACATGGCCGCGCTGGCCGCCCTGGGTCTCGTCTTCGCCTTCCTCGCCTGGTGGCAGCTGCTGCGCCAGGGCCCGGCCCGGAGAGGATGAGCTGGTCAGGTCTTCTTCGCCCGGCTGGGGGCGACGCGCGGCGGCTCGCCTGGCTGCTTCGGATACACCGGCGGCCATGGCGCGTCGAGCAGCCCCCGCTCGCGGTCCTGCTCGCTCATCGCCAGCAGCGGCTCCAGCGACTGGGGCTGGCCGGCCATGCCCAGCCACGGGTCCCCGACGGCCGCCAGCCGGGCGGGCAGCGAGGCGACGGTGAACTGGTCCGGGTGGATGTCGTCGATCTCCGGCCAGGCGATGGGGGCCGAGACCTGCGCGCCGGGACGCGCCCGCACCGACCACGCCCCGAAAACCGTCTTATGCGGCGCGTTCTGGTTGAAGTCGACGAACACCCGCTGGCCGCGCTCCTCCTTCCACCACGCGGCGGTGATGAGGTCGGGCCGGCGGCGTTCCAGCTCACGGGCGACCGCCACGGCGGCGGCCCGCACCTGGTAGGAGTCCCAGCGCGGTTCCAGCCGCACGTACACGTGCAGGCCGCGGTTGCCGGTCGTCTTCGGGTAGCCGGTGATGCCCGCCTCGTCGAGCAGCCGCCGCAGCTCGTGGGCGGCCAGCCGGATATGGCGGAAGTCCACGCCGGGGGTCGGGTCGAGGTCGATCCGGAGCTCGTCGGCGTGGCCGGGGTCGGCGGCCAGGTAGGGCCAGACGTGAAAGCCCAGGCAACCGAGGTTCACCGCCCACAGCACATGGTCGATGTCGGCGGCGACCAGCGCCTGCGAGGTGGTGCCGTTGGGCGTCGCCACCGTCGTGGTCTGCAGCCAGCCGGGGGCGTTCTTCGGCACCCGTTTCTGGAAGAAGGACGGGCCCGCCGCGCCCTCGGGGAAACGCTGCAGGAGCACGGGCCGGCCGCCCATCGCCCGCATCAGGGGCTCCGCGACGCCGAGGTAGTACTCGGCGAGGTCACCCTTGGTCTCGCCCCGCTCCGGGAACAGCACCTTGTCCGCGTGGCTGATCAGGCCGCTCTCCATGCTGTCTCCCCTCGCCGGCGGCAGCCCGCCCTGCCTCCAGCATGCCTGGCCCGCTCCGGGCGCCGGCAAGGGCCCCGGGCGGGGGGTGCTGGCTACACCCCGGCAGGTGTGGCCAGGCACCGGGCACGCTCGCACCTGCCCCATTCCCCCCTCCCTGGCCGGGCGGCCACAATACCGCCATGAGCCGCGCACACGCTGATCAGCACCGCCGCTGGCCGGTGTGGGCCGCGCGATGCCTGTGGGGCCTGGTGGTGGCGGCGCTGCTGATCCATTTCATCCCCGGGCACGGGTACCGCTCGGCCACCAGCGAGGGCGGGCTGAGCCAGCTGTTCGTCACCGTCGCGGTGGTGGTGTTCCTGCTGGCCTTCGCGACGGTCGGGGCGCTGGTGGCGTCCCGGGTGCCGGGCAACCCGATCGGGTGGCTGCTGCTCGGCTCGGCGCTCGCGTACACCCTCGCGACCGCCGCCACCGGGCTGCCCGCCCCGCACCCCAGCGCCCCTGCCTGGTACACCGCCGACGCCGACCTGGCCGGGCAGCCGCTGTACACGGCGGGCCTGGCACTGGGCTTCCTGACGCTGCTGCTGTTCCCGACCGGCGCGCTGCCCTCGCGCCGGTGGCGGTGGGTGGGCTGGCTGATCGGGGCCGGATGGCTCCTGTTCACCATCGGGCAGACCTTCGGGCCCGTGCGGCTGCCCGACTTCCCGGCGCCGAACCCGGCGGCGGTGGGCGGCTCTGCGGGCCGGGCGCTGGGCCTCCTGCAGACGGGCCAGGCGCTGGCCATCGCGGGCGGCGTGCTGGCCTGCATCTCGCTGATCGTGCGGTTCCGCCGGTCCGAGAGCGTGGTGCGCAAGCAGATCGAGTGGCTCGCCTACGCGGCGGGCGTGGTGGTGGCCGGCATCGTGCTCAGCGTCCTGCTGCAGCTGAGGCCGCCGACCGAGACCCTCAACAACTACGCGAACGGCATCTTCTCGCTCGCCATCGCGTCCATCCCGGTCGCGATGGGCGTCGCGATCCTCACCCGGCGCCTGTACGACATCGACGTCATCGTCAACAAGACCGTCGTCTACCTGTCGCTGGCCGCCTTCATCACCGCGGTCTACATCGCGCTGGTGGTCGGGATCGGCCAGGCCGTCGGCCAGCAGGGCAGGGCGGGGTTCGGGTTGTCGGTCCTGGCGACCGCGGTGGTCGCGGTGGCGTTCCAGCCGGTACGTGAGCGCGTCCAGCGGCTGGCGAACCGCCTGGTGTACGGGAAGCGGGCCACGCCGTACGAGGCCCTGTCCACGTTCGCGGACCAGCTCGGCGCCACCATGCCGGCCGAGGAGCTGCTGCCGCATCTGGCCCAGGTGCTGGCCGGTGCCACCGGGGCGGCGCGGACGCAGGTCTGGCTGTGCGACGGCGACCGGTTCCGGCTCGAGGCCGCCCACCCGGCCGGCGACCCGGAGCAGCCGCCACCGGAGCCGGTCGCGCTGCCGGTGCGCGGGCTGCCGGACTTCCCCGGCACCACCACCGCGTTCGAGGTCAGCCACGGAGGGGAGCGGCTCGGCGCGCTGACGCTGGCCAAGCGCCCCGGCGAGGCGCTCACGCCGGTTGAGCGCAGGCTCGCCGCCCAGCTCGCGGCCCAGGCCGGGCTGGTGCTGCACAATGCGGGGCTGACCGAGCAGCTCAAGGAGCGGATGGCCGAGCTTCTCGCCTCGCGGAAACGGATCGTCGAGGCCGCCGACGGCGAACGGCGGCGGCTGGAACGCAACATCCACGACGGCGCGCAGCAGCAGCTGGTCGCGCTGTCGGTGATGGCGCGGCTGGCCGAGACCGCGGTGGACAGCGACAAGGACGGCGCCCGGGCCATAGTCGTCCAGGCCCAGGCCGACGCCGCCGGAGCGCTGGAGAACCTCCGGGATCTCGCCCGCGGGATCTACCCGCCGCTGCTGGCCGAGCAGGGGCTGGTGCCGGCGCTGGAGGCACAGGCCCGCACGGCCCCGGTCCCGGTCACGGTGGAAGCCTACGGACTCGGGCGCTACCCGCAGGACGCCGAGGCTGCCGTCTATTTCTGTGCCCTGGAGGCGCTGCAGAACGTCGCCAAGTACGCC
>DATINY010000453.1:0-5289 GCA_035473755.1 Streptosporangiaceae bacterium
TCCCGGGCCGGTGCCGCCCGGCAGTCCTCTCGGGCCGGTGCCGCCCGGCAGTCCTCTCGGGCCGGTGCCGCCCGGCAGTCCTCCCGGGCCGGTGCCGCCGGTAAACCTTTCCCACTGGTGAGTGGCGGACATTCACACGCAACTCACACGCAACTCGCGCGGCATCGTGACACCCACTGCCGATGATGGTGTGCGGCGGAACAGTCGAGTGCCGACAGTGAGGTGTGCTGACGTGGACGAGCAAGAACACCCGGCGGGAGCGGAGCCGACGGGGGCCTCCGCACCGGACGCGACCCCGCCGGTCACAGCGCCAGCGGTCGCGCGGCCGGAGCGACGCCGCCGGGGCGAGGGGGCCTGGAAGGCGCTCTCCAGCCGGGGAACGGGCTGGGTGGTGGCGGCCGTCCTGGCGGGCGCCGTCGTCGCCCTCTCGGTCGTCCTGGCGACGGCGTCATCGACGTCGGTGCTGCAGCCGGCGGGCGCAGCCCGGTCGTTCCGGTTTGTCACGGCGGGCGGCAGGACAATGATCGTGTCGCTCCGGCCGAGCGCGCGGGTGCAGGTCCCGGCGAACGCGCCGCTCCGGACATCGTGGGTGCAGGTCTCGGCGAACGCGCAGCCCGGACGCGTGACGATCGTGGGGCCGGCGGGCGCGCCGCCAGGGGCCCTGAGGGTTCAGGTCCCGGGGGTCGTGCTGCCTGCGGGCGGGAACGCCCGGCCAGGGCGGTGGGTGCAGGTCCCGGCCCGCGTGTGGGTCCAGGTGCCGGCGCGCGTGGTGGCCCCGGCCCCGGCGGCCTCGCCCGCCAAGTCCACGGCGCACTAGGCCCGGCCGGGCCGGGCCCCTCCGCGGGCGGCGCGCAGCGCCGGGCTGAACGTCCGGCGCTGCGCCGCCATCGGCGCTGCTCACACGGAACTCACACGCAAAACACAGGTCATCCTGGTGGTTGACTGGTCGGATAGACGCAGGGCAAAGGAGCGAGGCCATGGCTGACCCCGCGGCGGTCCGGCCTCCCGATCACGGGGGGCTGCTGGTGGTCGACGACGAGCCGTTCCTGCGCGACGCCGTTGCCGCCTCGCTGCGGTTCCTCGGCTTCGAGGTGACCACCGCGCAGACCGGCGCCGAGGCCCTGCGGCTGGCCCGGGACCGCCCGTTCGACCTGGTCGTCCTGGACGTGATGCTGCCCGACACCGACGGCTTCGAGATCATCACCCGGTTGCGCCGGGACGGCTGCCAGGTTCCGGTGATCTTCCTGACCGCCAAGGACACCCAGGAAGACAAGGTGACCGGGCTCACCCTGGGCGGCGACGACTACCTGACCAAGCCGTTCGGGCTGGAGGAGCTGGCGGCCAGGATCCGCACCGTGTTGCGCCGCACCCGCCCCGCCGCCAGCGGGCCGGTGCTGGTGTTCGCCGACATCGAGCTTGACCAGGACAGCTACGAGGTCCGCCGCCACGGCCACCTGATCGATCTGTCCCCGACCGAGTTCCGGCTGCTGCGCTATCTCATGCTCAACCCGGGGCGCGTGCTCACCCGCGCGCAGCTGCTGGCCCATGTATGGGACTACGACTTCGGCGGTTCGAGCACCGTCGTGTCTACCTACGTCGCCTACCTGCGGCGCAAGCTGGCCCAGTATGGTCCCGACGTGATCCACACCCAGCGCGGTGTCGGTTACAGCCTGCGCCTGCCCCGCCCGGGCGAGCAGGCCGGCCCCGACGACGCCTAGCCCAGGGAGCCCCGATGACGCTCAGACGGCCCCGCCGGTCCCAGCTACGTACCCGGGTCCTGGCCGGCGTGCTGCTGATCACGGTGGTTGCGCTGGTCGCCTTCGACGCCGCCGCGGTCACCGCCCTGCGCCGGTACCTGCTCAGCCAGACCGACTCGCGGCTGCAGACCGTCCTCAGCCTGTACCGGCCGGTGCAAGTGAGAATGCGGAGCCAGCTGCCGCCGGTGTCCGCCGTCCCGGGCGCACACCGGCTGCCGCCCGCCCAGGTCAGGGTCAACTGGGTGATCGCCGGGCCGCGGCTGAGGCTGTCGCCACCCGTGCTCGCCCAGTACTACGTCGGGTTCGTGTCCGTCCACGGGCGGCGGGGATTCGTCGTCGGCAACCCCCGCCTGGTTCCGCAGCTACCGCCCGGCTTGCAGGTCTACGCGGCGGGGCCGCGGGTCCAGACCGTGACCAGCGTGGGCGGGACCACCCAGCTCCGCCTGCGGGTCATACCGGTACCCGCGTCCTCCGGCGCCCTTGTCGCCGCCACCAGCCTCGCCGCCGTCAACAGCACCGTCGACCGGCTCGAGCTCATCCTCATTATCGGCTCGGCGGTGGCCGGGCTGCTCGTCGCCGCCGGGGTCTCCTGGGTCATGCGCCGGGGCCTGCGGCCCATCGAGACGATGGCGGCCCAGGCCGACCGGATCACCGCTGGTGACCTCACTGACCGGGTCAGCCCGCAGGATCCGGCGACCGAAGTGGGGCGGCTGGGCGCGGCCCTCAACGGGATGCTCACCCGCATCGAGGCCGCCATCCGCGACCGTGAGGCCAGCCAGGAGCTCACCCGGCGCTTCTTCGCCGACGCCAGCCACGAGCTGCGCACCCCGCTGGCGTCGCTACGAGCTAACGCCGAGCTCTACCAGCAGGGCGCCCTCGCCCGGCGCCCGCAGGTCGACGAGACGATGCGCCGCATCGCGCTGGAGGCCCAGCGCATGAGCCGGCTGGTCGACGACATGCTCCGGCTGGCGCGACTCGACCAGCACCCCGACCAGCAGCACGACCTGGTCGACCTCACCAGCCTGGTCCACGGATGCGCCGAACGCGCCCAGATCGCCGACCCGCGGCGGACGTGGCGGGAGCAGATCGCCGCCGGCCTCGTGGCCACCGGCGACGAGGAGCTGCTGCGCCGGGCCGTCGACAACCTGCTCGCCAACGTGTGCGCCCACACCCCCGCCGGGACCGTCGCCACCATCACCGCCGCTGAGCGCGACGGCCACATCACGGTCGAAGTCAGCGACGACGGCCCCGGCGTCCCGGCCGGCCGGCTCCCGCATATCTTCGACCGCTTCTACCGCGCCGCGGCGCCGCCGCCGCGCCCCGGGTCCGGCCTCGGGCTGGCCATCGTCACCGCGATCGCCGCCGCCCACCAGGGCACCGCCGAGGCGGCGCCCAACCGCCCGCACGGGCTGCGGATCACCCTCACGCTGCCCGCAGGCAGCCAGCCCTGCCCCTCCCCGGCCGACGCCGGCATCGCCCTGGGCTCACGCCCCACTCCCGCGCTGCTCTGACGCCGCCCACGCCGTTGGCGCCCGCGGCAGCTGCGGAAGTCGTAGGCCCGGCCCTCGCTGGGCGCGAATCCGTGCATGATCGCTGACCGCCCTGTTCGGCGCTGGGATGGCCAAGGGTGCGGCCGGGATTTCCGGTTTCCCCTATTTGAGCGTGCCTTTTGGGTGTCCTATCAAATATCATGAGGTATGACATTCATGTAGAGGTTCGGCCTTATGAAATACGACCGAACGAGGCTACCTGACCGTCTGGGGATGTGCGAGCTGTGTCCACCACTGAGTACTGTCTTCGATCATTGTCATGAGCACGGCTGGATCCGCGGAGAGGTCTGCTCCTCCCACAACGGGCGCATGAAGCTGATCGACGCTGGCCTGCGCCCTGAGCTGTGGGAACCATGGATGCTCGAGTACTGGCGGCGTTGCCCTGACTGCGCCGAGAGCCGGATGCGTGTTCTGCAAGATCGACAAGAACTCGACGTCGAGCTCACCCAGCTGGATGCCTTACTGTTCATGAGATACGCTTCCCGGCAGTTCCGCTCGCCATTCTAACTTCCGTCTAACTCACCACCACGCAACACGTCATCGTGTTTCCAGCGGCCCGTAATTGCCAATTTTTGCCGGGCGATTTAGCGACTGGCCGTACCCACTTCGACGCTCTGCGCGAGATGGTGCTGTGTAGCCCGGGAGGCGGCCCGGCAGATGGGTTGGCGGCGTAGTAACGGCGACGGCTGGCAAGCACAGCCGTAAGCCGACTGGATCGATGCTGTGGGTTTAGTGGCCGCGGAAGGCCTCCTCCAGCCACCACGAGCCGCTGCCCGAGGTGACCTTGGCGTCGATGACCAGGGGCCGGTCTCGCGGCCCGGCCAGCCATTCGCGCACCGGCGCCAGATCCTGCGGGCCGCGGATGGTCACCCCGGCGCAGCCGAAACCGCGGCCGATGGCGGCGATATCGGCGGGCGGGAAGCGGACCGTGTCCAGCGCGTGCCCGTCCGGCCCGAAGTGATGCACCTCCGCCCCGTACGCCTCGTCGTCGTAGACCACGATCACCATCGGCATCCGCAGCCGGACCACGGTCTCCAGCTCGCTGACCCCCATCAGTGCCCCGCCGTCGCCCAGCGCGGCGACCGGCAGCCGGTCCGGCTGGGCCAGTGCGGCGCCGATCGCCGAGGCCAGGCCGAGCCCGATCGACTGGTAGGCCTGGGTGAAGCAGAACGCGCGCGCGTCCGGCACGGACAGGAACATGCTCGGGTAGCCCATGAAGTTTCCCGAGTCGATCGCGACCATCCGCTCCACGGGCAGCAGGTCATCGAGGGCGATGGTGAGCGTGCGCGGATCGATCCGCGCCTCGCCGTCCTCCCCGGGGCCGTCCCCGCCCCGGCCTCCCTCGTCGGGGTAGGGGACATCGCGCCAGCGTCCCTCGCGGGCGATACGCGCCTGCAGCTGGGGGGACCGGTACCCGGGACCGCCCTGGCCGGCCAGTGCCGCCAGCACGGCCCGGCCCGTCAGGGCGGCGTCGCCCAGCACCGCCAGGTCGACCGGCCGGTGCGCGCCGATGGCGGACACGTCGTCGTCCACCTGCACGACCGTGGTGTCCGGCCCGATGAGCCGGCCGTGGCGCATCGTCCACATGTTGAGCGAGCACCCCCAGCCGACGATCAGGTCGGCCGCGCCGATAAGCTCGGCCGCGAGCGGCGTGGCGAAGCCGCCGCTCACATCGAGGTCCCAGGGATTTCCGCGGAACAGGCCCTTGGCCGCGGCCGAGGTCGCGAGCAGCGCCCCGCACGCGTCGGCGAGCCGTTCCAGGTCGGCCCGGGCGTTCGCCACCCGGGCGCCCCGCCCGGCGACGAACACCGGCCGCTGCGCGCTGGCCAGGACGCGGGCCAGCTCGGCGGCCGCCTCCGCCCCGGGGGGGCACGGGCGCAGCGGCGGCGACGGCGGGATCACCGGCGGGTCACACCGCGCCGCCTGGACGTCGAGCGGCATCGCGAGGACCACCGTGCGGCGCTGGGCCTGCGCGGTGCGGT
>DATINY010000454.1:0-17599 GCA_035473755.1 Streptosporangiaceae bacterium
CGGGCGCCCTGTTCACACACGCCCAGGCCGGGCACGCCGAGACCCAGTCCTCGGTCCGGTTGCTCAACGTGGCCGATCAGTGGCTGCACATGCTCGCGGCCGGGGTATGGGTCGGCGGCCTAGTGTGGCTTCTGCTGGGGCTCCGGGGTCTGGACGGGCCGGCGAGGGCTTCGGCTGTGCGGCGGTTCTCGCAGCTGGCGTTCGCCGCCGTGGCCGTCATCGCCGTGACCGGGGTGCTCCGCGCAATTCCCGAGGTTGGCAGCCTCGGAGCGCTGGTGTCGACGAGCTTCGGCGTCACCTTGCTCATCAAGTCCAGCCTTTTCGTGGCGCTAATGGGAATAGCCTGGCGGAACCGTTACCGGCTGGTGCCCAAACTCGCCGAGCCTGTTCCTGCGGCGCCAGGCGGGCTCTCGCCCGCCATGGGTGGCGCGCCGACGGATCCCCAGGAGTACGAAGCCGACACCGAGAGCCGACTCCCCCGAACTCGCGGCCTCCCGCCCGGGGCTGGCGGCCCGCCGCCGGAGGGTGCAGCCGCCCGGGCCGTCGGCTCGCTCCGGCGATCGGTCAGATCCGAGGTGGCCTTGGCGGCCATCGTGCTGATGGTGGCCGCGGTGCTCAGCGGGCTCCCGCCAGCAAGCTTCGTCGAAGCCGCCGGGCAGAAGACCGCCTCCCCTTCAGTCACCGTGACAGGCAGCGACTACGCCACGACGGCGCGGGTGCGCCTCACTGTCTCGCCGGGCACGGTGGGGCCCAACCGGTTCACGGTTCACGTCGTGGGCTATGACTCAAGCCGTCCCATCCCCGCCCGCGGCGTCCGGCTGGAGTTCTCGCTGCCCAGCAACCCGACCGTGGCCTCCAGCCTCAACCTCGCGCGGGCTCCCGGCGGCACGTGGACCGGGCAGGGCACCAACCTTTCCATCGACGGCCAATGGGACATCGACGTCGTGATCCAGCAGGCCGCGACCGCGGTCGACGTCCCGCTGCGGCTCCGCACCCGGCTGCCGCCCGAGCACATCACCGTCTCCAGGCAGCCAGGCCAGCCGGCCCTCTACACCATCCAGCTGGGAAACGGCCGCAGCCTCCAGACATACCTGCAGCAGCCGCTACCGGGCCAGGGCCTGGTTCACTTCACGTTCTTCCAGGCGTCGGGCAAGGAGGAGCCCATCACCTCCGCCAGCGCCACAGCCATCACACCCGCGGGCGCCGACCAGCCGCTCAAGCTGGCCCGCCTCGCCAGCGGGCACTTCGTGGCCAACCTGAGCCTCACACCCGGGCAGTGGACCTTCCGCATCAACGCCACGCCGGCTGGCGGGCAACCGCTGTCCGGGTACTTCTCTCAGACCATCCCGCCATGACGATGTGTCAGCCCGTCCCCACCCACGCATCCCGCGGTCCAGGAGAAAACCTGACGCACCTGCCGGGCAGCGTTTGATTACATCCTTCCCGCCCACCACTAATTGACAGACCTCTAAGCCCGGAGGCTACTTTGGTCGTGATGTGTCAGCCCAAGACATTTCTTGTATTGGCCGGGTTCGCCTGCATGCTGAGCATGACCAGTTGTGGCGGCTCGACGCCGGCCGCGCTGCCCGGCAGCTCCCAGAACGCAACCGTGCACACCGCGCAGCCCGCGCGCGCCACCCCATCAGCCTCCGCGAAGATGATCTGCGCGAACAAAACCCAAACCGAGCTCGCCTCGGTCCTCGGCGTCCACACCACTCAGTCCGTCGTCCCAACCTGGACCGACCACCTCTACTCCTGCCGGTACACCTACCACAACTCCTTCATGGTGCTCTCCGTCAAAGAACTCTCCAACAAGACCCAGACGGACGCGTACTTCACCTCCCTTGCGCACCGGCTCGGCCAGAGTCAGCGACCCTCACCCCTCGATCGGGGGGCCTTCTTCACCACCAAGAACCGCTCGGCCGTTGTTCGCAAGGACTACAAGGTCCTTCTCGTCAATATCTCGGGACTGCCCGCTCAATTTGGCGCGCCACCCTACGCCCGGGCGGATATCGCGATCAAGGTCGCCGCAACGATTATGGACTGCTGGACGGGCGACTGATCACCCCACCGGGTGACGACCGACCCCGAGTGCCGCGGTTCGTACGTCGCCCGCCAGCGGATCAGCACATCCACGACCGCCACCGCCGGCGCTAGCCAGCCGCTAATGCCGCGCTATCGGCCCCCGTCATGCTCTCGTCACATGCCCGGTCCGGGGCGGAGCGCCCCGGGGCATCACGACCACGAGAGGGGTCACCACCATGAAGCGAAGCCGTCTCATCACCGCCGCCGCGGCAGCCGGCCTGGCCGCCAGCACGCTCGGCCTGGCGGGCGCCGCATCCGCCTCCGCCCGCGTACCGGCCCTAGCCGCCAGGACGAACTATGCCGTCGTGAGCTGGTATTCAGAGCCTCCCTCGTTACCGGTTATCCGTGTAATGGAGGAGCGGATTATGCACCCCTGGGCGACCAGCGTGGAGCACCCGTTCTGGGTCAGGATCCATCCCAGTTCGGTGACCGGGCGGCGCACGCCGGGGGCAGTTGCCCGGCCCAGCTACGCCGAAGGCCCGCCGTTCCAGCCGGGGATCGTCGCCCCGGGCAGGACGGCCCAGCGGAACACGTAGTCGCGCTGGCTGCCGTGCCAGTACCGCAGCCTCATCCGGGAGAAGTACCGGACGCCGTCCCGGACCGCCACGCGCCAGAAGCTGACCTGGGCACGGTAGCTGCGGTAATGCCCGGCCGCGCAGGTCGGCGTGCACGTGTTGACCCACAGCTTCCCGCTGGCCCGCGCGGACGAGCCCGACCACGCCGACCAGTGCGGGGTCCGCACGAAGACGTTCGACTCCCCGAGGTAGATGACCGGCGGCCGGGCCCGGCCCTGGTGCCAGCCGTCCGCGCCGTTGTAGGCGACGGGCAGCGGCACCGACGCGGGCGCCGCGCTCGCCGCCCGGCTGATCGCGACGGCGCCCAGCCCCACGCCCACCGCGAGCACCACCGCGGCCACGGCCACGGCGACGTTCCTCTTCAAAATGCTCCCCTCCCGCGGGTGATACCCACTGTAGGAGGCCGGTCACGCTGCCCGCGCCACGCCAGGACGCGGCGTCAGGCCACCACCTTCGTGGTTGAGGAGCCGTCCGGGAGGCGGCGGATCTCCAGCCGCTCGGGCACCCGGTCCTTGAGGTCGGGCACGTGGCTGACGATGCCGACCACCCGGCCGCGGTCGCGCAGGTCGTCGATGACTGCCATCACCTCGTCGAGGGTGGCGGCGTCCAGCGAGCCGAATCCCTCGTCGATGAACAGGGTGTCCAGGTCGACTCCCCCGGCCTCCGCCTTGACCACGTCGGCCAGGCCGAGGGCCAGCGCGAGCGAGGTGTAGAACGTCTCCCCGCCGGACAGCGACGCCGGGCTGCGGTCCGTCCCGGTGTGCCGGTCGGTCACCGCCAGGGTGAGCCCGGCGCGTTCCCGCCTGGTCCCGCCCTCGTCGGTCCGCCGCAGCTCGTAACGCCCCGACGACATGGCCGCCAGCCGGACGTTCGCCGCCGCGACCACCTGGCTGAACCAGTGCCGCAGGACGTAGGTGGTCAGGCTCACCCGCCGGTGCCCCTCGGTCCCCTTGGCCAGGCCTGCCAGCCGGATCACCGGCTCGGTTTCCTCGACCAGCTTGTCCAGCTGGTCCTCGGCCTTGCGCACTTCAGCGAGCCGCTCACCCAGCCGCTCGGCTTTGGCCTTCGCTGCTTCGTGGGCGACCCGGACCTCCTGCTCAGCCTCCTCGGCCCGGGTGAGCCCAGCCTGGGCCGTTCCGGCCTGGGCGTGGATCTCCGCTGCCCGGTCCGGATCAAGGCCGGCGAGGTCGTCGGCCTGCACTGCTGCCTTCAGGCGGGCCAGGGCGCCGGTCCAGGACTCGACGTCGGACGCCAGAGCCGCCTGCCCGGCCGGCTCGACGACCGCCTCCCGTGCCTCGTCCAGCGAGGCGAACCGCTGCGCCGACGCCTCACGTTCGGCCTGCTGATGGGCCTTCCCCCGGCTGGCGAGCATGGCCGACAGCTGGCCCAGGGCCTCGGCCACGGCGCGGTCCTGGGCGGCTGCCTCGATCAGAGCGGACTGGCGGGCGGCGACCGACGGGTGGCCCTGGGCAGCGCCGGCCAGGTCGGCCCGGAGCGCGTCCAGAGCGGCGCGGGTCATGGCGGCCCGCTGGCTGGCCGCGGCCTCCCGAGCCGCGGCGTCCCGCAGGTCGGCGGCGCTGGCCTCCAGTTCGGCCCGTGCTCTCGCCAGTTCGTCCGCCAGGCGCCCGGCATCGGCCGCCGACCGCTCGCCGATGGCGATGGCGCCGGCCAGCGTCTCCGCCTCCGCGGCCAGCTCCTCCATCGCCCGGCCACCGGCCGACGCGACCAGGTCAGCCCGTTCCCGGTCGGCCTGCGACCATTCCTCTTCCAGGCGCGCGCGCCCACGCTCCGCCTCGTCGCGCTGCTCCGCAAGATCGGCCACATCTGCGGCCGAGACCGCATCCGCCTGGGGGTGCGCCGGCGCCGGGTGCTCCGGCGAGCCGCAGACCGGGCAGGGTACACCGGCGGTGAGCTGGGCGGCCAGCTCGGCGGCCATGCCGCCCAGGAGCGCATCGACGCCTGCCTGATGGGCGTCCACCAGCACCTGGTGGGCATCCACGGCCGCCTGCATGGCCGAATGCGCCGCCTCCACCTGCGGCGCAAGCTCGGCCGCCGCGCAGGCCGCATCGCGCCGCACCGTGATCTCCTCCAGGCGGGCCCGGGCCGTGTCCCGCCCTCCGGCCGCGGCGGTGGCCTGGTCCCGCTCCCCCTCCAGCTGGGCAATCCGGGCCGGCAGCCCGCCGCGCGCCTCCTCCAGGGCCGCGACCCGGTCCGACGCCTTCTTGGCTGCCTCCTCCTGGGCCGCCAGTCCGGCCTCCTGGGTGGGCAAGCCGCCCTCCACGTCGGCCAGGTGCTGTAGCCCCGCGGCGTCGCGTTCCGCTGCCTCGGCCCGCTCCCCCGCCCCGGCGCCCCCGTGGCCGGCGAGCATGTCCCCGCTGGGTTCGGGGATCAGGCTGAGCAGCTCGCCGCGGGCCCGGCCGACGGCCGCGTCCGCCTCCGCCAGGGCGGTCAGCAGCGGCCGCACCGGTTCGGCCCGCCGGGCGGCGTCCAGCGCGACGGCCAGACGATCATGCTCGGCACGCGTGCGCTCGTGCCCGCGAAGATCGGCCAGAGCCTGGGTCAGCCGGGCCATCAGCGCCGCCTGCTGCCCCGCCTGCTCAGCCGCCGCCCGCGAGGCCGCCAGCCTGGCGATGGCCAGCTCCAGCCCTTCGCCGGTGACGGCCATGGTCTCGGCCAGGCCCTCGCTCTCCTCCTTCAGCCGGGTCTCGCGGTCGGCACGGGGCAGCGACAGCAGCTCGGTCCGGCCGGCCGCCTCGAGGCCGGCCGCCTCCGCCGCCGCCGACACCGCCGCCGACACCGCCTGCGCCGCCTCTTCCCGCTGCCGGGCGGCGTTGTAACGCCGCCGGTCGAGTTCGGCGGTCACCCGGTCATACAGCTGGGTGCCGAACAGCTTGGTGAGCAGGTCCCGCCGGTCGTCGTCCCGGGCCCGCAGGAACCGGGCGAACTCCCCCTGCGGCAGCAGCATGACCTGGGTGAACTGCTCGCGGCTGAGCCCGACCGCCTCGGTGACCACCTCGCCCGCCTCGGCCTTGTTCGAGGTCAGGCTGCGCCAGGCGCCCGCCTCCTGCCGCTCCAGGTGGACGCGGCTGGCCTCGGTGGTGAAGCCCTCGCCGCGCTTCTTGGGCCGCCGGTGCTCGGGCATCCGGGTCACCCGGTAGCGGGTGCCGTGGAGGGAGAACTCCAGCGTGACCGTGGGCTCCGCGGCCGGGTCGGCGAAGTGGGACCGGAGCCGGTCCTCGCCGGACTCTTCCCCGGCCAGCCCGCCATAGAGCGCGAACGTGATCGCGTCCAGGATCGTGCTCTTGCCCGCCCCGGTGGGGCCTTCGAGCAGGAACAGGCCGCTGGCGGCCAGCCGGTCGAAGTCGATCCGCTGCCCAGTGGCGTAGGGGCCGAACGCCCGCAGCTCGAGGGTGTGCAGCCGCATCAGGCGGCCGCCTCGTCATGCTGGGCCGCCTCCACGGCCCGCCGCAGCACCGCCAGCTGGGCCTCGTCGGGCGGGGCCCCCGCCACGAAGTCCACGAACAGCCCGCAGATCTCCACCGGGTCCACCGCCTCGGCCAGCCGGGCCAGGTCGGCATCGGGCCCGGTCAGCCCGCCCTCGGGCTGGAACTCCAGGGCGATGGTGTGCGGCCATTTCTCGCGCAGCCGCTCCATCGGCGCGACGGGCCTGGCCTGGTCGGTGAGCACCGCCTTGACCCAGGCGCCGGCCAGGTCGGCCAGGTCGGTACCGGCCCGGGCGAGCAGGTCGTCAAGGCGGCCGCGCACCTCCCGGAGCGGCCTGGGCACCGGCGTGCGCAGCAGCTCGGTCGCCACCGCCCCGTCGGCGTCGATCTCGGCCAGCGTGACCGACTTGTGGTGGTGACGCTCGGAGAAGGAGAAGGCGAGCGGCGACCCCGAGTACCCGGCGGTGGTGGTGCCGCCGGTGTCGACCCGCTGCTGGCCGTGCAGATGGCCCAGGGCCAGGTAGGAGCATCCGGCCAGGGAGCTGGCCGGTGCGTCGCCGATGCCGCCCACCCGGATGTCGCGCTCGGAGCCCGAGGTCTGGCCCCCGGTGACGAGGGCATGCGCGATGACCACGGTGCGGGACAGGCCGCGGGCGGCGGCATCGGCGCGGATCCGCTGGTGGGCGGCGGCCAGCACCGAGGCGTGCGACCGCTCGGCGCCGAGGTCGGCCATGGCCGCGTCCGGCAGCAGGTAGGGGATGCCGTAGATGCCCACCTCGCCGTGGGAGTCGCGGACGACGACCGGGCGGGCGATGTCCTCCACCCGGGTGCGCAGGTGGATGCCCGCGGCCTCGCTCAGCCCGGACGCGAACCCGAGCCTGACCGCCGAGTCATGGTTCCCGCTGGTGAGAACCACCGGGATGCGGGCCCGCGCGAAGGCCACCAGGGTCTTGTCCAGCAGCCTGACCGCGTCGGTCGGGGGCACCGCCCGGTCGTAGATGTCGCCGGCCACGAGCACGGCGCCGGCCCGGCGGTCCACCGCCTGGGCGAGGAGCCAGTCGAGGAACACCTCCTGGTGCTCCAGCAGGCTCTCACCGTGCAGGGTCCGCCCCAGATGCCAGTCGGACGTGTGGATCAGCCTCATCGCCCCGCCCCGATCCTGGAACGCGCTAGGACGTGCCACATGATGGCTCAGCGCCACGACAGTTTCACGGCCGGCGCGCCGCGCCGGCGCATCGTTTTGCTGCCGTCTGGGGCCGGGATCCGGCGGGAGCGTCCGGCGGTGGCCTCAACCGGGGATGACGAAGATCTTCCCGACCGGGCCCGCCTCGGCCGCCTCGTGGGCCGCGACGATGTCGGGCAGCCCGAAGCGCTGGCTGGGCAGCTCCGTCAGCGCCCCGGCCGCGAGCGCGGCGGAGACGTCGGCGGCCGCCTGGTCGAGGGCGCCGGCCGGGACCCCGTACAGGAGGATGAAGCGGAGCACCACGTTCGCGGTCATGCAGGCCCGCACCGGCAGCACCGGGTCGGCTGGTTCGGCGGCATAGCTGACGATCACCGTGCCCGGGCCGGCCAGGGCCAGGTCCAGGGCCAGGTTGGCGCCGAGCGCGACCTCGACCACCCGGTCCACCCGCTCCACGACCGCCTTGATCTGGCCGGCCGCGTCCGGGTCGCGGTAGTTCACCACGTGCTCCGCGCCCGCCTGCCGGGCCAGCTCCGCCTTCTCCGGGCCGCTGACGGTAGTGATCACCCGGGCGCCGGCGTGGCGGGCGAGCTGGATGGCGAAATGGCCGACCGCGCCCGCCCCGCCGGCGACCAGCACCGTCTTGCCGGTCACCGGCCCGTCCGCGAACAGGCAGCGGTGGGCGGTCATCGCCGGGACGCCCAGGCTGGCGCCGAGCTCGAAGGAGGCGCCGTCCGGCAGCGGGACGGCCTGGCGCTCGGGCACCACCGACCAGTCCGCCGCCGTCCCCCACCGGCGGCCCGCCGCCGCGAGCCAGGTCCAGACCCGCTGGCCGACCCGGGCCGGGTCCACTCCCTCGCCGACCGCGTCGATCACGCCGGCGCCGTCGTGGTGCGGGATCTGGAATTCGTCCATGGGGCGCGGGGTGGCGCCGCTGCGGCTCTTGTAGTCCGTCGGGTTGATCGCGGACACCGCCACCTTGACCCGGACCTCGCCGGGTCCCGGCTCGGGCAGGTCCACCTCTTCGACCCGCAGCACCTCGGCAGCCGGTCCATGGGAGTCGTACAGCGCGGCCTTCATGGCGGGGCCTCCTCGCGTCGCGCGGCGGTTACTGACGCATCCTTTCACCGCCTGCCCCGCAACACCGCGGGCATGCCTGCGGCCGGGAGAGACACGCTCTGCCCGGCCGCGCAGACGAGGGTGGATCAGGCCTTGAGCACGGCCTCGATCTCGAGCTGGATGGTCACCTTGTCGCTGACGACGACGCCGCCGCCCTCGATGGCGGCGTTGTAGCTGACGCCGAAGTCGCTCCGGCTGATGTCCGCGGTGGCGGTGAAGCCGGCCCGGGTGCCGCCGTAGGGGTCGGGCCCGAACCCGTTCAGCTCCAGGGCGAGCGGGACGTCCTTGGTCACGCCCCTGAGGGTGAGCTGGCCGTCCACGACGTAGCCGTCGCCGTGCGCGCGCACGCCGGTGGAGCGGTAGGTCATCGTGGGGTGGTTCTCGACATCGAAGAAGTCGGCCGACCGGATGTGCGCGTCACGCTGCTCCTGGCCGGTGACGATCGAGTCCAGCGCGATGTCGGCGGTCACCGAGGAGTCCAGCGGGTCCGCGCCGGTGACGATCTCGCCAGAGAAGGAGGTGAACCTCCCCCGGACCTTGCTGACCATCATGTGCCGGACGCTGAAGCCGACCTCCGAGTGCACCGGGTCGATGGTCCAGGTGCCCGCGGTGTAACCGGGGATGGTGGTCCGGGTGTCGGTAGAGGTCATGTTCTCCATCTCCCTGATTTGATTGAGTGCTCAACGACTATCACCATCTGAGAACGATGTCAAACGCTCAACTATTTCCGCTATACTGGGGGCGTGGAGACTTCCGGCACCCGGTGGCTGTCGGCGGAGGAACAGGAGATCTGGCGCGCCTTCGTCGGGACCTGCCACACGTTTTTCGCGGCCATCGACGCGCAGCTGCAGCGCGACACGGGGATACCGCTGGCCTACTACGAGATCCTGGTGCGGCTGTCCGAGGCGCCGGACCACACCCTGCGGATGAGCCAGCTCGCCGACGCCGCCGCGTCGAGCAAGAGCCGGATCTCACACGCGGTGGCCCGCCTGGAAGACCGCGGCTGGATCCGCCGCCGGGACTGCCCCACCGACCGGCGCGGTCAGCTCGCGGAGCTCACCGACGAAGGGTACGCGGTGCTGGTGGCGGCCGCCCCCGGCCACGTCGAGGAGGTCCGCCGGACCCTGTTCGACCCGCTCACTCCCGAGCAGGTACGGCAGCTGCGGGCGATCACCGGCTCGATCCTGGCCGCCGTCGGCAACCCGCCCCCGTGCGAGGACGGCGATGGCTGCCCCGGCGAGCCGGCGCCGCCGCTCACCTCGGGCCGGCCCGCCGGCCGCTGAGCCCCGGCCGGCCGATCAGCGATGACGGGGACCGGACGGCGCCCGGCCGGGGTCACCGTCCGGCCCATGACCGGCGCCGACGCCGCGCCGGTGCTCGCCATCTACCAGGCCGGCCTGGACGGCGGTGAGGCCAGCTTCGAGACCCGCGCGCCCGCCTGGGAGGCGTTCGACGCCACGCGGCTGCCCGGCCACCGCCACGTCGCGGTCGACGACGCCAGCGGCGAGGTGCTGGGCTGGGCCGCCGCCTGCGCGGTATCGGACCGGTGCGTGTACCAGGGGGTGGTCGAGCACTCGGTGTACGTCGCCCCGGCGGCGCGCGGGCGCGGGGTCGGGGCCGCCCTGCTCGGCGCCCTGATCAGCTCCACCGAGGCGGCCGGGATCTGGACCATCCAGTCCGGGATCTTCCCCGAGAACGCCGCCAGCCTGCGCCTGCACGAGCGGGCCGGGTTCCGGGTGGTCGGCATCCGGGAGCGGCTCGGCCGGCACCACGGCCGCTGGCGCGACGTGGTCCTGCTGGAGCGCCGCAGCCCCCGCGTGGGTGCCTAGTCCCAGCGGAAGAACCGGGCCGCCGCGACGGTGAACACCACGGCGTATCCGGCGAGCACCGCCAGCGCCGACAGGTGCGGCCAGACGCCGCGCATGCTGTCCTGCAGGGCCTGGACGGCCGCGCCCAGCGGGGTGAAGTCGCTGACCTGCCGCAGGCTGGCGGGCATCGTGGCCCGGGGTATCCACAGCCCGGCGAAGAACATCAGCGGGAAGAACAGCATGGTCCCGATGACACCGGCCGCGCGGCCGGTGGGCGCCAGCGCCGCGACCAGCATCCCGAGACCGAGCATCGCCGTGGCGGCCAGCACATACGTAACGAGGAAACCGGCCGGCTGTCCTGGCAGCGCCACCCCGAAGCCGAGCCGGCCGACGGTAAGGATCCCGGCCGTCGCCACCAGGGCAACCGCCAGGTTGACGGTCAGCTGGGCCGCGATGACCCGGACCGGGCCGACCGGGGTGGTCGCCAGGCGGCGCAGGATCCGCCGTTCCCGGTAGCCGGCCACGACCGCGGGCAGCCCCTGGATGGCGAACGCGACGGTGACGAACGCGATCAGGATCGGCTCGTAGACGGCGACCAGCGGCAGGCCGCCGAGGCGAGCTCCCGGCCCCGAGGACGCGATTCCCATGACGGCCAGCAGGGCCATCGGGAACGCCAGCCCCCAGAACAGGGCCACCGGCTCACGGAGCAGCAGCCTGGCCTCGGTGAATACAAGCTTCGCCAGCGCCGGCCCCGGCCGGGCCGGGACTGCCGCATAGGCGGGCGTGGTGTCAACGGACATGGGGGTCTCCTCAAATCTCGGTTGATGGGCCGGCGCCGCTGGTCACGGCGACGAAGGCGTCCTCGAGGCTCGGCTGCTCCACCCGGAGCCCGTGCGCGACGACGCCGCGGCGGGCCAGGGCGGAGGTGACCGCCAGCAGCGCGTCGGCGGTGCCGGTCACCACCACCGTGCCGCCGGTGCGGGTGACGCTCGTCACCTCGGGCAGATCGGCCAGCAGCCGGCCGTCCAGCGGCCCGGAGGGCTGGAAGTGGATCCGCTGCTCGCCGCCGAGCCGGCCGGCCAGCCCGGCCGGGCTGCCGATGTCCGCGACCCGCCCGGCCTCGATGATGGCCACCCGGTCGCACAGCCGTTCGGCCTCTTCCATGAAGTGGCTGACCAGCACGATGGTCACCCCCTGCCGGCGAATGTCCTCGATCAGCGCCCAGGTGCCGCGGCGGGCCGCCGGGTCGAGCCCGGTCGTGAGCTCGTCGAGCACGGCGATCCGGGGCCGGCCGATCAGCGCCAGCGCGATCGACAGCCGCTGCTTCTGGCCGCCGGACAGCTTCCTGTACCTGGTGTTGCGCTTGTCGGCCAGGCCGAGAAGGCTCAGCAGCGCCCGGCCGTCCGCCGGGGTGCGGTAGAAGCTGGCGTAGAGGTCAATCGCCTCGGCGACGGTGAGCTTGTCGGGCAGTTCGCTTTCCTGCAGCTGGACGCCGACGTGCTGCCGCAGCTCGTGTCCGTCCCGCCGGGGGTCCATCCCGAGCACGCGGACCAGTCCGCCGTCGGGCCTGCGCAGGCCCACGACGCACTCCACGGTGGTGGTCTTCCCGGCGCCGTTGCGGCCGAGGATCCCGAAGATCTCACCTTCCTCCACGGTGAAGCTCACGTCCTCGACGGCGACCTTCTCGCCGTACTGCTTGCGGACGTGCTCAACGTCGATCACAGCCATGTGCTGCCTCCTGGCATCTGGTAACGGCCCTCTTCAGAGCCGGTGGGCGACGATGTCGAGCCGGAAGCCGAGGTGCCGGGCGGCCAGCCCCTTGACCCTGGTGATCCCGAAGTCGTAGCGGTCGATGCCGGCGCTGGCCCGCACGTGCAGGTCCTGCCCGGCCGGCTGGGCCTCCTCGATGAGCAGCTCGACGGGGTGCGCGTTCCCGCGCACCGACAGCAGGCCGTGCAGGGCCCAGCGCCCGTCGGCCTGGCCGAGCCGCCGCGAGATGAAGGTGATGTCGGGGTGTGCGCTCGCGTCGAGCAGCCGGGCCGAGCGGACCGCGCTGTCGCGGCTGGGGTTGCCGGTGCGGAAGCTCGCGGCGGAGATCCTGGCCCGGGCCGAGGACTCGTCCAGCGGGCCGGCGATGCGGATCTCCCCATCGCGCAGGTCGAACCGCCCGCGGACGGCGCCGAGGCCGAACAGGTGGCGGGTCGTGAACGTGATGGCCGAGCGCGCCGCGTCGATCCGGTAGGTGCCGGGGGCGGGCGCGACGATGGCCGCTGGCTGGGTGGCGGGACCGTTCACCGCCTGGTTGGTTGTCATGCCCGCCAGCGTCGTCTGCCGGGCCGGGCACCGGCATCGGCCACGGGCCGGCCTGCGCTCCGACCGAGGCCGGCGCACCATCGACTTTGGTCGGTGTCGCCGCGGGCCCGGATGACCCTAGCCTGGGGACGTGGACGATGCGCTGTCCTGCGGCGTGCCCGGGGAATCGCCCGCCCGGCGCGGGCCCGGGCTCGCCGTCAGGGCCGGGGTCATCGGCGCGATCGGAGCGCTGACCGCGGCGACGATCTTGGGCGAGTTCAGCTCGCACACCGCGACGAGCCTGCTGGTCCTCGACGTAACGGTCGGGGTGGTGGCCTGCGCGCTGCTGCCGGTCCTGCTGCGATGGCCGGTCCCCGGCGCGCTGGCCCTGGCCGTGCTGGCCGCGGTGTCACCCGCCGCCATCCCGGCGGCCACGGTCGGCACCCTGCACGTCGCCGAGTGGCGCCGCTTCACGGTGGCCGCCGGGGTGGGCGCGGCCGGGGTCGTGGCCGGGGCAGTTCAGGGCCTGTGGCGGCCCGTCGGCGGGCTGCCTTACATCTGGTGGCTCGTCCTGGTGGCCGCCGTGGAGGCGGCCCTGGTCGGCTGGGGACAGCTGACCCAGGCCCGCCGCGCGCTCATTGCCTCGCTGCAGGAGAGGGTCCGCCGCGCCGAGGCGGAGCAGGGCCGACGGGTCGCCGAGGCCCGGGCGGCCGAGCGGACCCGGATCGCCCGCGAGATGCACGACGTGCTCGCCCACCGGCTGTCGCTGCTGGCCACCTACGCGGGAGCGATCGAGTACCGCCCCGACGCGCCGCCCGAGCAGGTCGCCCGCGCCGCGGGCGTGGTCCGGGCCGGCGCGCACCAGGCGCTCGACGAGTTGCGCGAGGTGATCACGGTGCTACGCGAGGACGACGGCGACGGCGACGCCGCGCAGCGGCCGCAGCCGGGGCTGGCCGACCTGCCGCGGCTGGTCGAGGAGTCCCGCGACGCCGGGGCGCGCGTCCAGCTGGACGACCGGGTGCCGGATCCGGCGGCGCTGCCGGGCGCGGCCGGGCGCACCGCCTACCGGGTGGTCCAGGAGGGGCTGACCAACGCGCGCAGGCACGCCCCGGGGGAGCCCGTCCAGGTGGTCATCGACGGGCGGCCCGGCGGCGGGCTGCTGATCGACATCAGGAATCCGCTGGTCAACGGCCATGCCACCGCGGGCGCGGGGCCGGCCATCGGCGGCAGCGGGACCGGCCTGATCGGGCTGACCGAGCGGGTCCGGCTCGCCGGCGGCGAGCTCGACCACCAGGCCGCCGACGGCGAGTTCCGGCTGTCCGCCCGCCTGCCGTGGCCGGCGTGACCGGCCCGGCGCGCGTCCTGCTCGTGGACGACGACGCCCTCGTGCGCGCCGGGCTGTCGATGATGCTCGACGGCGCGGACGGCATCGCCGTCGTCGGCGAGGCCGCCGACGGCGACCAGGTAACCGCGGCGGCCGACGCGCACTCACCGGACGTCGTGCTGATGGACCTGCGGATGCCGCGGGTCGACGGGATCACCGCCACCCGCCGGCTGCGGGCCCGGCCGCATCCCCCCGAGGTGATCGTGCTCACCACCTTCGACGCCGACGAGAACGTGCTCCGCGCGCTGCGGGCCGGCGCCAGCGGCTTCCTGCTCAAAGACTCTCCCCCGGGCCAGATCGCCGAGGCGATCCGGCGGGTCGCCGCCGGTGATCCCATCCTGTCCCCGAAGATCACCCGCCGGCTGATGGACCGCGCCGCCGCGGAGGCCGGCGCCCAGGAGCGCGCCCGCCTCGCGCTGCGCGCCCTGAGCCCGCGCGAGCGTGAGGTCGTCCTCGCCATCGCCCGGGGCCGCACCAACGCCGAGATCGCGGCGGAGCTCTACATGAGCGTGCCCACGGTCAAGGCGCACATCACCCACATCCTGACCAAGCTGCAGCTCGGCAACCGGACCCAGATCGCCCTGCTCGCCCACGACGCCGACCTCGCCTGATCCCGGGCGGCCGCGCGACCAGGCATGCCCTAAGTCAGGACGGCTTCCCCGTAGTCGGGACGCGTCGCGGCGCCGGGGTCGAACAGGTCCCAGTTCTGCATCCAGTGGTGGGTCCGCTCGAACATCTCGCGCGTGTAAGGCTCGGGCACGATCCGCTCACCGGGGCCGAATCGCCGCACATCCACGATGCGCTGGATGTCGTCCGGCATCTCGCGGAGCCAGTAATGCTTGTACCGCTCGGGCTCGAAGTCGATGTCCCGCTGCGCGTGCCGCAGCCCGGTGAAGTACTTCTCCACGTCCGCCGCGTCGGCGTCCTCGCTCAGCAGGAACCCCATCATGAAGGTCGTGTCCACGAGCTTGCGGAACCCGTGCTGTTCGAGCGCGTAGTACTGGGGGCCGAACACGTTTACCGCCGGCACCTTACGGTCGAGCGCCAGCCGCAGGCGGTCATAGGGCAGCCCGATAAAGCTCAGCTCGATCTGCGGACGCTCCAGGTACGGTTCCAGCCCCTGGATGGCCGAGTAGTGACTGCCGGAGTGGTAGCCGACCCCCACCGGCACGCCCGCCAGATCCTCGGGCCGCTGGTGGCCGGACTCCGGCGGCACGAAGATCCCGGACGGGCAGATGGAGTACGCCTTGCCCCACATCTTGCCGCCCCGGACCGAGGCGGAGGCGTTGACCGCCCAGTGGCAGGCGGCGGAGACGTCGCAGCTGCGGCCCTTCTGCATGTCCTCGAAGGCGCCGCTGGCGACCTCGATGGGCGCTTCGTCCGTGGTCCTGACCGCTGACGTGCTGACCGTCGAGCCAGCGAGGCCCCGCGGCTCGAACTCGTAGTCAAGCCCCGCCTCGCGGAAGTATCCGTGCTCCTCGGCCACCCACTCCTGGAGCCGCACATGCGGCTGAATAAGGAAGCTCACCGACTCTCACCTCCACCCGCGCCGCCATCGCGCGCGCTGGACCGTCAACCCCTACCATCGCCCCCCGCACGCGCGGGCAGCAAGTCCCTGGCGCCAGGCCCCGGCGGCAGGCCCCGAGCGGGGGACGCTGGCTGGACGGAGCCAGGCCGACGGGGCCTCCTGCTGCGTCGTGGTGCGCGGCGGCTGATCATGCCGGGAGCGCGGCGAGGGCCTGCTGGAAATCGGCCCACAGGTCCTCGGGGTGTTCCAGCCCGACCGAGACGCGGATGCTCCCCTCGCCGATGCCCGCGGCGCTCAGCCCGGCCGCGTCCAGCTGCCGGTGGGAGGTGGAGGCGGGGTGCAGCACCAGGGTCTCGACGCCGCCCAGCGACGGCGCCATCGCGGCCAGCCGCAGCGCGGTGATGAACCGCAGGCCCGCCTCGCGCCCGCCGGCCACGTCGAAGGCCACCATGCCGCCGTAACCGGACAGCAGGCGGCCGGCGGTCGCGTGATCGGGGTGGCCGGCCAGGCCGGGCCAGTGCACCGCGGCCACGGCGGGGTGGGCCACGAGGCGTTCGGCCAGGAAGGCGGCGTTCGCGCAGTGGCGGCCCATCCGCAGGGCCAGGGTCTTCAGGCCGCGGACGGTGAGCCAGGCGGCGAACGGGTCCGCGGCCACCCCGAGATCGACCGAGCTCTTCCACAGCGCGCGGTGCATCTCGCGGCTGGCCGACACGACCAGCCCGAGGGTGACGTCGTCGTGGCCCCCCAGGTACTTGGTGGCGGAATGGACCACGATGTCGGCGCCGTGCTCGATCGGCCGGCACAGCACCGGCGTGGCGAAGGTGTTGTCCACGACGCAGGTCAGCCCGGCCGCGCGGCCGGGGATGAGCAGCGCGGGCAGGTCGGCGACGGCGATCGTGGGATTGGCGATCGTCTCCAGGAAGAGCAGCCGTGACTCCGGCCGGAGCGCGGCGGTGAGCTCCGCCGGGTCCCGCCCCGTGATGTAACTGACATCGATGCCGTACCGGCTGGCCAGGCTGGCGAAGACCGAGAACGTGCCGCCGTACAGGCACCGCTGCGCGATGACGTGGTCGCCGGCGCGGAGCAGGGCGAGCAGCACCGCATTGATGGCGCCCATGCCGGAACTGACCGCGATCGCCGCCGCGCCCCCCTCCAGATCGGCGACCGCGTCCTCCAGCGCGCTGGTGGTGGGGTTCCGGTACCGGCTGTAGGCGAACCCGGCGTCGGGATCGTTGAGGGCCCGCGCGCACGCCTCCGGGTCGGCGAAAGCGAAGGTCGAGGTCTGGTAGATCGGGACGCTGACCGGGCGGGAGCCGTTCAGTTCGGGGGCGGCGGCATGGATGGCGCGGGTTTCCAGGTGCAGGTTCATGGCACCGACTCTGCCCGGCCCGCCCGGCCGCCGGTAGGCCGGCCTGGCCAAACCGCCCGGGACCGCGGTCACCCGAGGCGTTACGGCGCTTTGCCACGAATAGCTAACGATTGCTTGCTATTTTGGCCCAAGGTGCTCGGAGAAGGGGGCGAGGAGAGGGCGATGTCGGCGGGCCGGGGCAGCACCACCAAGGCATCAGATCACTGGGGCCATTCATGAGCGCCACTCACCGGCGCGGGCCGGCCAGAATGGACGAACCGGCCGGAACCGGCCGGTGGCTGGCGACGCTGGGCAGGCATCCCTGGTATCTGGCGATTATGGCCGTCGCGGCATTCGGGCTTGTCGCCGGCAGCGTGACGGTATTGGTGCAGGCCAACAGCACGCCGAGCCACCCGCCAGCGGCATCCAACTGCGGGCTGGTCAACTGCGGCGCCGCCCTGCCAGGACCGAGCACGACCATTTCCACGCAAAGCCAGATCGGCAAGGCGCACACGACGGTGTCGCACGCCCCGAAGCCGTCGGCGTCCCCGGCCCCCTCGCCCGCGCAGGCTCCCACCCAAGCCCAGGCCAGCCCCCCGAACGTCACCCTGACCTTCTCGGCTGGCCAAGACCAGCGTGATTCTGACCATTTCCAGGGCCAGCTGACGCTCGTTAACCAGGGCGGCAGCCCGGTCGCCGGCTGGACCGCGGAGCTGACCCTTCCCGGGGACGAGATCTTCTCGGTGGAGAACCAGAACGGGCGGGACGGGTCTCCCTTCGACCACTGGCAGTTCAACGGGGACACGCTGACGATCAGCGCCGACAACAGCAGCGGGA
>DATINY010000455.1:0-2497 GCA_035473755.1 Streptosporangiaceae bacterium
GTCGTGGGTGTAGATGAGTCGCCAGCCTCGCTGGCCGCGCTGCGGTGGGCGGCGCGGGAGGCAGGGCTGCGCGCGACCCGGCTCCAGGTCGTGCAGGCCTGGGAGCGCGCCCGGTGGCGGGTGGCGCCATACGCCTCGTGCATGCGCCTGCGCGGCGCGGACGAGGACCGGGCCGCGGCCGGTGCCCGGCTGGAGGGGGCCGTGCGGACGATGCTCGGGCCGGCGTCGGCGATCCCGGTCACCGTGGAGGTGGCCGAGGGCCTGGCCACGCAGGTGCTGCTCGGCCGCGCGGCGGGCGCCGAACTGCTGGTGCTGGGCGGCGTCGCCTCCACCGGGCGGGACGCGATCGGCCCGGTGGCCCGCGACTGCCTCCGGCATCCGCCCTGCCCGATCGTGGTCGTCAGCTGGGAGAGGGCGGACGTCCCCGTGCCCGTCTGACCGGGCCGGGGTTTACTCCGGCGGCGCGCTGGCCACAAAGATGCAGAACGGGTGGCCGGCCGGGTCGGCGTAGACGCGCAGCGGCTCCTCGGGATCGCCGGAACGGTCGAGGAGCAGCCGGGCGCCCAGCGCCAGCGCCCGCTCGTGCTGGGCGTCGAGGTCGGCCGTCCGGGCGACCGTCAGATCCAGGTGCGACTGCTGCGGGACCGGGCCCGCCGGCCAGGTCACCTCCGGCAGCTCCGCCACCTGCTGAAAGGCGATCCGGGGTGAGCCGGTGCCGTCCCGGAGCACCAGCCAGTCCTGGCCCAGCGGGTCCGGCTCGCCGTCGGCCGGCGGCTCATCGCCCGGCCGGTAGGCCAGGCCCAGCAGCCGGCGGTAGAACTCGGCCAGCGCACGCGCGTCGGTGCTGTCGAGAACCACCTGCCGGAGCTCGGGGAATCCTGGCTCCGCTGCCACCGGTACCTCCCGTAACCGCTAGGGCTTGCGGGCGACCCCGCCGTACACCGACACGGCGGCATCGCTCGGCGGGCTGCCGACGTCGCTGGGGTCGGGGCGCCACCGGGGCAGAGATACCACGCCGGGGTCGATGAGATCCAGCCCGGCGAAGAACCGCTCGATGTCCGGCTTGGGGCGGACCTTCATGGTCACCCCGCTGCGCCGGTATACCGCGACGACCCCCGCCCACGCCGCCGGGTCGAAGTCGCCGGTGAGATGCGACAGGGCCAGGTAGCTGCCGGACGGCAGCGCCGCGAGCAGCCGGGCGGCCAGGGCCCAGGGGTCGTCCTCATCGGGGATGAAGTGCATGACCGCGATCAGTAACAACCCGACCGGCCGGCCCAGGTCCAGCGTCCGCTGCAGTTCGGCGGAGCCGAGGATGGCATCGATGTCGCGCAGGTCGGCGTCGATGTAGGCGGTCCTGCCCTGCGGGCCGGCGGTGAGCAGGGCGCGGGCCTGGGTGAGCACGATGGGGTCGTTGTCCACGTACACGATCCGCGCCGCTGGCTCGACCGCCTGTGCGACCTCGTGCACGTTTGGCGAGGTCGGGATGCCGGTGCCGATGTCCAGGAACTGGCTGATGCCGGCCTCACCGGCCAGGTAGCGCACGGCCCGGCCCAGGAAGGCGCGGTTCGCGCGCGGCGGGATCCGCGAGTTGGGATTGGCCCGCAAGCCCGCCTCGGCCGCCGCCCGGTCGGCCGCGAAATTGTCCTTGCCGCCCAGCAGGTAGTCGTAGACCCGCGCCGGATGCGGCTGGTCGGTCTGGAGGTCAACCGGCCGGTGGCCCGGCTCATCCGGGTCAGAGCTGGCCCAATCCATCTCCGCCATGACGGCTCCCGCCTTCGTGTCACCGCAGCGCTGTGCCGGTCCTGGCGGCATCATATGGCCGCCAGGCCCCACCTCTCAGACGCTGCGCTAGCGGCTGGACCGCCGCATGACGCTGCCCAGCCGGAATACCCCGACGAGAATCAGCGCGACCAAGGCTACCCAGAACAGGAAGTGCAGCGCGGAGATCACCACTGACACGACCATGAAGAGGGCGAGCACCGCGAGCAGGATCAGGATCAGACGTCCCATGGCCCCACGATATGCCACCGGGGCCACCGGCCGGTCCGCAAGGGTCACGGGCGCGCCGGGCCGTCGGGCGTCGCGCCCGCCGCCAGGTGCGCCGCGGCCACCCGCTTGGGCACGACCATGCACCAGGCGTCGAGGACGAGCTCGGTCATCTCCTCGCGGCCGATGGCGGACAGCCGCACCAGCACCCAGTTGAACCGGAGGTCCGACTGCCCCGGCAGCAGGAACTTGCCGGGCTCCGAGGCGATCAGCGCGTCGCGTTCCTCCTGGGGGAAGGCGAACCCCATGACCGTCTCGTCCGCGGAGAACGCCAGGTAGACGATCCGCCCGACCCGGAACTTCACCCGGTCCCGGACCAGGACCTCGTAGGAACGGGGCAGCGGGGAGGCGACCGCCCGCACCTCATCGACGGTCACCATGGCGCGTGCTCACCCCAGCCCGCGGCCCCTCGCACCCGCGCCATGATAGCCAAGGCCGTCCCTAGTCGGGT
>DATINY010000456.1:0-16335 GCA_035473755.1 Streptosporangiaceae bacterium
CCTGAGCAGCTTCCTCGCCCGCGACACGAGCCTTCTGGCGTAGTCCTGGCCGATGTAGCCGTTGCGGGCGATCCGCAGCATGTTCAGCGCCATGTAGAACGGCACGCGGCTGGTGATCGACTCGAACGCCTGCTCGCGATCGGGGAAGTGGCAGCTGTACTCCCACAGGAAGTGCCCGATGAACGGCTCCGCGTTGCGCCAGTCGCCGGAGTCACGCATGAACGCGTGCTGGAGCTCGCCAGCGACGCGCCCGACGTCGAACATCCGGTCGCCCCGCTTCATGCGTTCCAGGTCGATCGCCGCGACGTCCATGCCCTGGCCGAACAGGAAGTTCGCCGGGGTCGCGTCGCCGTGCAGCCAGACCTGCCGGTCCTGCGACATCTCCGGCCGCTCCCGCCAGCGGTCACGCTGCAGCGAGAGCTCGTCAATGTCGTCTGGCCCGATGCGGTGGGCCTTCTTCAGCCTGCCGACGACCGTGTCGAAGTACCGGCAGTCGGGCTCGAAGTCGACGCTCGCCCCGTTGGCCGTCCGGTTGTGCAGCGTGGCCAGGAAGTACGCCAGCGCCTTCAGCCGCCAGTAGAGGTGCGCCTCGTCATGATCCTGCGTCGCCCGCGCGATCGCGTGGCTGAATTCCTCGCCGGGATAGTGCTCGACCGCCAGCACGCCGTTGATGTCACGGTTCAGCCCCAGCGGGCGGATCACGTGGTGCGGCGACCCGACCAGGTCGTACCGGCGCAGCGTCTGGAGGCACTCGTACTCCTGGCGTGCCATCCAGGCTGCCTTGTCCAGATCCGCGAACCTCGGCCCGTAGAACTTGCAGATGATCTTGGTGCCGCTGGACCTTTCCTCGTACGCGTAGACCTCGTTGCTGCCGGACAGCCGGAAGACGCGGAACGCAGGCTGCGGCTCGCTCACCCCCAGGCGATCACGGATGATCCCGCTGAGGAAATCATGCAGCGGGTCATGGCCCGCCACGTATCCGACGTATTTCCCCTTCATCGGAGCCTTCCCTCGCGCACCGGGTCGCGAAGCGGCGGCATCCAGCGGCGCGCCGCGCCCTCCCCGTGGGCGCGGCATCCCCGTCATGTGATGTTCACCGCGCCTTTACCTGACACGGAGACCCCCGGCCCGCTCCTGATACGTGGCCGCTCCCGGCGCAGGTGTGGTGGGCCCGGGGGCGCTGGCCGCCCAGCCGGGCCGGCCGCTCAGCCGGGACCAGGGGCGCTGGCCTGGAACAGCGCGTCGAGCAGGCCTGGTGTGCCGGGAGCCTCAGCGGTCAAGATCATCTGGCCGGCGGTGATGTCCAGGAGGAACCGGGTGTGGCCGCAGCATGCGGTCTCTGCCGCACAGAGGGCCGTTACGGTGGCGATCATCTCCGGGTCGGCCGGCAGGACGAAGAGAACCGCGCCGGCCGTGCGCTCGGCTGACGCTGCCGCGGCGGCCAGCGCTCTCCACTGGCCGATCCGGGTGGCCAGTTCATCGCGGTCCAGCGAGCAGCCCCATGGCCCCGGGCCCTCCGTGGCCTCGTCCAGAGCCGGGTCAAGAGCGGTCTCGCAGATGCATCCTGGCCCGCATCGCTCGGGGCCGGAATCGGCGGCGGACAGACGGTCGAGCACCGCCTCGAGCTGGCCCTCGAACGCGCGCAGCTCGGCCACCTGCTCGTGGACCTGGCCCATCCGCCCGGCCAGGAACGAACGGAGGCGGGCCTGCAGGGACCGGCACTCGCCGGCCGGCCAGGCCACGAGCAGGCCGGCGATGTCCTCCAGGCTCATGCCGATGCCCTTGGCCCGGCTGATGAACGCCAGCTCGTCCAGGGCCGACTCGTCGAACACGCGGTAGCCGTTGGCCGCCCGCCGGGGCGGCGACAGCAGCCCGGCACGCTCGTAGAACCGCACCGTCGATGGCGCCAACCCGGCGCGCCCGGCAAGCTCAGAGACCCGGAGACCGTCCACGGCCCCCAGCGTAAACATCGAACCCAGCTTCAAGGTCAAGCCCGTCCCCGGCGGTGGTCCCGGCGCCGGGTCTAAGGCGGTTCACGGCCCTGGCGGCTGCGGGCGATCCCTGGCCGGCGGCTCGGGGCCGGGTGATCGCGGTGGATCGCCGCCGGACGGGGGCGGATCGGGGGGGACGAGGCGGAACGTCACCCGGGCGGCCCGGATGCGTTCCTGCTCGCGGGCAAGCAGGGCCATCGCGCGGGCGTCGGCCTCGGTCGGGCGGTTCACGTCCAGGGCCCGTGGCCACAGGTGGGCATACCAGACGGCGGCGACCTCGGCCGAGTAGACCAGCGCCTGGCTGACCAGGTAGAGCAGGGCGAACATGCCCGCCACGGTGGCGAAGCTGCCGTAGACGGCCCCGGCCTTGCTCACCAGCCTCGCCAGCAGCACCGGCCCGAGGTTGAGCACCAGGGTCACGGTCACGGCGCCCATGGCGGCGGCCGGCCACAGGGCGCTGAACGGCGCGGGCCGGCACAGCAGCAGCCGGGCGCCCAGGAGCAGTACGCCGAAGATGACCACGGCCGACCCGAGCACGTCCAGGGCGCGTTCCACTCCCGCCAGATGAGGCAGCGCCGTGACGATCACCGTCAGCGCGCCCACCGCCAGCGCCCCGAGCAGCAGCGCCGCCAGCATCACGAACACCCGGACGTACCGGGGGAAGAACCCGGCCCGGACGCTGCGCGGGACGGCGGCGACGTGGTTCAGCGTCTGGTACGCGGA
Source organism: Streptosporangiaceae bacterium (assembly GCA_035473755.1). Lineage (GTDB taxonomy): Bacteria > Actinomycetota > Actinomycetes > Streptosporangiales > Streptosporangiaceae > UBA9676. The sequence continues at coordinate 2,715 of DATINY010000456.1, forward strand.
GAACACGACGCCGGTGCCGGAGAACAGCAGCCCGATCAGGCCGGCGATGAACGGGACGGTCGACGTCGGGAAGGTGGCCGCCGAGTGCTCAACCGTGGACTGCAGCGCCTCCGGCACGGTGGCGCTGATGAGCTGCCGCCGCAGGTCCGGATTCGCGGCCAGCACCCGCGACAGGATCGCCACCCCGAGCAGCAGCAGCGGGAAGACGCTGAGGAACCCGTAGTAGGTGATGAGCGCGGCCTCGCGCCCGCCGTCGTCGTCGCCGTACTTCTTGATCACGCCATATGGGAAGCCGAACACGCTGTGCCGTTGCTGCACGCGATCCGCCCAGGCGATCACCCGGCTCACCAGCGCGCCCAGGCTCGCGAAGTTCATGCCCCAGCCTCCCAGCAGGCTGGTTCCTTCGCTACTCGCGGGCGAGCATGGCGGCCGCCTGGCGTTCCAGGTCGAGGTAGGGCTGGCCGCTGACGTCGATCGCGACCCGCTTGATGACGCCGCCGGTGAACCGGTAGGGCCGCTCGCCCGGGTAATCGCCGGTGACCGCCGCGGCGCTGTCGCGGCCGACGCACAGGCCCTCCCCGGCCAGCTCGAAGTAGCCGGGCTGGTTCCTGATCCGCCCCTCCCCGACCTTGCGGTCGCCGTGGTACAGGGACAGCATGCCGGTGGAGACGCCGGGGGGATCTTCGCCGTCCTTGTCGTAGGACGCGGACAGGATCAGGTTCTCCCCCGTGGGCAGGTCATCGGTCGCTACCACCATCTGCTCGTCGATTCCCACGAAGTTGTTGACGTAGTGCAACCGGTTATCCTTCACATACAGTGCGTGACCGCCGAACCAGGACCCATGGGCGAAGATCACCCCCTGGGCGCCGGGCGCGGGGATGTCCACCTGGGCGCCAATGGTGTAGGAGCGGTTGTGGATGTTCGCGGCCTGGTGCTCGGGGACGTCGGCCACATCGGGGTAGTAGACGTAGCGGTCGCGCGGGCTGGCCAGCTGCGGCCGGGGCGTGTTGAGCACCTCCAGCGGGGTCCGGTCGTCGAGCGGGAAGGCGCCGTTGGCGCCGGCCTCGGCGAACCACAAGTTCACCATCTCCCGCAGCTTGTCCGGGTGCTCGGCCGCCAGGTCGTGCACCTCGGCCCGGTCCACATCGGTGTGGTACAGCTCCCAGGTGTCGTCGTTGAAGTGACTCCAGCCGCTGATGGTCGGGTGGGTGGTGACCGCCTTCCAGCCCTGGTGCCAGATCCCCCGCGAGCCGAGCATGGAGAAGAACTGCGTCTTGCGGGCCGACGGGGCCGACGGATCGTCGAAGCTGTAGCGCATGCTCACCCCGTCGAACCGGGACTGCGTGAATCCCTTGATCGTGTCCGGCGGCGTGACGTCCAGCAGGTCGAGGACGGTGGGCACGATGTCGATGGCGTGGTGGTACTGGTGGCGGATCTCACCGCCGTGGCCGAGAACCGACGGCCAGGCCAGGATGCACGGGTCGCTGGTGCCGCCGTTGAACTCGTAGCGCTTCCACATCTTGAACGGCGTGTTGAAGGCCATCGCCCAGCCGGTGCAGTAGTGGTTGTAGGTCTTCGGCCCGCCCAGCTCGTCGATCATCGCCAGGTTCCGCTGCAGATCATCGGGGATGCCGTTGAACAGCAGGTTCTCATTCACCGACCCGTCCGGGCCGCCCTCGCCGCTGGCGCCGTTGTCGGAGACGACGATCACCAGGGTGTTGTCGCGCTGCCCGGTCTCCTCCAGGTAGTCCAGCAGCCGCCCAATGTGGTGGTCGGCGTGGGACAAGAACCCGGCGTAGACCTCCGCCATCCGGCTGAACAGGCGCCTCTCATCCGCCGACAGGGAGTCCCACGGCTTGGTGTAGTCCACGGCGGGGAAGGGCAGGCCGTCGGGACCGGTGCGTTCGCCGGGCGTGCCGATGGGGTTGACCGGGGGAAGCTCGGTATCGGCCGGGACGATGCCCATCTCCTTCTGGCGGGCGAGCGTCTGCTCCCTCATCGCGTCGTACCCCATGTCGAACTTCCCGGCGTACCGCTCGATCCACTCCCGCGGGACGTGGTGCGGCGCGTGGGCCGCACCCGGTGCGTAGTAGAGGAAGAACGGCTTGTCCGGCGCGATCGCCTTCGCGTCCCTGATGAACTCCAGCGCCTTGTCGGTCAGGTCCACGGTCAGGTGATAGCCCTCCTCGGGCGACCTCGGCTGGTCCACGGGGTGGTTGTCGTAGGTCAGGTCCGGGTACCACTGATTGGTCTCGGCGCCGAGGAACCCGTAGAACCGCTCGAACCCGCGGCCGGTCGGCCAGTTCCGCCGGGTCGACGCGAGGTTCATCTCGTCGGTGGGGCACAGGTGCCACTTGCCGGTGATGTAGGTGTTCCAGCCCCGCTCGCCGAGGATCTCCGACACCATGCCGTTCTCCGGCGGGATCGTGCCGCTGCCGTTCGGGAAGCCGGCCGCCGCCTCGGTGATGCACGCCATCGAGTTGCGGGTGTGGTTGCGCCCGGTCAGCAGGCAGGAGCGGGTCGGCGAGCACAGCGCCGTGGTATGCCACTGGGTGAACCGGACCCCATCGGCGGCGATCCGGTCGATGTTCGGCGTCTCGATCGGCCCGCCGTAGCAGCTCATGGCCGAGTAGCCGACGTCGTCGAGCACGATGTACACCACGTTCGGCGCGCCGTCCGGTGCCTTGGGCGGCTCGTACGGCGTCCAGTCGGGCACCGAGTCCCGGATATCGACGTTGACCGTTCCCTTGAAGGGCTCGCTCACGACACACCTCTTCCGCCCGTCTGCCTGGCCGGATGCTCCACGTCCTGTCATACCGGCGGAAACAGCCTTACTCAGAGCAGGGTGCCGCGCATCCCTCCCACGGGGTGAACGTTACGGCCGCGCGCTCACGGCGGTGAGCTTGTGCTCGATGCAGCCCAGCAGCTGATGATAGGAATCACAGAACGAGCTGACGCCCTCGCGCTCCAGCTGGGCGGTCACGGCGGCCAGGTCGAGCCCGGCCACGGCGGCCGCGGCGAGGATCCGTTCCGCATCATCGGGGTCGGCGTCGACCGTGCGCGCGACCGCGCCATGGTCGGCGAACGCGCGCAGCGTCTGCTCGGGCATCGTGCTGATCACGTCGGGGCCGATCAGCTCCGCTACGTAGAGCACGTCGGAATAGGCCGGGTTCTTGGTTCCGGTGCTCGCCCACAGCGGCCGCTGCCGCCGGGCGCCCAGCTCGCGCAGGCGCTCCCAGCCGGCGCCGGCGAACTTGGCCCGGTAGCGCTGGTAGGCGACGCGGGCGCTGGCGATCGCGACCTGGCCGCGGGCGGGCGAGCCGGGATCGAGCTGAGCGTCGGCCTTGGTGTCGATGCGCGACAGGAAGAACGACGCCACCGAGCTGATCGTGTCCACCGGCTCGCCCGCATCGGCCCGCGCCGACAGGCCACGCAGGTAAGCGTCGATCACCTGCTCGTAGCGCTCGACCGAGAACAGCAGGGTGATGTTGACGTTCACGCCGCGGCGCGTCAGCTCCTCGATCGCGGGCAGCCCCGCGGCCGTGCCGGGAACCTTGATCATCACGTTCGGCTGGCCGAGCCGTTGCCACAGGCCGGTGGCCTGGGCGATGGTCGCCTCGGTGTCGTCGGCGAGATCGGGCGTGCACTCGAACGAGATGAACCCGTCGCTGCCCTGGCTCTGCTCGTGGGCCGGGCGCAGCAGCCGGGCCGCCGCGCGGATGTCGTCGAGCGCGAGCGAGAAGAACAGCTCCCGCAGATCGCGTTCCCCGCTCGCGGCCAGCTTCCGCAGCTGGCCGTCGTAGCGGTCGGAGTGGGTGATGGCCTTCGCGAAGATGGTGGGATTGGACGTCGCGCCGGTGACGCCGTAGTCGCTCATCAGCCCGGCGAACCCGCCGCTCTCCAGCAGGTCCCGGGAGAGCGTGTCCAGCCAGATGGAGACGCCGGCCTCCCGGAGTTTTTGCATGTTGGGGTTCAAGGTCATGGCGGTTCCCCGTTCAGCCTCCGGCCGCAAGCTCACCGGCCAGCGATTCCAGCGTAACGCCGGGGTCGGCCAGCGCGGCCGCCTCCACCGGCCTGCCCGCCCGGATCAGCGCCTGGATGTGCTCGTTCACGTCCCAGACGTTGACGTTCATGCCGGCCGCGACGCACCCGCCGCGCAGCCAGAACGCGATGAACTCGCCGCCGGCCCGGTCGCCGCGGAAGACCACCTCATCCCATTCGGGCGCGTGCCCCGAGTACTCCATCCCGACGTCGTACTGGTCGGAGTAGAAGTAAGGGATGTGGTCGTAGCCGGCCCGCCCGCCGAGCATGGCCCGGGCCGCGGCGGGTCCCTGGTTGAGCGCGTTCGCCCAGTGCTCGACCCGGATCCGCCGGTGGTAGAACGGGTGCCACGCGTTCGCAACGTCGCCCGCCGCGAAGATGCCCGGCGCGGACGTCTGGAGGCTGGCGCCGGTGACGATGCCGTTGTTCACCTCCAGGCCGGCGTCGCTGGCCAACGCCGTTCGGGGCACCACGCCGATGCCGACGACGGCGAAGTCGCACTCGACCCGGCGGCCGCTGGCGGTCCGCACCCGGGTGACCGCGCCGTCGCCCTCGAACGCCTCCACCCCGTCGCCGAGCAGGAACTCGATGCCGTGCTGGGCGTGCACGTCATGGTAGAAGGCCGCGATATCCCGGCCGAAGATCCGCTCGCTGGGCAGCGGCTGCGGATCGATGACGGTGACCTCAAGCCCGCGCTGGCGCGCCGAGGCGGCGAACTCGCTGCCGATCCAGCCCGCGCCGACCACCACCGCCCGCCCGCCCGCGTCGAGCTGTGCCCGCAGCAGGTCGCAGTCGGCGAGCGTGCGCAGGTAGCAGACGCGGTCGAGGTCCGCCCCGGGAATATGCAGCCGGCGCGGCTCGGCGCCGGTCGCGATCAGCAGCCGGTCGTAGCCGAGCACCCGGCCGTCGTCCAGGGTCACCCGGGACGAGCCGGGCTCGATGCCGGTCACCGTCACGCCGGTCTCGAGTTCGATCTCCTGCTGCGCGTAGAAGCCGTCCGGGTGGACGTAGGCCTTCTCGCGCTCCGACTCGCCTCGCAGGTAGTCCTTGGTCAGCGGCGGCCGCTCGTAGGGACGTTCCGGCTCGGCGCCGATCAGCACCACCCGGCCGTCGAAGCCCTGCGTGCGCAGTTCCTCCGCGGCCTTGGCGCCGGCCAGGCTCGCGCCAGCGATCAGGAATACCGGCTTGGCCGACATAGCACCGCCCCTCGCTCTAACGGACACTAAGTTGTACGTTAGACAGGTGCTGGTAATTTAGTCAATAACCTTCTCTCATAGAAGGGAGGCCAGCGGATGCGGAGCCGGACGTGCGGGCTGGCCGCGGACGGCAGCCCACGATGAACCAGGGCCAGCTCGACACCGACATGGCCGGGCTCGCCAGCCTGGCCGAGCCGACCAGGCGCGCCCTGTATCTGTACGTGTACGCCCAGGAGCGGCCGGTGAGCCGGGACGAGGCGGCCGCCGGCGTGGGCGTGCCGCGGCACCGGGCCAAGTTCCACCTCGACCGGCTGGTCGACGACGGCCTGCTCGAAACCGAGTTCGCGCGGCGCACCGGGCGCCAGGGGCCCGGTGCCGGGCGCCCCGCCAAGTTCTACCGCCGCGGCGCGCGGGAGCTGTCCGTCACGCTGCCCGAGCGGAACTACGAGCTGGCCGGGCAGCTCATGGCGCGGGCCATCGCCGAGGCGCAGGGTGAGGAACTGCCCGTGGCCGAAACGCTCCAGCGCGCCGCCCGCGAGCGGGGCCGGTCGCTGGCCGCCATGGTTCAGCGCCGGGCCGGGAACAGCCCGTCTCCCGCGGTCCTGCTGGCGGCGGCCCGCGGCGTCCTGGACGACGAGGGGTACGAGACCCACAGTGACCCGGCCGGTCTGACCCTGGCCAACTGCCCGTTCCGCGCCCTGGCCGCCGAGCACACCGCCCTGGTCTGCGGCATGAACCTGGCGATCATGGAAGGGCTGCTGGAACGGCTGGACCGGCTCCGCTACGCCGCCGTGCTCGACCCGGCCGAGGGACGGTGCTGCGTCCGGCTGGTGCCGGAAGGCCGCGGTTAGCTCGCCGGCGCTCCCACGTCCCGTGGGGTCACGAAGCCGGTCAGCCGGGCCGTCCCCGGGCCAAGCCGATCCCAGGGTCCGGTGAGCTCGAGGACCGCGATCGCGGCGGTCGGGAACTTGACTCTCATACGGCCGATGACGGCTTGTGGCACGACGCCGCTCCCCCCGTCGCCGTCTGCGGGCGCGGCGCCTCCGGCCAGCAGGAGGGCCAGATCCGGGATTCCCGGAGCATGGCCCACGATCAGCAACGTCTTCACCGCTGGTGCTGTGTGCCGGGCCAGGTCCAGCAGCTGCGCCGCCGAGGCCTCGTACACCTGGTCCTCGAACCTGACCGGCGGAGCGGCCCCCAGCTCAGGCTGCGCACGCTGCCACGTCTCGCGGGTACGGCGGGCGGTGGAGCACAGGACCTGGTCAGGCACGTGGCCGGCCGCGCGCAGCCAGTGGCCCATCACGGGTGCGTCCCGCCGGCCGCGGCCAGCGAGCGGCCGCTCGTGATCCGGCAGGTCGGGCCAGGCCGACTTGGCATGTCGCAGCAACACCAGCTTCCGGTCGGCGCTTTCTGTCATGGCCACAGCTTCACATGCCGGAGGGTGGCCGTGGCCGGCCGGCGCCCCGCCGGGGAGCACGCCGCAGCGGCCGATGCGCGTGCCGGGCCGGTGGTCTTGGCGGGAGCTGCAGGTGGCGCGGACCAGGTGATGTATCCTGCACGCGTCACGCGATGAGGCTCGCGTAGAGCCCGGGGTACCTGGATCCGGGCTGGCTTCTACCTGTTTCGGCGTGGTGGGGCGTCGCACATGCAGGGGGAGGCCTGAATAATGATCTTGGTCGTTGCGTGGATCCGGCAGTCATCCCTCTCGCCTTCCGCGGCGCCTCCATCGGTCCAGGCCGGGCCAGTCCTGGCGACCGGGACAAGGCGATGGAGGGTGCAGTGATGAGCCCGGACGCGTGGGAGCAGCGGGCCCTGGACTCGATCAGGGACGGTCTCGCTGGTTCGGACCCCCGGTTGGCGGCGCTGATGGGCACGTTCACCAGGCTGGCCTCGAATGAGGAGATGCCGGTGCGCGAGGAGCTCCCGGAGCGCCCCCTGCGGGCCGTCCACCGTTCCCGCCGCAAACGGCGGCACTCCCGCCGGGGCCCGGGGCGCCGGTTCGGCCAGCGTCTCGGTGTCGAGCGAATAGCGCTGCTGCTGTGGCTCCTGATAACTGTCGGGCTGATCACGACCGCCGTGACCCTCAGCCGCAGCGGCAGCCAGAGCGCATGCATAGAGCGATGGCCGGGGATCTGCGCCGTTGCGGCGCCAGCGCCCAGTTCACCGGCCCCCATGGGCGATAGGTAAGCAGCTAGGCGCTTATCTGCCCGGCGATCTGCGGCCGCTATGATGCGGTAGCGCCGGATGAAGCTCCGGCGGGCCTCGCGCCCGAACCGCCGCCGTGGCTGATGGCTTCTACCGGGAGACCCCTCCCGGCGGGAGCCGACCGTCATCCGCTGGCTCCTGCCGGGACATACCTGGCAGGAGCAGCAGTTGAACGTTTACTACGTGGCGGCCATCTGGCTGGGCATGGCCCTGCTCGCCTCGACGGTCAGCATCTGGATCGCCGTTCCCGCCGCGCTGGCCGAGATCGTGGTCGGCGCACTGGCCGGGAACATCCCTGGCATCAGCCAGCACGTCAGCCAGACGGGTTTCGTCACCTTCCTGGCCGGCATCGGCTCGCTCGTGCTGACGTTCCTGGCCGGAGCGGAGATCGACCCGGTATCCCTGCGCGGGCACTGGAAGGCGAGCGTATCCATCGGCCTCGTCTCCTTCCTGCTGCCCTTCCTGGCGGCGTTCGGGTTCTGCCGGCTCGTCCTCGGATGGCATCTGCACGCCGCCGAGATCGGCGGCGTCGCGCTGAGCACCACGTCGGTCGCCGTCGTCTATGCGGTGATGGTCGAGACCGGCCTCAACCGTCATGACCTCGGCAAGCTCATACTGGCCGCCTGCTTCATCACCGACCTGGGCACGGTGCTCGCCCTCGGCGGGCTGTTCGCCAGCTACAACTGGCTTCTCATCGTCTTCATCGCGGTCAGCGCGGTCACCCTGCTGCTGCTGCCCCGCCTGGTCCGGCTGGCGATCACCCGGTTCGGCCACCGCGTCTCCGAACCGGAGATCAAGCTGCTGCTGGTTGTCCTGTTCGCGCTCGGCGGGCTGGCCACCCAGGCGGGCAGCGAGGCGGTCCTGCCCGCCTATGTCGCCGGGCTGGTGGTGGCCGGGGTGTTCCTGCACGACCGGGTGCTGATGGACCGGCTGCGCTCCATCGCCTTCGCCCTGCTCACCCCGTTCTTCTTCCTGCGCGCCGGCACGCTTATCTCTGCGCCGGCGCTCATCTCCGGCGCCGGGGTGATCGCGGTCCTGCTGCTGGTCAAGCTCGCCGCCAAGATGATCGGCGTCTGGCCGACCGCCGCCGCGTTCAAGCTGCCGCGGCGGGAGCGCACCTACACCACGCTGCTGATGGCCACCGGGCTCACCTTCGGCTCCATCGCCGCGCTGTTCGGCCTCACCCACGGCCTCATCGACAAGACCCAGTACACCGAGCTGGTGACCGTCGTCATCCTGTCCGCCTTCGTGCCGACCCTGATCGCCCAGCAGCTCTTCCGGCCGGTACTGCTGGACACCGAAGAGGAGGAAGCACTGGGCGAAGAGGACCTCTCGATCGTCCACCACCGGCAGGCCACCCCGCCGGGGCAGGCTGACCTGGCCCGGCCCGGCCTGGAGCGGCCCGGCCTGGAGCGGCCCGGCTAAGGGGCCGCCGGCGGCGGGCCGCATATCATCGTGGTCTGTGCAGGCGATGAACCTGGAGCAGGTGGCCGACGAGCTGTACGCGCTTGCCCCCGCCGCGTTCACAGCCGCCCGCGACGAGCAGGCCGGCCAGGCGCGCGCGTCCGGGGACGCCGATCTCGCCGGGGCGATCAGGAAGCTGCGCCGTCCGACCGTGAGCGCGTGGCTGGTGAACCTGCTCGCCCGCGAGGACGGCGGCCAGGTGGATGACCTGCTTGAGCTCGGCCAGTCGCTGCGTGAGGCGCAGCGGGCCCTGGATGGGGACCGGCTGCGGGATCTGTCCGCTCAGCGCCGGCGGCTGGTCGCCGCGCTGACCCAGGAGGCCCAGCGGCTGGCGGCGCAGGCGGGCCAGACCGTCAGCGCCCAGGTCGAGCGCGAGGTACAGGACACCCTGGAGGCGGCGCTCGCCGATCAGGGCATGGCCGACGCGGTCCGTTCCGGCCGGCTGACCAAGGCGCTGTCCTACGCCGGTCTCGGGGAGGGCATCGGGATCAGCGATGCGGTCGCCGTCTGGTCAGCACCGGCGGCACGGCCGCCCCGGCAGCCGGCCCCGTCGCGGCCCGCGCGCAAGGACCGGGCGGCCCCGGGTGATGCGCGCGAAACCAAGGAGGCGGCTCGCGCCCGGCGCGAGGCCGAGGCGGCCGAGCGGGCCCGGCAGGAGGCCGAGGCGGCCGAGCGTAACCGGCAGGACGCCGCCGAGGACGTCCGCGAAGCCCAGGCCGGCTTCGACGAGGCCGAGCAGGAGGTCACCAGCGCGCGCGATAAGCACCAGGTCCTGCAGCGCCAGATCGACGAGCTCGAGCGGCAGCTGGATCAGGTCCAGGGGGAATCGGCTCAGGCCCTGCGGCTCCTCCGGCAGGCCGAGCGGCTCCGGGACGTGGCGGCCCGCGCGCTGGACGGCGCGCTCCGGCGCCTGGCCAAGGCCGAGGCGAAGGTCAGCCAGCGCCAGGGCTAGCCCGTGGCGGGCCGCCAGCATTGCGCCCTTCCGCGGCGCGGGGCTGGCTAGCCGGGGCGGCGCGCGACGAGCAGGGACTGCGCGCCGACACCGACCTGGCCGTCGAGGTCGGACAGGACGGATGTCGCCAGGCCCGCGCCGCCGGTGGAGATGACGGTCCGCGCGTCCAGGCAGATCCATTCGCCGGCCGCCTCGCGCTGCAGATGGACGGTGAGCTCGGGGTTGATGAACTGCCAGCGGCGGATGTCGAGCGCGCTGGCGACACCGTTCCCGCTGTCGGCGACGGCGAGCACCCGCTCCAGCGGGCCGGTTTCCTCGTCCGGCAGCAGCGGGTACCGCATCCGGGCCCAGATCGTCGCCGGGCCGGGCTCGGTGAAGTGGCCGTGCACCGGCCGCCATTCGATGGCCGACAGGTACCCGTCCACCCAGCCTTCCCTGGGCGGCGGGGGCGGCGTCTCGGCGGGCAGCGGGGGCGGCGGCGCGGGCCGGGGCGGAACCGGCGGGCTGTCCGTGCGCAGGACCCGCCAGGCGGTGGCGCGGGCCACGTCGCGGCCGCCTCCGCTTGCGACCGCCTCCAGCAGCTCGACGCTGCGGCCGGGACGGGTCAGACGGGCCTGCACCCGGATCTCGCCCACCGGGATGGGACGCAGGATCTCGCAGGTGAAGCGGGCGATGATCATGTCGTCGCGGGGCTCGCACCGCTGGATCGCCCGGCCCAGGAGCGCGCTCGGCGGGCCGCCGTGCTGGGCCCGCGCATCCCACGGCCCGGTCGTGTGGCGGGTGGCCAGCCACGTGTCCTCACCGGCGGGGACGAAGAAGGTGTCGGCCACGGATGGATGTTACCGGGAGGCTGGCCCGGGCCCGGCGGGCCTCACGCTTCGCCAGGCCGGTCCGCCGGCTGACAGCCCGGCTCCGATCGGCCCTGCGGCCGGGCGGCGGGCCTGCATGGCCGTCAGGCGGACGGCTCGACGATGATCTTCAGGCCGGTGCGGGCGGCCGCGGCGGCCATCGCGTCCGGCGCCCCGGCCAGGCCAAACCGGCCGGTCACCAGCGGATCGAGTTCCACCTGGCCGCCGGCCGCGAGCCCGATCGCCCGCGGGTAGACCTCGTTCATCCGGCGGGCCATGGCGATGGTGAGCCCCTTACGACGGGCGGCCGAGGCCCCGAAGGCGATCTGGTCGCTGGCCGGGATGCCGCCGAGCACCACCCGCCCGCCGGGCCGGGTGGCCAGCATCGCCAGCTGCACTGCCTCGCCGGTGCCCGCCATCTCGAAGGCCACGTCCACTCCCTCGCCGACGACGTGGCCGAGGTCGCCCGGGGCTCGCACGGCTGCCGGGCCGAGGGCGGCGGCCGCGCCGAAGCGGGTGGCGGCGGCCCGCCGGTGCGGCAGCGGGTCGAACGCGGTGACCGGGCCGGCCCCGGCCGCCCGCAGCACCTGGGTCAGCAGGAGCCCGATCGGGCCGCAGCCGACGACCGCGACGGCGGAGCCGAGCCGGACATGGCCGAGGTCGAGTGCGTGGATGGCGACGCCGAGCGGCTCCAGCACCGCCCCGCCGGCATCGGTGATGCCGTCCGGCAGGCGGTGCAGCAGATGGTCCGGCCAGGCCATGAACTCGCGCATGGCCCCGTCCTGGCTGCCGTGCCCCGCGAACTGGACGCGGGTGCACAAATTGCGGTAACCGTCGCGGCAGGGCCGGCATGTACCGCACCAGATGGCCGGGTCGATCGCGACCCGCTCGCCGCGCCGGGGGCCGTCCTCGATCACGCCGACGGCCTCGTGGCCTAGCACCATCGGGGCCGTCAGAGGCGTGTCACCGATGTTGCCCTCGTTCCACCAGTGCAGGTCCGAGCCGCAGATGCCGACCGCGGTCACCCGTACCAGGCACATCCCCGGCCCGGGCTCCGGGACCGGCTCCTCGCCCACCCGGATATCGCCCGCTCCGTGCAACCGCGCGGCCTTCATGTGCGCCCTGGCCTTTCCTGGTCCCCGCGCCTTCGCCTTTCCCCGCGTCCCGGGCCAGCGTAAGGGGAGCGGGGCGGGGCCTAGGCCAGGAGGACACCCTTCACGGTCGGGGCTCCGCCGGGAGGGAGCGCCGGGGGCGCCGCGCGCGGCGTCGCCGGCTCGAGCCGGAGCGCCAGGGCGGGACACATCTGCACCGCCTGCACCGCCTGCTGCTCCAGCCAGAACGGGACCGGCATGTCCAGGAAGACCGGGAAGCCCTGGGCATCCAGCTGCACCAGTTCGGGCACCAGCCGGCTGCACAGGCCGTGTCCCCGGCACCGGGTCCAGTCGACCGCCAGCCGGGCCTCGTCCTGCCCGTCGAGCGGCAGGGTGCCCTCCACCGGCCGGCCGCAGCCGCCGCGGAACACGTGCGCGGCCAGGTCGTCGGTGAACACCTCGATGGCCGAGAAGACGAACCGGGATGCCCCGTCCGGATGGCTGCAGGCCCCGCGGCCACGGACCGAGCCCGCAGCGCGGCGCGCGGTGTCCAGCGCGTCCATTCCGCCCGACCCCTCGGCCAGGGCGCTCAGCGAGCGGGCGATGCCGGGCAGGCCCAGCTGGCACGGGCCGCACTGGCCCGACGACTCCTTGGCCAGGTAGCGGGCGATCCGCGCCACCTCCCCCACCGGGCAGGTCCCCTCGCCGAGCGGCAGGACGATGCCGGCCCCGAGCGCGCCGCCCGCCGCCGCCAGCCCGGCCCGCGAGACCGGGACGTTGTAGGCGACCTCACGCGGCAGCCATTTGCCGTGGTAGCCGCCGACCAGGACCCCATCGCCCACCCTCGCACCGCAGATGTCGAGCACGACGCCCAGCGGAACGCCCGAGGGGACCTCCACGACCGCCGGGCGGGACACCGCGCCACCCACGGTGAGCAGGACGGTGCCCGGCTCGTCGGCGGTGCCGATCGAGGCGTAGCCGTCGGGACCGAGCATGGCGAGCACGGCCAGCTGCGCGAAGGTCTCCGCGTTGGACAGCAGGGTGGGCAGGCCGTCCACGCCGGCGTCACTGGCGCGCCGCTTGCGGCCGGGCGGGATCGCCGGCTTGCCGTTGACCGCGTTGACCAGGGCGCCGCCCTCGCCGGACACGAACCGGTCCGGTACCTCGACCACCCGCACCAGGGCCTTCAGTTCCGGTTCAGCCGCGGCGGCCTCCGTGACCGACCGGCCGACCAGCCCATCGGGCCCGGTCCCGGCCACCCCCACCACGATCTCTTTGCCGCCCAGGGCGCGGCAGGCCAGGAGCGCGCCGCCGAGGACGAGGTAGGGGGACCGGAGCAGGAGCATCTTGTCCTTGGCGCTGCCGGGCTCACCCTCGGTCCCGTTGACGAGGATCACCGTCTTGCGCCTGCGGGCGGTGGCCGAGTCCATCACGGCCCGGATCTTGCGGGCGAAGGGGAACGCGGCCCCCCCGCGGCCCCGGATATCGACCCGTTCGACCATCTCGACCAGTTGCCTGGCGTTCATGCGCTGTATCGCGCCGAAGATCTGCTGATGTGTGTCCAGGTCAATCCGGGCGTACCGGTCGAGCCCCGCGGTCAGGCGGGCCTGCGAGATGCGCATCACCTCGGGCAGCGGGCCGGGATTCACCGCGTCCAGCCGAGGTGGGAGGCACCGCCCTGCGGATAGGGCCGGCCGGGATGGGGGCCGGGACCGGGGCCGTAGCCCCCCGCGTCGGCCCACTCGGCGTCATGATCCCCCGCAGGTGGTTCGAAGTCGTAGTCCTCGGCGTCGAGATCCTCGGCATCGGCCCACTCGGCGTCAT
>DATINY010000457.1:0-2259 GCA_035473755.1 Streptosporangiaceae bacterium
GGTATCCCGGCCGCTGTGCAGTACCGCACGGAGCTGATCGGCCAGGGCACGCGGGTGAGCGAGCAGTGCCGTTAGGCCCGCTTGCCCGCCTGCCAGGAACGAAGGGATCTTGTCGCCGGAGAAGTCGAGCAGCCGCACCACCGCGGGCCGGCCGGTGAGCAGGCCGAGCACCGGATCGAGCGCGCGGCGGTGCTCGGCTTCTGAGGGCCACGCTGTGGCGCCGGTGAAGGGGATCTCGGTGCGCAGCAGGCCAACGCCCGCGGCCCCGGCGGTCAGGCCGAGCCGGGTCTCGGCTGCGGATGCCGCGTTGCAGAGCAGGGTGATCTCCTGGCCGTCCGTGGTTCGCGGGGGTGCGGCGGGGGATGGGGCGGGGCCGCTGCCGCCACTCCAGGCCGGGCCGGGCGCGCCATTGGCGGGGCCCAAGGCCCCCGCCGCCCGCGGCTGTGCGGCGGGCCCGGCCACGGCGGCCAGTTCTTGCGGCGAGGGGTCCACGACGAGGCGGCCGTTCACCCCGTCCACGATGGCCAGGCGCCCGGCCGGGGCCGTGAGCACCTCCGGATCGGCGCCGGCCAGCATGGGTATGCCCAGCCCGCGCGCGATGATGGCGGCATGGGAGCTGGCACCGCCGGAGACCGACACCGCACCGGCCAGCCCGGCCTCGGCGAACCGGATCAGGTCCACCGGGTCTACCTGGCGCCGGACGAGGATAAAGCTGCCGGCTGGGGGCGGGGCTGCCGTGCCCTCGGCCAGGTGCGCCAGCACGGCGTCGGCGACTTGGCGCACGTCGTCTGCGCGGGCGGCGAGGTCGGGGTTGGCCAGTGCGGCGATCGCCGCAGCCTGGGCGGCGGCCGAGCGCTCGACCGCGGCCGCGGCGTCGGTGCCGTCACGTGCCGCCGCGACGGCCGGGCCGACCAGGGCGGGGTCGGCCGCGATCAGCGCGCCGATGGCGACGATACCGGCCTCGTCGCTGCGCCCGTCTTCTCGTAGTTGCTGCGCGAGCGCGGACCGTTCGCGTGCCACGGCGGCGAAGGCGCCAGCCACCTCGTCCGGGGTTGCCTGCACAGGGCCGGGCTGGGTGGCAGGGACGTAGCGATGCCCGGCCGCCACCCCCTCGGACACGGTCAGGCCCCGGTAGCCGCTGGGCTGGGTCATTGGGCCGCCAGCGCGGCATCGCGGAGGGCGGCGAGGATCAGTGCGGTGGAGGCTGCCCCGGGGTCTTCGTGACCGACGCTGCGTGGCCCGAGGTAGCTTGCCCGTCCTTTGAGCGCCTGCATCGGGATGGTAGCCATCGCCCCCGCCTGGGCGGCGTCAGCGAGCGCGGTGAGGGCGTCGGCGTCTGATGCTCCTTCCGCGACCGCCTTGCTGAAGGCGCCTGCCGCCGGTGCCAGCGCGTCCACCATCGTCTTGTCACCTTCGCGGGCAGCCCCAAGCCGCTGCACTCCGGCCAGGGCCGCTTCGAGGGCGGCTGCGAGGCCGGGCAGGTCCGCGTCGGCAGTGTCGCCCAGTGCCTTGCCGGCGCTGCGGAAGGCCGTCCCGTACAGCGGGCCGGAGGCGCCGCCGACCTTGGAGATCAGCGTCGACCCGGTCAGCGTGAGGACAGCACCCGGCGTCGCCGGGGCGGCCGACTCGATCGCGCTGAGCACAGCGGTGAACCCCCGGGACAGGTTGATGCCGTGATCGGCGTCGCCGATCGCCGCGTCCAGCTGGGTCAGGTGGTCACGCTGTTCCTCGATGACCGCGGCGGCGGCCGTGATCCAGGCCCGGAACACGTCAGCTTGCATGGTTTCTCCTGTGATCTGGGAACCAGTGGTGCTAGCGTCCCCAGAGCGCAGGGGCCAGGCGTACCGGCCGGCTTGTCCTGCGCTCCGGGGAGCCAGTGGAGCTAGCGTCCCCAGCGCAGGGCGGGTGTGTCTACCGGGGCATCCCACAGCCGCGTGAGCGTGTCGGTGAGCTGGCAGACCGTCACCGAAAAGCCCTGCATCTCCAGGCTGGTGATGTAGTTGCCGACCAGGTTCCTGGCGATCCGGGCACCCTGTCCCTCCAGGTGCTGCCGTACCTCGTTGAACAGCACATACAGCTCGAGCAGCGGGGTGCCGCCCATGCCGTTGACCATCACCAGCAGGTCGCCGGACAGCGGCATGTCCGCACCGATGGCATCGAGGGCGGCGGCGGCCAGGTCGCGTGCCGGGGCGAGCGGGGCCCGGGTGCGGCCGGGCTCGCCGTGGATGCCGATGCCCATCTCGATCTCGGAGTCGGCCA